>DASRZL010000064.1:0-49440 GCA_035686425.1 Thermoleophilia bacterium
GTGGTATGGCCGGCGATCTGCTCGATCCCGTCGAGTAGTCGCTTCGGCCCCACGTCGGCGTCGTCGACGCGCAGCCACATCGGCGAATGCCCGTCGAGGGTCCGCGGCTCGGGCTGCGTCATGCCCAGCGAGAGCTGGCGCTCCAAAGCGCGGCGGAACTCCTCGTTGATCAGGTGCGCCAGGCGTGCGGGGTCGCGCCCGACCGCCGCGAAGTCGGGGGCGAAGGCGCGTGAGAGCCCGGCGTGGCTGATCAGCACGCCGTCCACGTGCGTCACCAGGCTCAGCGCGCCGCTGCTGAAGCGCCGCAGCAGTGCCTGGCGGTAGTCCTTGCTGGCCGGCGACTGCTCGCCGATGAAGTACCCGAGCATCGTGGCGTGGTCGTGGTCGCCGATCAGCATCTCGGCGTCGAGCTCGTCGAGCCGCTCCAGGCACGCGCCCGGGTGCCCGCCGCGGTCGAGCAGGTCGCCGGCGAACACCAGGTGATCGACCCCCGCACGGAACTCCGAACGTCGCAAGGCGTTCTCGAGGAACTCGGGGAAGGCGTGCACGTCCGAGACGACCAGCGTGAACGGTGTCGCCGTCTGCGGAGCGTCTTCCCGCGCTGCCGCCTGACAGGCCATGGTCACCATGTGCCCGCGACTCGGGCAGCCCAGACGGGGCACAGTGCGTGGCGGGGATGCGGTCAGGTCCGGTGCCGCAGTCGCAACCGAAGCAGGCGCCAGAGACGTGCGCCGGGGTCAGAAGAGGCGCGGCAGCGCGTGCGCACGCTGTCTCACGACCGCTCAGGAAGGAAGCACGTCATGCCACGCAAGACCCACCGCCCCTAGTGAGATCATCGCCAAGCTGCGCCAGGCCGAGGTCCTGCCGTGCGAAGGCAAGAAGGTTCCGGAGGTGGGCGAGGCCCTGGGCATCCACGCGGTCACCGGCTACCGCTTTCGCGAGGAGTACGGCGGCCTCCAGGTGAGCCAGGCGAAGCGGCTCAAGGAGCTCGAGCCCGAGAACGCCCGCCTGCGCAGAACGGTCTGCGACCTCACCCTCGACAGGCTCATTCTCCAGGGGGTGGCCCTGGGACCAACATGGGCGGCTGACCGACGAATGGGGTCCGGTCACGCAGCGGTGAACTGCGCCCCTGCTGACCGAATCCTCAACTCGGCGGTCACTTCAGCGGCGACCGCATGTGGGCCTCAACGAAGGCTACGCAAGGGCCATCGCCTCGTCGAGCGGCGTGTAGGCCAAGCCGTGAGCTTCTGCCACCGACGCGAGGGTGAGCTTGCCGCGGTAGGTGTTCACGCCCAGGGCCAAGGTCGGATCGTCCTTCACCGCCTGCTCGAAGCCCTTCGTGGCGATCTGCACGGCGTAGGGCAACGTCGCGCCGGTGAGCGCCAGCGTCGAGGTGCGTGCGACCGCCGCCGCCATGTTCGTCACGCAGTAGTGCACCACGCCGTCGACGACGTAGGTCGGATCGGAGTGGGTGGTCGGCCTCGAGGTCTCGAAGCAGCCGCCCTGGTCGATGGCCACGTCGACGAGAACCGAGCCGGCGCGCATGTTCTTGAGCATCGCACGCGTAACGAGGTGCGGCGTCTGCGCGCCTCCGCGAAGGAGGACAGCGCCGACGACCATGTCGGCGCCGTCGACGGCGTGCTCGACGGTCGACTCGTTGGAGAGCATCGTCTCGATACGGCCCCGGAAGACATCGTCGAGATAGGCCACGCGATCGGCGTCCTTGTCGAGCACGATGACGCGGGCGCCCATGCCGACGGCGATCTTGGCGGCGTTGGTGCCCACGGTGCCGCCGCCGATGATGACCACCTTCGCCGGCGGCACACCGGGCACTCCGCCGAGGAGTACGCCCGAGCCGCCCAAGTTCTTCTGCAGGGCCGTTGCGCCGGTCTGGATCGCCAGTCTCCCGGCCACCCGACTCATGGGCGCCAGGAGCGGATGACCGGCTGGGGTCTCGACCGTCTCGTAGGCGATGGCGCGGATCTCGGACTTCAGCAGCGCCTCCGTGAGCTCCTTCTCGTAGGAGGCTGCGAGGTGCAGGTAGGTCAAGAGGATCTGCCCGGGCTTGAACTTGGCCCACTCGGCCTGGAGCGGCTCCTTGACCTTGACGATCATGTCGGCCTTCTCCCAGGCCTGATCGCGCAGTGCGATGGTCGCGCCCGCCTTGGCGTAGGCGTCGTCGTAGAAGCCTGAGCCCAACCCGGCTCCCGCTTCGACGACCACGTTGTGGCCGCGGCGGATCAGCTCGCGCACTCCGATCGGCGCCACGGCCACGCGATACTCGCCGTCCTTGATCTCCTTCGGTACGCCAATGATCATGACACTCCCTTCGGATACTGAGCGACGCCGGTCAGCTGTTGTCAGGCTGCTCTCGTCGTGGGGTGATCGGGCTATGATAGTGGCACAGTCGGCGGAGGCAAGCGATGACTGCCGGCAACTCGCCCCGGAGATCCTTCGCGTGTGGTCCGGTGCGCGTGGTCCGCGCCCGAGGGTTGCTCGCCGACCTTCAGTTCGACGGGTCCGTAGTCCGCCGCCGCGCCGCGCAAACGCCGCGTTCAGACCTTCCCCGCGGCGGCCGCCATGGCGTCGATGTCGAGTGGCAGGTCGAGGAACTCGACGACGCGCGCCGCCTGCGCCGCCGGGTCGGCGGTCAGGTCCTTGTACCGCACGAACAGCGTCGGCATGCGCGACTGTCGGAGGAGCCGTGTCTCGAGCGACTGGAAGTCAGTCTCGGCAGCTTGGCCAGCCTCGCCCCCGACGGACGCTGGGTCCGTTCCAGACAGGCCCATCGCCGCCCACGAGTCCAAGACCTCTGCGATGACCCGACACACGAATATGACACGATACTCGAAGGCGGGCGAGAGGTACTGGAGCTGGTACGGCATGACCTTGACGGCCTTCCCGTTCGCGCTCGCCACCCAGTCTGTCGTCTTCTCGTCGACATCGAGCATCAGCGAGGGCTCGTAGTCGTAGTAGCCGTACGGCTCGGGCTCGCCGGCCTTGTGGACGTCGTCGACAAGGACCTCCAGCCCTCCGGACATGAGCATCTGCATCAACAAGGCCGTGCCGGTCCGCGGAGAGCCCGACACGATCGTCACGAACGACGCTGGCGTGTGCACAGTGTGCCTCCTCTGGTGGGGCTCCGATTCTACTGCGCGGACGCTGCCTCGAGCGCTGGCGCTCGCGGGACGTACGTTCGCCGAGCGCTACCCCGACAGCTTGGCGACAGCCACTCTGCTCGGCTGTTTGGGGTCGCAGCGCACCGTGAGGCCTCGGCCGGGTCGTACCTTTTACATCGACGCGGTCACGATCACGGCCGCCTGCTTCCTCTGCCGGGCGTTCACCTCCGATGGTGGCGGTGTTCTTCACGCCGCCGACGCGATCGCTGCAACAGAACTGACGGAACCGACTGATCATGGCTCCGGCGCATCGTGAAGAGTCTCTTGTGCACCACGGTGAGTCGTGGCACCTCCCCGGCGCTGCCGGTCTGCGGCCGCGGCCCCGGGCCTCGGACGATCCGACCGACCCATCGCTCCTGTGGTGTCCTCTGGCGTACTACTATGAGTCGTGTCACCCGGCGCGTGGCCCAGGCCTTCTGCCGGGGGACTCGGCTGCGCGGAGGCGGCCGGCGGCCCGACAGGAGCCGGAAGGGGGACGGAGTGTCGGCGAGCACCAGTCCAGGGATTGTCGAGATCGCCCGCGGCGTGCACTGGCTGCCGATCCGCGGCACCAACGTCTACTTCGTGCGCTCGGGGGAGTCATGGGTGCTGATCGATGCCGGCTTCCCCGGCTCCGGACGGAGTATCACCCAGACCGCCCGACGGCTGTGTGGCGCGGCGGGTCGGCCGGGATCGATCCTTGTCACGCACGGTCATCCCGATCACGTCGGCAGCGCCGTCGGCCTGGCCGCCGCATGGAGCGTGCCGATCCTGGCTCCAGCCGACGAGATGCCGTTCATCGACGGAACGGCCCTCTATCCCGAGCCGCTGGTCGCCTGGCTGGCCCGGGTGCTTCCGCGGCGGGCCATGGAGAAGCTGATCCGCGACAGCGATCTCGGCGATGCCGTTCGGCCCTTCGATCCCCAGGCCGGCGTGCCCGGCCTGCCGGAGTGGGACTGCGTTCCGACACCGGGGCACACGCCGGGCCACGTCGCTTTCTTCCGGCCCGGTGACAGAACGCTGATCGCCGGCGATGCCGTCCTGACGATCGCCTGGTCGAGTCGTCTCGGCGGCGGCGGGGCCGGCTGGCTCTGGGACCTGGTGCGCCGCGAGCCGCGGCTCTCGGGCCCGCCGACCGTCGTCACCTGCGATTGGCGAGACGCGGCCGCGTCGGTGGCCGCTCTCGCCGACCTCGACCCGTGGGTCCTGGCGACCGGCCACGGGACGCCGTTCGTAGGCAGGTCTGCTGCTCCGGCGCTGCGCGCGTTCGCGGCTCGGTGCGACCGAGCGGACGGAAGCGACCGAGCCGTCTGATCCAGCCGCCGGCGTAGTCGCGAGCTGAGTCCCGATGTGTGGTGAAAGTCCGGCGTCGGGATGGTCTCGGCATGACCGCGTGAAGGGGTGAGCCACGCGGCAGGATCGCCAGATCCGACCATTCGCTTGCCGTTGTCGGCGTCGCTCCGACGACTCAGATCGGCCTCAGGCGGCGCCGGCTCTGTTTGCTTCAGCAGCGTAGGGCAAGGCACAGCGCGTCTCTTTCCGGTGAATGCTTGGGCAAGAACGCGAAGAGGGACACCGGCCTCCATCCGCTGTCGCTGAAGATGGCCTGGTTGAAGCGGTCTGCGTCGGCAAACGCGACATTGTCGGCTACCAGCAGCCCTCCCTCGCGAAGCAGGCGATGGCATTCCGGCAAGGCGCGCGCGTAGTCCGCCTTTTCGATGTCCATGAAGATGAGCTGGAAGGCGCCCGCGATCTGGGGCAGGTGCGCGAGCGCATCGCCGCAGATGACGCTGGCCTGATCCTGGAGGCCGGCGCGCGCCAGGTTCTTGCGCGCACGTGCGGCGAGGGCTGGATCGAGCTCGATCGTCGTCAACAGGCCCGCGTTGCTCGCACAGGCGCGGCCCAGGAAGATGGCGGAATAGCCGGTGGCGGTCCCGAGCTCCAGGATGGATCGGGCGCCGATGGCTCGAGAGAGGACGTACAGAAGCTCCCCGACCACCGGGCCCACGATCGGGATGTGCTCCGCTTCGGCCTCCATCTCCAGTTCCTGCAGCAGCGGGTCGTCCGTCCTCGCGAAGCGGCTGAAGTAGGCTTCCGGCTCGTCAATCATCTCAGACACCACGGTCTCCTTTCGGACTATCGAGAAAGCCATCGACCGGTCCTATGGTAGTCGGGCGCCGACCCAAATGGGGGAGCACCGCGAGCGGGGGTAGTCTGGCGAGACGACGGAAGCTCGCCTCTGGGGCTTCTCTTGGACTCCCGCGTATGCTGATACTAGGAGGCCACGACGAGCGGGCGCTCTGAGGGGGGTACTCGATGCGCGGGTGCATGTTCTGCGGTCGCACAGCGGATCTCATGCTGTGGGTCATGGACGATGTCGTCGACCAACCGGTGGCCGCCTGCCGCTCCTGCGGGGAACACCACGGGCTCAGCGTCGTCGAGAGCGAGTGCGAAGCTGGGGACCTCCCGGAGTACGACGGCTGCCAGTGCTGCGGCCGTGAGTTGCCGGCCCCCGGCGGCTGGCCCACGACCGTGTGGGTGCAGGACCGGCGCCGGCTGATGGCCGTGTGCAACGCCTGCCGCGTGGAGTACGCCCTCCAAGCGGTGTTCATCTCCGCTCCGCCGAGCGGCGAGAGAGTGCGCCGCAAGCGGGAGCCTCCGAGCGGGGAGCCCGAGTCGTCACCCTCTGGCTGAGTGGGGCCGGGACCCGCCCACTACGCCGCTCCCGGGCCGTCGCGGTCGGGCCGACAGTCCAGGGAGCCGGTTCGCGAGTCCCTTCTGCAGTCCGGTGTCACGCGTCACCGCGGCCTCTGCCTGCCTGCTCGGCATCACCTGGGAGAAGAGGGCGGGGACGCCTTGACGCCTTGCCCCACGCGGGCACTCTGCGCCGCACGGTGGTGATGCCAGGGGAGGAAGAGGAGGTGCGCATCGGGCTCGCCGTCGCGCACGACGACGAGGGCCATGCTCGGGCGCGGATCGTGCGGGAGCGGCGCCATGCAGCTGCCGGGGTTGAGCCAGAGGACCGGGACCCGGCCCGGCACGTGTCCCCGGTAGCGCAGTTCCGGCTGGTGGCTGTGACCGTAGACGAGCAACTGCAGCCCCTCTGCTCCCGGATCCGGGTGGCCGGCCTTGAGGTCGCGGCGCTTGTGGGCCACGACGAAGCGCAAACCGGCCACCTCACCGCAGGCCTCATCAGGCAGGCCCGCCAAGGCGGCGCTGCGGTCGCGGTTGCCGCGCACCGCGGTGAGCGGTGCCAGACGCGACAGCTCCTCGAGTACGGCCTAGGACCCCACGTCGCCGGCATGGACGATGTGGTCCGCGCCGGCGCAGGACTCCAGCACTCGCCGGTCGAGCCGCCCGTGCGTATCCGAGATCACGGCGATGCGTGCTTCCGTGACGCTCTCCTCCTCTTGCCTGGATGGCGTCGTCGGCCGTCGAAGGAGGCGGGGAGACCCGTCAGCGTCGACGGCCGGGCCGCGACCGGCACCGTGGTTGTCTTTCGTGGGACGGCTTTCGAGGAGACGCAGACACGGCCTCGGCCGGCCAGTCTCAGTCGCGCGGCCGCAGGGCGATCTTCAGGTCGTTGACGTTCGTGCCGGTCGAACCGCTGACCATGAGATCGCCGATGGCGGCGAGCGCCTCGTAACAGTCGTGAGCGGCGAGGGCCTTCGTTGGGTCGAGACCGCCACCACCCGCCGTGGGGGCGCTGAGATCGTCGACGAGGCCGCCGCAGGCGTCGGTGGGGCCGTCGGTGCCGTCTGAGTCCAGGCAGAGAACGCAGGCAGGGCCGGCGCCCTCAAGCGCCATAGAGGCGCTCACGGCGGCTTCCTGGCTGGGTCCACCGTGACCATGGCCAGCCGTGCCGAAGACGGCAGGCAGCGCTACCGTGTTCTCACCGCCGGCGATGAGCGCCGTGCCTGGCGCGGACTCGCCTATCTGTTCGGCGAGCCACCTGCCGGCGTCGGCGGCCTCACCCTCGAGCGCGAGCGTCAGAACGCGGGCATCGTAGCCTCGGCGCCGCGCCTCCTCGGCGGCGGCCCGGCACATGGCGGCGGCGTCCGCAACGACGTACGTGTGTACGTCTTCCAGTGTGCGCGGCGTCTCAGCCGCCGGGTCGGCGCGCCGGAGCCGCTCCGCGACGGCGGCGGGCAGATCCGGCCACAGCCCCCAGCGATCGCAGGCCCTCTGTGCGCTGCGGAAGGTCGAGGTGTCGGGCACGGTCAGGTCGGTGAAGTAGTCGGGCGGGTCGCCGACCACGTCCGACACCGAGAGATTCACGATCGTGCAGCCGCAGGCCTGGCCCAGCAGACCCCCTTTGATGCGAGAGATGTGCTTGCGCACGCTGTTCATGCTCACGATGTCGGCGCCGGACGACAGGAGGAGGCGGTTGGTCGCCACCTTTTCAGCGAACGAGATGCCCTCGGCGGGCACCACCGCCAGCGACGAGCTGCCGCCTGTGACAACGGCGAGGACGAGATCGCCGGGCTGCGCCTGCTCGGCGATGCCGAGCAGGCGCAGCCCGGCGCGCAGACTGTCCTCGTCGGGCACAGGATGTGCCGCCTCGATGACCTCGACGTGCTCCAGCGTGGTCGCCTGACCGTGCTTCACCGCGACCGCGGCATCGCGCAGCAGGCCGCCGATGAGCCGGTCGAGAACGGTCGCCAGGCCGACCGTCGCCTTGCCGGCGCCCAGCAGAAACACGCCGCGTCCGTCAAGCGCGTACGCGTCGGCGCCGACGCGCAGGGTACTGCCGTCGAGCCTGACGAGACGCTCTGCGGCAGCGACCGGATCGACGGCGACGAGGCCGGCCGTCGCGATCGCGAGCGCGTCCTCTCGCAAGCGTACGCGGCCGTGATCGGCCAGGGCTGAGCAGTTGCGGAACTGTTGCACGCGTCAGCTCGCGCTGCGCCCGGGCCGCGCGCCCCTGAGGACCGGCTGCCGGAAGTCACTGCCGGGGTACACGGCCTCCGCACCGAGCCATTCCTCGATCTGAAGCAGGCGATTGTACTTGGCGGTACGCTCGCCACGGACTGGAGAGCCGGTCTTGATCTGCCCACAGTTGAGGGCCACGGTGAGGTCGGCGATCAGCGGGTCCTCGGTCTCGCCCGAACGCTCACTGACGCAGACGCCGAAGCCGGCCCTGAAGGCGACCTCCGCCGCCTCGAACGCCTCCGACAACGTGCCGATCTGGTTGACCTTCCACAGCAATGCGTTGGCCGCCTGAAGCTCGACGCCCTTGCGTACCAGGTCTGGATTGGTGACGAACAGATCGTCGCCGACGAACTGGACGTCGATCTCGCGTACGATCGCCTGCCAGCCTTCCCAGTCCTCCTCGTGGAGCGGGTCCTCGATCGAGGCGATACCGAAGTCGCGCACGAGCTCGCGGTAGAGCTCGATCATCCCTTCGGTGGTGTAGCGCACGCCGCCCACGGTGTACTCGCGGGTGGTGGGGTCCCAGAGCTGGGTCGCGGCGCAGTCGAGCGCATAGACCACGTCGCCCTTGTATCCGGCTGCCGCGACGCCCTCGTGCAGGACGGCGAGCGCCTCGCGCACGTCGACGATGGGCGTGCCGAAGCCTCCTTCGTCGCCGGTGTTGCCGGCGAGCTTGCCGTACTTGCCCACCACGATCTCGAACAGCGCCATGTGACACTCGCTGGCCATCTGCATGGCGTGGCTGAAGCTGCGCGCACCGACCGGCATCATGATGAACTCCTGAAAGTCCAGGTCGTTCGAGGTCAGTTTGCCGCCGTTGATGAGGTTGATCATCGGGACCGGCAGGACGCACGAGTCGAAGCGCAGGTAGCGGTGCAAAGGGAGGCCTGAGCAGGCGGCGCCACAGCGCGCCGCCGCCAGCGACACGCCGAGGATAGCGTTGGCCCCGAGACGGCTCTTGTCGGGGGTGCCGTCCAGCTCGCGGAGGAAGCGGTCGAGCGCCGCCTGGTCGGTGACGTCGAGGCCGACGGCCGCAGGCCCGATCGTGTCTTTCACATTGGCGATCGCGCTGCTTACGTTGGACCCGCGGTACGCGGGGTCGTCCCGGTCTCGCAACTCGAAGGCCTCGTTGATGCCCGTCGACCGACCGGCCGGAACGTCGGCCCGCCCGAGGACGTCGCCGGCCCACACGTCCGCCTGGACGGTAGGGTAGCCACGGCAATCGAGGATCATTCGCGCGTCGATCTTGGTGATGTTCGTCATGGCACTCGTCCCCTGCTCGCGATTCTCGAACGGACTTCTGGCACGCGCGTCCCGATGATGGATCTCGGTGCCCGGGCGGAGAGCCAGAGCGGAATCGGGATCGCTCGAGTGGCGTCGGCGGTGACCGCAGCGATCGGTCGACGCACTGCGCGCCAGTTCATCAGAGGGGACCCAGCCCACGTCCTGAGCCAACCCTCGCTTGCGCAGGGACTTGACGTCGACGTCGGAGGGAGAGCCGAGTCGAAGAAGAGGCGCTGCCGGTCAGTGTTCACGGTCGACAGTCTACAGTCAGTGATTCGGGCGCGTCAACCGGATACCTCGGTTCGCCGGCAGCCTGCGTGCTCACCCGGAGCTACGAACGGATGCAGGACACCTGCCGACCAGTTGTTGACAGTCGACACTCCGATGCTCTAGCGTGAATCATCTGCGAGTAGGAGTGAGGAGGCAGGTGCAGGCAAGAACGAGTGCGGACCCGGGGCGTCGTGACTTCTGGTCGCGTCCGGGTCTTGAAGTGGTGGACGGGCGGCTGCGGATAGCGGGCCGTGATGCCGAGGCCCTGGCACGGACGCGCGGCACGCCGCTCTACGTCTTCGATCTTCAGAAGATCGGCGAGCAGGTGCGTGGCTTGGAGGCGGCGCTTGAGGGCGCCGGCCTGCGACACCGTGTGCTCCTTGCCGTGAAGGCGCAACGGGAGCCGGAGGTCCTGGCCTACGTTCGCCGCCTCGGTTCGCCCGGAGCGCAGGGGAGCGTCGGCCTCGATGTGTGCTCTCCGGGCGAGGTGGAGCATGGTCTCGCGCACGGCTGGCAGGCGGCGGAGATGAGCTACACGGGGACGAACGTGAGCGAACGCGATCTCGATGTGATCCTCATGCATGGTGTCCACCTCAATCTCGACCTGCTCAGTCAGATCCGACGCGTAGGACGGCGTGGACCGGGCCGGCGCGTAGGACTACGCGTCAACCCGCGCGCCGGCGCGGCCTGGCGGGGTGAGAACGAATCGCTCTACAGCACCGTCAGTCCCACGAAGTTCGGTATCTATCCCGAGCAGCTTGACGAAGCAATCGAGCTGGCGAAGGGCTTCGGCCTGATCGTCGACACGATCCACTTCCATGTCGGCGACGGCTACATGACCGAGGCGCTGGTCGCATTCTCGGTCGCCGTCGAGCGTGCGGCCGACATGGTGAGGCGAGCGCAGGCTCGTGGGTGCCCAGTCGAGAACGTCAACGTCGGCGGGGGGCTGGGCGTGCCGATGCTGCCGGGCGAGACGCCGCTCGACATCGCTGCCTGGGCGCGGATGCTCGGAGATCATCTTGCCGACCTCGATGTGACGGTCATCGTCGAGCCCGGTGACTACCTTGCGAAAGAGGCCGCGATCCTGCTCGCCGAGGTGGTCACCGTTGAGGATCGCATGGGCACCCCCTTCGTGGGTCTCGACATGGGCTGGAACGTCATGAACGACCATTTCGTCTACGACGCGCCGTTCGAGTTCGTCGTCTGCGCGCGCGCCGAGGCCGATCGCGACCTTCTCGCGACGCTGACCGGCCACATCAACGAGGGCGACGACCTCTGGGCGGAGCTGTATCCATTCCCGCGCGTTGAGGAGGGTGAGATCGTCGCTTGCATCAACGTCGGTGGCTACAACCAGGCGATGCAGATGCCGCACTGCCTGCGTCCGCCTGCCCCGGCGGTCTACTTCGAGGATCGGGTCGCCACGCCGTGACGGTCGCGATCCGGACGACTCAAGGGAGGGCCGTATGAACAGCGTGACCCCGTCTGACCGGCGATATGACGCGGTGGTGATCGGCGGCGGCCACAACGGCCTGGTGGCGGCGTTCTACCTCGCTCGCGGGGGGCTCCGGACGCTGGTCCTCGAGCGCCGTGAGATGCTCGGCGGCATGGCCGTCACCGAGGAGTTCGCTCCGGGCTTCAGAGCCTCCACGGGAGCCTACGTGCTCGCCATGCTCGGCGAGCACATCTGGCGCGACATGCGGCTCGCCGAGCGCGGGCTCAAGGTCGACGCCTGCGGGCCCAATCTCAACATCTATCCGGACGGCGCCCACTTCTGGATGCAGGAGCACGCCGTCGAGGCCGCGCGCGAAGTCGCCCGGTTCTCGAAGAAGGACGCCGCCGCCTACCCTGCGTTCGAAGAAGGACTGACACGCATCGCAAAGTGGTTCGGCCCCCTCTTCGGTCTCACCCCTCCCGACCTGCGCATGCGACGACCTGTCGACTGGAGCCGCATGGCTCGCCTCGGCGGCACGGCTGTTTGGAACCGCAAGTTCCTGCTCGAGGCCTATCACCTCATGATGGCGTCGAGCGCCACCTACCTTGACGAGCACTTCGAGTCGGACGTGGTGAAAGCCGGGCTCGGGTGGTTCTCGATCAACGACTCGGTCTCGGGACCATCGACCCCCGGCACCGCCTACACGCTCCTCCACGAGTACGCCTCCTCCGAAGCCGGGGGCGGTGTCCGCAAGTGGGGCTTCGTCCGCGGCGGCATCGGGACCCTGGGTCGCCTCATGGGCGACGCGGTCCGCGAGGCCGGCGCCGAGGTTCGCACCGGCGCTCCCGTGGAGCGAGTGACCATCGCGGGGGATGCGGCGACCGGCGTGCTCCTGGAGGACGGTGAGGAGATCCAGGCTCCCCTGGTCATCTCGAACGCCGATCCAAAGACGACCATGTTCCGGCTCGTCGGTGAGCCGCATCTCCAACCGGGCTTCTGCAGCGCCCTCAAGACCTTCATCACCGACGGAACCAGCATCAAGGTCAACCTGGCGTTGAGCGCCCTCCCCAAGCTTGGCTTTCCGGCGCTCAACGACGGCGACGGCGTGCAGGACTACCACCGCAGCATCATCGAGGTGACATCGTCGATCCACCAGATGGACCTCAACCAGGCCGAGGCGCGTGCCGGCATCCCCGCTCGGGACCACCCCCACGTCGAGTGCTGCTTCCCGACCGTCTTCGACGCCTCACTCGCTCCCGAAGGCAAGCACATCATGACCATCGACATGAACTCGCAACCGTACACGTTGCGCGACGGGTCGACCTGGGACGACATCGTCAGTGACGTGGCCGATCGCTGCGTGCAGCAACTCGGCGACTACTTCCCCGGGCTGGACGGCATGATCGAGCACCGGCAGACGCTGTCGCCCCTCGACATGGAGCGTCTCTTCAATGCCACCGGTGGTCACGCCCTGCACGGCGACATGGGAGATCACCAGATGTTCATCATGCGACCGGTGCGCGGGTGGGCCGGCTACCGCATGCCGGTCCGCAACCTCTATCTGTGCGGCGCCGGCACCCACCCGGGTGGCGGGGTCTCCGGCGCCAACGGTACGAATTGCGCCAGGGAGGTGCTCCGGGACGCCAAGAGGATGAGACTCGGACCCACGAAGGAGGGAGGATGACGGTGAGCGACCGGCCTGTGATCGGCAGCGTCGGCGATGTCGAGCTGGAGCCCGAGGACTTCGCGCCGGGGGCCGTGATCGAGGGGTCGCCGCAGATGATGAGCCGCGATCTCTACGTCTCCGAGGACGAGCGCGTCTTCAGCGGCATCTGGAGCGTCACGCCGGGCACCTTCCACGACCTCATTGATGGCGACGAGACGTTCGTCGTGCTCGCCGGGCGTATGACCGTCGCCCCCGACGACGGCAGCCCGCCCTTCGACGTGCAGGCGGGCGACGTCTGCGTGTTCGCGGCCGGCTACCGCAGTGTCTGGACGGTGCACGAGACGATCGTCAAGGGCTACCATGTCGAGCTGCCCGAGGGAGCTTGATCGACGTGCGCGGCGGCGTGGTGCTCTCAGGCCCGTGAGAAGCGCGCCATGGCCAGACGTTCCTCGACCGCGAGCCCGGCCAACGGGAACCTCACCTGTGGCGGCCGCCTCGTCGGCCGAGGTCCCGCCGACTCTCGCTCCGTACGAGCGTGAGCGGGCCCGGACATGGGCTTGTGAGGAGCTCGTGCGTCTCATCGCCATCCCCTGACCTTCAGGAGTCGAGACGGCCGTCGCGGATCACATCGAGCATCGCTGCCTCGAACTGGGCTTGCCGGCCCGCCGCGACCCGATCGCCCCGGGGCCACGACGACCTGGTCGTCAGGCGCCCGGCGTGGTAGGTGTGGCACGCCGACGGCGCGTGGCCGACCGATTGAGCGTTGAGAGTGGCCAATCGACGAAGCGCGCGGCGGCGGCGATCTGCAGGCCGGCGGCGAAAAGAGCGATCCGCAGTCCCAGATCGGTGAAGGAAAGCGGCGCCTCGCCCTTGCTTGCGAAGCACCCGCAGCCGATCTCCAGGCCGCGGAGAAGAGCGCTCGTCAAGGCGCCGGTGTAGACGGCGGCCAGAGCCGCCGTCACAAGCCCGGCGCCCGGCGCCCATAGACCGACGACAAGACACAGTCCGGTGATCAACTCTACCCACGGTACGACGATGGCGCTGAGGTTGACGAGTGCCAGCGGCAGGACACGGTAATCGTCGATGGCGTCGGCGAAGGGTTGCGGATCGAAGAGCTTGTCGCGGCTTGCATAGACGAGCACGGCACCGGCCGCGAAGCGCAACACGAGAGCGATGCGGCGGTCGGTCGACCAGTTTCGTATGCCACGACCGCCCGTCACGGCCCTTCACCCCGGGAGATGGGAAAGCCGGCCGCCGCCCACCCGGGATACCCACCGCTGAGCACACGCACATCGCGCCAACCGTTGCTGGAAAGCCAGGCGCCCAGCACCATCGCCGAGGTACACTCGCCAGCCTCGCAGTAGACCACGAGCGGGCGAGTGCGCGGCAACTCACGACGCAGGTCCTCGAGCTGCGCCCCGCGCTCGGCAAGAGGCGTGCTGAGGGAGCCGGCGATGTGACCGGCACGGTAGTCGTCGCGGTGGCGCGCGTCGATGAACGTAGCGTCGCCGTTCGCGTGAGCTCGCCGAGCCTCGACGAGCTCGATGGTGCGCCCCGGCGAAGCGCTCTCGGCGATCAGCGGTACGCCGGCACCCGACACGGCGTTCGCGAGCAGACCGAGCGAAGCCGCGAGGACGACGATGCCGGCGGCGCAGGCCAGGCTCAGAGTGAGGCGCCGCATCACCGTCTGTGCACCAGCGGACTCATCCCGTGCGCCGCCGGGCGCCGTCGTCGTAGCGTGCCAGCAGCCCTGGCTCGGCCGGCGGGTCGGCTGCCACCTCGGCGATGGCCTCCGTCACCTGCCGGCACGACCAGCGGAAGAGGTCGGGAGGCATGTTGATGGCCGGCTGCAGCCGGTACACCCACTTGCCCCACTGCGTGATGCCCAGCACGCCGCGCCGCACCAGCGCCTGATGGACGGCTGCGTGGAAGGCCGGCGCCGGGGTGATGCTGGCCTTGTCGGTGACGAATTCCACGCCGACCCAGGCGCCGACAACGCGGACATCTCCGACCTGCTGGTAGCGCGCGACGAGCTGGTCGAGTTCCTCGTGCGCGACGTCGGCGAGTCGGAGCGCGTTCTCGAGGGCGCCTTCGGCGATGATGGCGTCGATGCCGGCCAGCGCGCCGGCGCACGCCGCGGGTGTCCAGGCAAAGGTGCCGCCGGGCGCCACTTCGGAGTCCGCCATGACGGCCTCGGTGGCCAGGACGGCGGCGATCGGCTGGCAGCCGGCGGCGATGCCCTTGCCCATCAGCACGATGTCCGGCTCGAGGCCCCAGAGCTCGGCCGCGAACATCGTGCCGCAGCGGCCGAGGCAGGTCTGCACCTCATCGAAGATGAGCATCCAGCCGAAGCGGCGGCAGAGCTTCGTGAGCCGCCGCCAGAACTCCGCCGACGGCACCAGGATCCCGCCCTCGCCGACCACAGGTTCGATGAGCACGCCTGCGATCTGCTCCGGGTCGACCTGGTGGACGAGCAGATACTCCTCGATGAATTCTACGTAGAGGGTGTCGTCGTAGGGACCCGGACCCCGGTGGAACGGCGCTCTGAAGCGGTTCGGATAGGGAGCGAAGACCATCCCGGAGACGAATTGCGCGGCGTTGCTCGTCACCTCCGAGAGGTCCGTGCTTGCGGCAGCTGTCAGGTAGGTGGACTCGCCGTGGTACTGCCCGTGGAAGCCGAGGATCATCGGTCGCCCCGTGACCTCACGGGCGAGCTTCACTCCCGCCTCGACGGCCTCGGTGCCGCTGATGCTTGGCCCGACGCGGGTGATCCCAGGCGGTGCGATCTCGACGAGGCGTCGCGCGAGCGCGAGCGCCGGCTCGTTCATGACGTAGTCGGTGATCTCCATGCCGTAGCGCTCTTGGGCTTCGATGGCGGCGTGGCGCGGGCTGGGCTGTGCGCCTAGTGGCGACGACCCCCAGGCCGAGACGTGATCGACGAAGGTGTTGCCGTCGACGTCTTCGATGAGCCAGTCACGCTTCCGCGCCTCGACGAAGGGCACGTCCACGTGCTCCCGCAGGGGCCCGCAGAACACGGCGTCGGCGGCGGCGATGAGGCGCGCGGAGCGCGGACCCGGCAGGGAGGTGACGACGTGCGGCAGGGAGAACGCCTGACCGCCCCCGGTGCTGGCATCCATGATGGCGCCCTCCTGATGTAGGATCGGTTCGCCGCGCACTCCAGCCGCGCGTAGATTGCGCACCACGACGGGTCGCTAAGTCAACTGTTGACAGTCTATCAATGACTGGTCATGCTGGCTATTGTTGACGAGCTTGGGGGTGACGCAGGCCGTCGCCCTTGCCCAGGTCCAGATTGCTGCCCGTGGTAGACTGTCTGCCGAATGCGCCCACTGCAAACACGCAAGCTTCTCGCCGAAGACGTCGCCGATCGCATCCGGGAAGAGATCCTCTCCGGTGGTTTCGGGCAGGGCGAGCGCCTCGTCGAGGCCAGCATCGCTCAGCAGCTCGGCGTGAGTCGGGGACCCGTGCGCGAGGCCTTCAAGCTGTTGCGCGCCGAAGGCCTGGTCCTGGAGGTGCCGCATCGCGGCACGTTCGTCCTGCGCCTCACCAGCGCGGACGTTCGCGAGATCTACGATCTGCGCGCCGGCCTTGAGGCGCGCGCCGCCAAGCAGGTAGCGGCGAGCGCTCGTGTCGCCGACCTGCGCACGATGAGGCGTCTCCTGGAGCGCTTGTTGCAGGCGGCCGAAGGCGGCGATGTCGCCGTCGTCTCGCAGGCCGATCTCGCCTTCCACGAAGGCGTCTGCCGGCTGACGGGTAACCGGCGCCTGCACGAAGTCTTCATGCGTCACGTTCCAGTGCTGAGAAACCTGATGAAGCTCGACGAGTTCATCTACGCGTCACTCGACGACGTGGCCGTCGAGCATGAACCACTCATGGCGGCTCTCGAAAGCGCTGATCCCGGGCTGGCGGCGGCGCGCTTCGAGGGCCATGTCGAGCGCGCCAGGGACCAGGTCGCCACCTACATCGACGCGCTGCCCGACCACCCCTAGCCGCCGCCGCGGCAGCGACGTGGGCGCCCCGCGCAGTCAGCTCCGATCCGTCGCCCTCCTCGCGCTGGCGTTCGCCTGTCTTCTCGGCGGCGCGTCCGCCTGCGGCGGCGCGTCGCCGCAGGCGGACGCGCCGGCTTCCACGGCCTCGAGCTCCGGCAGCGACGCGCTGGTGCTCCTGGCAAGCCCGCGACTGATCGCTGCCGCAGGACTGGACCGGCTCGACTGGCAGTCGGTCACCGGCGGCGTCGAGGTGCAGCCGTACGACTCGGGTGAGGACCTCCTGGTCGACCTGACCGCCGGGCGAGAGGCAGACGTCGTCGAGGTCTGCAGCAACGAGAGCGCGGAACGCCTGGCGCGGCAAGGCCTGCTGCAGCCGCTCGACACGAGCCGTATCGCGCAGTGGGACCGCCTGTACCCGGTGCTCCAGGACCAGCCCGGCGTCGTCGTTGACGGCCGGGTCTACATGGTGCCGCTGACGGCGACCGTGAGCGGCATCATCTACGACCCTGCCGCCGTTCGCACGCCACCGGATTCCTTCCGTGATCTGTTCGCCCGCCCCCATGCGGGCCACCTGGGCTTCGCCGACGACGCCGCCCTGGCGTTCCAGATCGCCGCCCTCAACCTCGGCCTTCCCGATCCGGCCGCCCTCAGCGCCGAGCAGGCGCTCGACGCCGAGGTCTATCTCAAGCACTACAAGAAGAACTACCGTTCGTTCTGGTACGACCTCGACAACCTCGCGAGCGCGTTCAAGGGCGGGCGCGTGACTATCGCCGTTGGCGACCGGCGGGACGCGCTCGAACTGAAGCGACGCGGCGCGCCGGTCGCCTTCGCGCTGGCCACCGAAGGTCAGCCGCTCGCCGTCTGCGGGCTGGCGATCACGGCAGGAGCGCGCGATCTCGATGCCGCCTACGCACTGATCGCTCGCTGCCTGCGACCGGGCGCGCAGGCCGGCCTCGCGGTCGCCGGCGGCGACCCGGTCGCCAATCGCGACGCTGCGGTGCTGGTCCGGCCGTCCGAGCGGATTCGACTCGGCCTCACCGACCTCGCCCGACTGGACAGCCCGATCGCGCGCCTGCCGTCGCTCGAGCATCTCGACTGGATCCAGGCCTGGTACGAGGTCAAGAAAGGCCGCGGCTGATGCAACTAGACGAGCCGCCGTGAGCGGCTCCCGAGCGCGGTCCAGGAACGCGAGCCGGCGCCCCTTGTAACGGTCGACTGTTGACCGTAGGATGATCGCAGTGGATGAGCCGTCGTGCCTCGCGGGAGGTTAGAGATGTCTGGCGCTGCCAACCGACCCATCGACCTGCGCAGCGACACCAAGACGCGTCCCAGCGACGAGATGCGTCGCGTCATGGCCGCGGCTCCGGTCGGCGACGACGAGTCGGGCGAGGACCCGAGCGTCAATCGCCTGCAGGAGTACGCCGCCGAGCTCTTCGGCAAGGAGGCGGCGCTCTTCTTTCCCACGGGGACGATGAGCAACCAGGTGGCGCTGCGCGTGTTCGCACAGGCCGGCGACGAGGTCTTCATCCACGCCCGCGCCCACATCATGCTGTGGGAGATGGGCGCCGCGGCCGCGCTCTCCGGGTTGCAGCTGCGAGGCTTCGAGTCCAAGGACGGCACCCTCGACCCGAACGAGATGGAGCAGTTCGTGCGCACCGACGAGGAGGACGACGACTCCGTTACGCGGGTCGTTGCCCTCGAGAACACCCACAACGCCGTGGGTGGGCTGGTCTACCCGCATGAGCAGGCGCTGGCGGTCCGCGCGTTCTGCAATCGCCACGGCATCTCTCTGCACCTCGATGGAGCCCGCATCTTCAATGCCCACGTTGCCAGCGGCCTGTCGCTGGCGGAGCTGGCCGCGCCCTTCGACTCGCTCAATGTCTGCCTCTCCAAAGGGCTGGGTGCGCCTGCCGGCTCCCTGTTGCTGGCCAGCAGCGCGGTGATCCGGCGCGCGCGACGCTACCGCGCGCAGTTCGGCGGCGCGATGCGCCAGGTCGGCATCGTGGCGGCTGGTGGTATGTACGCGCTCGAGCACAACATCGCGCGCCTCGCGGAAGACCACCGCCGGGCGCGCGAACTAGCCGGGCGTCTGGCCACCCTGCCCGGGCTCGCCGTCGACATCGGGCGTGTCCAGACCAACATGGTCCTCGCCGATCCGCGACCGGCGGGACTGACCGCCGACGAAGTCGCCGTGGCGGTCTCGCCGGCCGGGCTGCTCGTCGATCCGAACCCGTATGGGCTGCGCTTCGTCACGCACCTCGATGTCGACGACGCGGCTATCAAGGAGGCCGCGACCATCATGGAGACCGCCATGGCCCGTCTGGCGATGGCTTGACCAGAATCCAGCGCATCCCGTAGACTGTCGACAGTTGACCCTCGGCCGCCGGAGGCCACAACGTGCCCGCTACCCGCACACCAGCGCTAGAGCTCGCCGCGTTCGCGGTGCGCGACGTCGTCGCCGGGACCGAGACGGCGTTGAACGACGGCGTCTTGACGGTGGACGCGGTCGGTCTCGAGGCCTCCGCGGCGGACCTTCCCGGCGTGCTCGGCATGAAGGTGAGCCTCGTTCGGCCGGGGGAGTCCGCGCGGGTGATCAACGTGCTCGATGCCGTCGAGCCGGTCATCAAGCCGGACGCTCCCGGAACGACCTTCCCCGGCGCGCTCGGCTCACTGGCGGCGGCCGGTACGGGCCGTACGCACCGCCTCGAGGGGGCTGCTGTCCTGGCGACGGCGGACTTCCATGGCACCTACGACGTGACGACTCTCGACGTCTACCCCGACGGCGATTCGTTCGTCGACGCGGCAGGCCCCGGCGCCCCCTTCACGCACTGGTCGGCGACGCACAACGTCGTACTCAGCTTTCGCTGCGACCCGGCAGTGTCACCGGCAGAGGCGGACGCCTCGATCAGACGGTCCACCTTGCGCGTCGCTCGCGAGCTTGCCGCGACCACGATGGGGGCGCGTCCGCGTCACGTCGAACCGCTCGATCTGCCCGCTGTGTCGGGCGACCTGCCACGCGTGTGTGTCATCCTGCAGGTCGCCTCCGAGGGACCGCTGGTCGACACCTTCCTTTACGGGCGGCCCGTGCGCGATCTCGTGCCGACGCTCCTCGACCCGCGCGAGATTCTCGATGGCGCCCTCACCGCCGGGCAGTATGACTGGGCCGGAGTGCGCGACCCCACGTACTTCTTCCAGCGCAGCAGCCTCCTGTGCGAGCTGCTGCACGCGCACGGTGACACGTTGAGGTTCTGCGGCACTATCCTGGCGCTGGCCTACTGGCCCTCCGCCTTCGACAAGGAGCGTTCTGCGTTGCTGGCCGCGAGGCTGGCGCACCAGATCGACGCCGACGCCGCCGTGTTGACGACCTTCCAGAGCGGCAACTCGCACACCGACACGATGCTCACCTGTCGCGCCTGCGAGCGGCTCGGGATCCGCACGGTGCTTCTTCTGGCAGAGACGAACGGCGGCCTCACCGACCACGTACCCGAGGCCGACTGCGTCGTGAGCGTCGGCAACGAAGAGGAGCTGGTGCCGGAGTGGCGCCCCGAGCGTGTCGTCGGTGGCGAGCGAACGTGGAGCGGGCGCCCGGCCGCCGAGGCCGGCCCTGTGCCGGCGGTCACCTACCTTGGCTCCCTCTGTCAGCTGGGGGACATGAAGCTACGGGCGGTGTCGTGGTGATCAAGGTCGCGCACTACATCAACCAGTTCTTCGCCGGTCTTGGCGGCGAGGACGCGGCCGGCGCGCCGCCGCTGCGACTTGAGGGCGCGGTCGGCCCCGGCAAAGGGCTTGGGTTCGAGGTCGCCGTCACACTCGCCTGCGGCGACGACTACTTCGGCGAGCACGAAGAGGACGCGCTCGCACAGTTGCTGCGTTGGCTTGACGAGGAGAAGGTGGACGTGCTGATCTGCGGTCCCTCGTTCGGCTCCGGTCGCTACGGCTATGCCTGCGGCTCGCTCGCAAGGGAGGCGGCGCGCAGGGGCGTGCCCGCCGTCTGCGGCATGCATCCCGAGAGCCCCGGAGTGCTCGCGGCAGAGGGTGCCGCTTACGTCGTGCCCACCGACGCGAAGGTGACGGGAATGCGCGCCGCGTTGCCCCAGATGGCGGCCCTGGCTCGCCGACTGGCGGCCGGCGAGACCATAGGGCCGCCCGCCGAGGAAGGCTACATGCCTCGCGGGCTGCGCCGAAACGAGATCGCCGACCTCACAGGTGCACAGCGCGCCATCGAGCTGCTGCTCGCCAAACTGGCGGGTGATGTGCGCACCGAAGTCACGGCTTCATTCGACGATGTGCCGCCGCCGCCGCCGATCGCCGACATGGCTGACGCGACCGTGGCGCTGGTCACCGAGTCCGGCCTGGTGCCGCAAGGCAACCCCGACCGGCTCGAGTCCAATCGCGCCCACGCTTGGTTGAGCTACTCCCTGGAGGGTCTGGCCGGATTCGAGGCCGCCGACTGGGAGACGGTGCACGGTGGCTACGGCACGAGCGTCGCCAACGCTGATCCCAACCGGCTCGTGCCCCTCGACGCGGTTCGTCACCTCGTTGCCGAGGGCCGCGTCGGCTCCCTCCATGAGACCCTGTATACGACGACCGGCAACTCGACCCCGGTGGCCACCGCCGCGAAATTCGGCCAGGAGATCGCGCAGCGTCTGCGCGACGCAGGCGTCCAGGCCGTCATCCTCACCGGCACGTGAGGAACGGGCACGCGTTGCGGGGCAACGCTGAGCAAGGAGATCGAGCGGACGGGGATCCCGACGGTGTTCATCACGGCGCTCCCGACCATCGCGACGATGGTCGGGACGAACCGCACGCTGCGGGGGGTCGCCGTGACCAGCCCGGTGGGCGAGCCCTCACTCGGCGCCGAGGACGAGCTCGCGTTGCGACGCGGGATCGTCGAACAGGCCGTCGCGATGCTCTCGACCGAAGTGAAGCCCAGGACAGTATGGGAGGCGCGAACGTGAGCGCCAGAAGCAGCGCCGGCCGCAGTCTGCGAGCGCACTCGTGACGCGGCGCGCGGGCATCATCGCGGCGTCGTTCGTGCTGGAGCACGTGCCGGATCTCGTACGCTATGGCTCGAAGCCGGCGCGTGAGGCGCAGAGATTCGCGGCTGTCCGCGACAAGTTGCGGACGTTCGATCAGGCGCGCGGCTACGCCCCCAACCAGGCCTTCATCGGCAACCTGAGGCCCGAGGTCCTGTGGGAGCTCGAGCGACCCTGGTGGGGAACACCCGTGGACGCGCCCGCCGCAGGACCTTACGGCGACATCATCGACCAGAGCGCTTTCTACGAGCTGATGGACGAGGTCGACCTCTTCGACCTCGTGCGCCTCGGCGAGGAGCCGCGCCCCGAGAACGGCGACCTGGCGCTCTACGACCGCGAGGAGGTCGTGGGCGCCGTCGCGCGCGCCCACGACGACGATGAGGCGCTGAGCGCTCACGCTCTGCTCGACAACCTGGCCTGCAAGGCCGGCGGGGTTCACGCCCTGCGTTTCATGCTCGCGAGCTCGGGCGTCGACCCCGAGTCGATCCGCTATGCGATCGGCGCCGGCGAGGAAGCCGTCGGCGATCGCTACAACCGCGGCGGCGGCGCGCTCGCCAAGGCGATCGCCGAGAGCTGCGGCCTGGCGAACGCGAGCGGCAGCGACGTGAAGGCCTTCTGCACCAGCCCCGTGCACGCGATCATCATGGCGGGCGCCCTCGTCGAGTCCGGCACCTTCGAGCGCGTCGTCGTCGTCGCCGGAGGTTCACTCGCCAAGCTCGGCATGAAATTCAAGGGCAGTCTCGACCGCGGCGTGCCCGTGCTCGAAGACGTGCTCGCCGGCATGGCGATCCTCATCGGCCCGGCCGGCGGCGACTTCCCGCGCCTGCGCCTCGACGCCGTCGGTCAGCACCGTATCGGCAGCGACTCCTCGCAGCAGTCACTGCTCACGGATGTCGTCGCTGTGCCGCTCGCCAAGCTCGGGCGAAAGGTCGCGGATATCGACGTCTACTCGACGGAGCTGCACAACCCGGAGATCACCGAGCCGGCCGGCGGCTACGACGTGCCGGAGCGCAACTACAGGCTTCTCGCAGCTCTCGCCGTGACGCGCGGTGAGCTGGGCCGCGACGAGATGGATGACTTCTGTCGTCGTCGCGGTCTGCCCGGCTTCTCGCCGACCCAGGGTCACATCGCCTCGGCGGTGCCGTGGGTCCCTCATGCCCTGGACCGCTTCGCGCGCGGCGAACTGACGTCGACGATGCTGATGGCGAAGGGTAGTCTGTTCCTCGGCCGCATGACCCAGATGTGGGATGCGGTCTCCGTCATCGTGGAGGTGTGAATGGCAGTCGACGCAACTGTGGACTCGTTCCCCACGCTCGTCGCGTCGGGCAATGTACTGGTGGATTTCTGGGGGCCGCGCTGCGTGCCCTGTCTGGCGCTCATGCCGGCGGTCGAGAAGCTCGAGGAGGAGTGCGGGGGCAGGTTCACGCTGGTGAGGGTCAACGCCGCCGAGAACCGTCAGATCGCTCGCGACCTGAAGGTCATCGCCATGCCCACGTTCGTGCTCTATCGCGACGGCGTCGAAGTCGAGCGCCTGAGCGGGAGCCCCTCGGAGGCCGAGGTGGAGGCCGCCGTCAGCAGGCTAGTGGAGGGAGGTGAGTGATGGATCTCGAGGGCAAGAAGGTCATCGCCCTGGGCGAACGCGACAGCGTCTCGGGGGAGGCGATCGCGGACTGCGTCCGCACCGCGGGCGCCGACGTCGTCATGATCGAGACGGAGTGCTTCGTCTGAACGGCGGCGGGAGCGATGGACCCGGAGAACCAGGGTCGCATCAAGTCGGCGGTGGAGCGGTACGGCGCTGACGATCTGGTGGTGGTGCTCGGAGCGGCCGATCTCGAGGGACTCGAGATGGTCGCCGAGACGGTCACCGAAGGCGACCCGAGTTACGTCGGTCCATTGGCAGGGGTCCGGTTGGGACTCCCCGTGGTGCATATCTTCGAGGACGACCTGCGCGAGCAGGTCGATCCGGCTATCTACGATGAGCGTATCGGCTTCGTCGAACTGGCGGTCGACAGCGACGCCGTCAAGTCGGCGATGAAGAAGCTCAGGGGCGAGGAGTAGGGCGCCGGCACGCCCGTGCGGGCGTGCCGGCGCATGCGCGCGAAGCAGGGGGACGGCGATGCCCGACATGCTCGGCAAGTTCACGATCCTCACGGAGGACCTCGACCATCCCGAGGACCTCGTTTGGGATCCGGCGACCAGCCGCATCTACGCCGGCGGCGAAGCCGGCCAGATCTACGCGGTATCGCTCGACGGCGAGGTCGAGCAGGTGGCCGACAGTGGGGGCGGGATCCTGGGCCTGGCGGTCGACGCTGCCGGCACGGTGTACGCCTGCGATGAGGGACGCGCTGAGGTGCTGCGTGTCGATCCCCGCAAAGGCCGTGTCGAGGTGTACTCCGGCGGCACCTCGGAGCGCCCCATGATCGAGCCCAACTACTGCGCCTTCGATGCTGTCGGCAATCTGTACGTCACCGACTCCTCCGACTGGGAGGAGCAGAACGGCGCGATCTACCGCATCGCGCCGGGCGGGGAGACGGTCGTCTGGACGGACGCGCTGCGGCGCTACCCGAACGGCTGCTGTCTCGCGCCGGATGGACGGTGGCTCTACGTCGTCGAGTCGAGCCTGCCGGGCGTCTGGCGCGTGCCGATCGGCGGCGATGGGACAGCCGGTGAACCCGAGCTTGTCCTGCAGCTGCCGGCGGCCACCGTGCCCGACGGCGTCGCCCTCGACGACAACGGGGCGCTGTACATCGCCTGCTACCGCCCCGACCGGGTCTACCGGCTCGGTGCGAGCGGCGAGCTCGAGGTCGTCGCCGACGACCCGCGCGGGCTCAAGCTCAACACGCCGACCAACGTCGCGTTCGTCGGCCCCGCGCTCGACCGGCTGGCGATCGCCAACGTCGGCGAATGGCACATACTCGTGGGCGACATCGGCGCGCGCGGCGTGCCGCTCTTCTACCCGACGATCCGCTAGAGCGCGGCCGGGCGGGCGGTCTCGAAGGGGGAGGATCCGTGGGACGCTTTGAGGGCAGGAACGTCATCGTCACCGGCGCGTCGAGCGGCATCGGTTGGGCGATCGCGCACGCCTTCGTCGATGAGGGGGCCCGCGTGTTCGCCGTCGCGCGGCGCGGCGAGCTGCTCGAGCAGATGCGCGCCGCGTCGAGCGCGCCGGCGCGGGTGCGCACCGCCGTCGTCGACGTGGGCGCGCCCGGGCAGGCGCGCGACATGGTCGTCGCCGCAGTCGCCGCTCTGGGCCGCGTGCACGTGCTGGTCAACAACGCGGCCATCATGCCGTATTGCCCCGTCCTCGAGATGGACGAGAGGACTTGGCGCGACACCTTCGCGGTGAATCTCGACGGACCCTTCTTCGCCAGCCAGGCGGCAGCGAGTCACATGGTCGAACAGGGCGGCGGCGTGATCGTCAACATCGCCTCCGCCAACGCCTTCAGGGTCGAGTCACCGGCGGCCAACTACAACACGTCGAAAGCCGCCCTGGTGATGATGACACGCTGCTTCGCGCACGAGCTCGGCCACCTCGGAGTGCGCGCGTGCTGCGTGGCGCCGGGGCAGACGGTCACCCCCGAGGCGGTCGAGGAGCTCTCGCAGGAGGAGTATCACCGCGAATTCGTCGAGTATTGCAGCCGCGTTCCGATGCGGCGGCCGGCACAGCCCGGCGAACAGGCTGCCGCGGTCCTCTTCCTTGCCTCGGACGACGCCTCGTTCATCAACGGTGAGACGATCATCGTCGACGGTGGCGAGCTCACCGGGGAGTGGTACGATCCGGCCCTCAACCCGCCGGTCCCGGAGCCCTAGAGGGCGCCGGGGGCGATCGGGGGAGGAGGACGTCGATGGGCAGCAGCGCGACCCCTGGGCGGGCACGGTCCCGGGCGGCCGCACGACGACGGGCCACGGGGCGATGAGACTTCCGATCGCTGAGACGTGGTTCTCCGCGACGCCCGCCGGCGCCGGCGTGACGCTGCTCACCGAGCCCTACGTGCACGAGTTCCTGCGTGCCAACCTCTGGCTGATCGGGGGGCGCGATCGCGATCTGCTGGTCGACACCGGAAACGGCATCGCCCCGCTGCTGCCGGCGGCGCGCGTCCTGCAGGAGCATCCGCACAAGCCCCTCCTCGCGGTCGTCACCCACACGCACTCGGACCACATGGGCGGCCTGCACGAGTTCCCGGTGCGTCTGGTGCACCGGCTCGAGGCCGAGGCCCTCGCTCTCGCCGCCGACGCCGCCTGCCTGGTTACCGCCCAATTCCCTTCAGGCCTGCTGGCCGAGATCGCGGCCGACGGCCTCGAGCTGCCCGAGGTGCTGCTCACGGCGTCGCCCCGCGAAGGGTTCGACCCGGCGACCTTCGCCGTCGTGGCCACGACGGCGACCGACACGCTCGACGAAGGCGACACCATCGACCTCGGCGACCACGTCTTCACTGTCTTGCACCTACCGGGGCACTCGCCGGGGAGCATAGGCCTGTGGGAGGAGAAGAGCGGCATCCTCTTTTCGGGCGACGCCATCTACCGCGACGGGTCGTTGCTCGACCAGATGCCGGGCAGCGACGTCGGCGCGTACCTGAAAACGATGGAGCGTCTGTGCGATTTGCCCGTGTCGACCGTGCACGGCGGTCACGCCCCGAGCTTTGCGCGCCCACAGCTGGTGGCGATCGCCAAGGAGTACCTCGCCCGCCGCGGGTGTCCAAAGAGGACCAGCTACACGACTGGGGGATGGCCATGAACAGCGCGCGCGCATCATCTACACGACGGCTTCTCGTCATGACGGTGGTGGCGACGTGCCTTGTGCTGCTTGTCGCCGCTTGCGGCGACGAAGCCTCACCCTCGCCGGAGCCCGGCACAACGCAGGGCGCGGAGCTCTCCGGGAAGCTGACTGTCTTCGCCTACGAGGACGGCCTCGTGCCGGAGGCGATCGGAGGCTTCAGAGAGGCAAACCCGGGCCTCGAGATCGAGTCGGCGGCGTTCAGCACCAACGACGAGGCCGTCGCCAAGATGCGGGCCGGCTTCAGCCCCGACGTCGTGAACGTCTGCGTCGAGGAGACGCCGCGAATGGTGAGACTAGGTCTCCTGCAGCCTCTCGATACGAGCCGCATCACCGACTGGTCGAGTCTCGTGCCCGCGCTGCAGACCATCGAAGGCGTGGTCATCAACGGGCAGGTGTACATGGTGCCCACGACCGGCGGCACCGCCGGCATCGTCTACAACCCTGAGAAGGTCCCCCAGGGCATCCCTTCGTGGAGGGCGTTGTTCGAGGACCCGGCGCTCAAAGGCAGGATCACTCTCGAGGATTCGGCTGCTACCGTGATACCGATCGCCGCCTTGGCGCTCGGCTACGAGGATCCGTTCCATCTCACCGACGAGGACCTCGATCGCATCGAGGACTACCTCCTCGCCCACAAGTCCCAGGTGCGGGCCTTCTTCAGCGGCGACGCCGATTTCCTCAATCTGTACAAGGGCGGAGATATCGTCGCCGGGTTCGCCTGGCACGACTTCAAGGTGACGGCGGAGCGGGAGGGCGTGCCCGCGGAGTACGTCGTGCCCACCGAGGGCCAGCTGACC
Organism: Thermoleophilia bacterium; assembly: GCA_035686425.1. GTDB lineage: Bacteria > Actinomycetota > Thermoleophilia > UBA2241 > UBA2241 > CAIXSE01. The sequence goes on from DASRZL010000064.1 coordinate 27,357, forward strand.
TGGGTGTGCGGCTACGGCATCGCCAGTGACGCGAAGAATCTCGACGCCGCCTACGCGGCGCTCAACTGGTACAACTCGCCGGAGCCACAGGCCTTCTATGCCGAGAGCTACACCTACTGGGTCTTCAACCAGCGGACGCTCGAGGTCTTGCCGCAGGAGGTGATCGATTCCATCGGGCTCGATCGGCCGGAGCAACTCCAGCAGGCCATCCCGCTCCTGATCCCGGACAACTACGATCGCTGGCTGAGGGTCTTCCAGAAGTTGAAGGGCGCCTGAGCGAGGTCGGAGAGTCGGCCATCGCCGTGCCTCCTTCGCAGGTTCGCGCGCCAACACGACCTGCAGGAACTCATGGATGCCTTCGTCTTCGAGCGCGTCCTCTGTCGGCTCCGACACCACGCTGGGGGACACCGACTCGCGAAGCTGGGGCGGGCGGCAGCGCGATACGGATGACCGGCGCGAGCCAAGAGCCTTCTTGACTTGTCCGGCCTGATGCTCGCAAACAGTGGCATGTTCCGCATCAGCGTTGTAGAGTGTCGACAGTCTCCAATCAGTGGAGTCAGGCTATCGCCCGCACCGAGCCGTCGATGCAGGGGCTCTGCGGACAGATGGGGGGTGCGATGCGGCAGTTCCAGGGAAGCGCGGTGCTCCGCGACCCGTTACGTGAACCCAATCCTGGGGGCTGAGCCAATGAAATTCATCGTATCCGCTCTACGCGCGCGGCGTCTGTACGTTGTCGCAGCGCTCCTTGTGCTTGTGGGGGTTGTTGCCGTCCCCATCGTCATCGCCAACAACCCGGGCCTTCCCATCGATCAGGCCGGCCTGTTGGCCGACTACGGCCCGACGCACGAAGACGTGACGACGCAGCTGGACCTCGGCATGCTCAACGCTTCCATCACCGGCGGCGACAGCAATCTCGAGTTCGCACTGCCGGAGACGTTCGAGACGCTCGATGGGGAGACCTACGACGCTGCCGATGTCTACGGAATGTGCTACATCGGTCCATATCCCTTCCAGCTGGGGCGGACGAGCTACGACTACAAGTACTTCCGCCGGGATGAAGACGTTGAGGAAGGAGCCTGTGAGATACCGTCCAACAGGCTGATGGACGAGGGCTACGTCGATCCAAGCCAGGGCGGCTTCGAGATAGACCGCCTCCTGTCCATGGTGCGACTCGACCTGTGGGTGGCCGAGGACGGACCGGACACTCATCTGGGGACGTACGATCTCCCGGTCGGCTTGGAGCGTACTCATGATCCTGACGAGACGACCTACGACAACGGCGGCCCCTACGTGCGTCTGCCCTGGCTCACCGAGGGCCCGCTCTACGTCAACGCTGACAGCCGCAGGAGCAGGAGAGCAACGGTCGTCTTCAAGACCAACGAGGCGAGTCCCGCTCAGCTGCAGCTGCGCAAGTACCGTACGTCTGCCTGGACCACGTTCGACTCGGCCGCTGCGACCGATCATGAGGTCACGATCGCCGGGCTGCGGCCAGACACTCGGTACTGGTATCGTATCAAGGTCGGCGACCTCACAAGCGTGAAGAAGCTGCTACGCACTCCACCGAGGCGCAGCAGTCGCGGCGCGGTGCAGTTCGCCTTCCTGGCCGACTCTCGCGCCGGTGAGGGCGGCGGCCCTGACAAGGACTTCATGGGTGTGAACGCGGATGTACTCGACCGGCTCGCCAGCGCGTCGTACGCGCGAGGCGACCAGTTCATGCTCCTCCTTGGAGACGAGGCGTCCGGCGAGACGACGAGCAAGGTGGACTTCCTTCAGCAGCAGTACGCATTCAAGCAGGTGCTGCAGCCATACTGGAGCTCGCGCCCCGTCTTCCCGGCGGTCGGGAACCACGAAGTCGTGATGAACGCCTACGACGACGACATCTGGGAGGACGGCTGGGTCGACAAGTGGGGTCCGGCCGACAGTGACGAAAACCACTACGACACGGAGAGCAGCGAGGCGGCGTTCGCTGAGGCCTATTGGAACCGTCTCGATGGTCCCGAGCCCTCCGATCCGCGACGGCCCTCCTACAAGGAGAACGTCTTCACCACACGTCGCGGCATGGTGATGATCATCAACCTGAACAACAACTACATGTACAACACCTTCCTTTGGGAAGACCCGGCCGCGCAGATCGCTGGCGGATCCGGGGACGGCTACATCTGGCAGGACCAGATGGACTGGCTCAAGGAGCAGCTGACCGCCGCTCGCAAGGACAGAACGGTCAAGTACGTCTTCATCGCCATGCACTCACCGGCGTTTCCGAATGGTGGTCACGTCGAAGATGCGATGTTCTGGTATGGGGACAACCGACCGCGCGGATATACGTACGACGCAGTCACCGACTCCCTGATTCCCGAAGCAAAGGGTGTGATCGAGAGACGCAACGAATTGGCCAAGATCGCCTGTTCGTCCAAGAAGGTCGTGGCCGTGCTGTCGTCAGACGAGCACTGCTATTCGAGGATCCTCATATCCAAACGCGTCCCAGCCGGCATTCCGGCGACCAGCGCTTCGGCGACACCGGCGGCAGGCGACATGCCCTTCGCCGATGGGCAGGCCAACGACGATGCGAACCGCGACGGGATCATCAACTACCTTGATGACGACGAACTCGGTCCATACGAGGCAGCATCGCCATTGTCGACGCTACGGTACCCGACCTGGTTCATCATCAGCGGTGGCGCCGGTGCGCCGTTCTACGGCGAGGAGCAAACGCCGTGGGGCGACTACTGGCGGGCCAAGAAGAAGCCGAGCGATGGGTACAAGTACACCTCAGAGTACAACTCAGTGCAGTTCCGTTGCACCACGCGCGGCGTGTCGCTTCGCGTGTACAACATGCACGGAGAGCTCATCGACCGGATTCCCAACCTGATGGCCGCGAAGTAACGGTCAACGAGCGGTCGCAGCCCAGCGGCTGCCAGGACCGCGACTGGACGGCAAGAGAAGGGCGGCGCCGCGCGGCGCCGCCCTTCTCGACGCCGGCTTCCGGTCGCGTAGCGGCTGCTGCGGCAACAGGCGGAGGGCACGGTTCCTGGCAGTCAACGACGTGGTGGTGCAGAGCACCTACGTCAGAGTCTCGCCACCGTCCATCACGAGCACGGCGCCGGTCATGAATGACGCAGCGTCGCTGGCCGCGAAGGCGACCGCCTCGGCGATCTCCTCCGGCCGGCCGTAGCGGCCGAGAGGGATCTTGGCCAGCGCGGACGCGACGGTTTCCTCATCGTCCCCGGCGGTCATGCCGGTCTCGATCCAGCCGGGAGCGACCGCGTTGACGCGGATGCCGAGTGGCGCCAGCTCGACGGCGAGCGAGCGGGCCAGCATGTGGACGGCGGCCTTCGTCGCGTTGTACGTGGGTGACGGATCCTTGAGGTCGACGACGATGCCGCTGGAGGAGCCGATGGCGACGATCGCTCCTCCGCCTCTCGCGCGCATGAGCCGCGCCGCGCCGCGTGCCGTCAGAAAAACGCCGCGCACGTTGACGGCCATGTTCTCGTCAAACACGGATGCCGGCAGGTCGAGGATGCTGTAGTCCTCGTCGGTCTCGATGCCCGCATTGCACACGCAGATGTCAAGTCCGTCGAACCTCCTCAGTACCTCCGCGAACAGGCGCTCGACGTCTTCTTCTCGGCTCACGTCACAGCACACGCCGGTCACGGTGCCGGCGAGGCCCTCGAACTGCCGGAAGGCGGACGTCAGTCGCTCGGCGCTCCGTCCGCAGATCATCACCGCCGCGCCCTCACTCGCCAGCAAGCGCGCCGTCGCGAGGCCGATCCCGCTGCTGCCGCCGGTGACCACCGCGACCTTGTTCTGGAACCTCATCGCCGATCTCCCTTCTTCGCCTTTCGGCGTGGCTCGAGTCCGCGCTCTTCGCGGCGGAAGGTGCGCCTCGTGTAGGGGCAGACCCAGATGCAGATACCGCAGATCTCGTCGTACTCGGGAAAGCTCAGCTGGAAGGTGTCGCAGGCGGAGCGGTCGTAGAGGACGCTCCGCGGAAGTCCCGCGTGCCACGCCACGTCGCGCCCGGCGCCCACCGGGCAGGCGTCCACACAGGCGCGGCAGGCGCCGCAGCGTCCAGTCGTGATGGGCGCCCCGGGGGGGATCAGTAGGTCGGTGAAGACCGTGCCCAGCCGCACGGCGGAGCCGAACTCCGGGGTCACGAGAAGGGCGGTCTTCCCGATCCAGCCGAGGCCCGCCTGGGTCGCGGCCGTCTTCGACGCGAAGATCTCCGGGTCCGCAGGCCCGTCCGGAGCGTCGTCGTCGACACGCTCGGCCCGGTAGCCGCGTGAAGTGAGCAGCGCGACACACGCCTCGCCAACCTCCACCAGCTCATCGTTCACGCGACGGTACTCGCGGACTCCGGCTTCGTTCGGCCCCTGCTCGAGTCCGTCGAGCGAGGCGGGTCGCATGCTCAGGGCGAAGGAGATCGCCGTTGGTAGGGCAGGTGCCGCCGGCCAGTCGGGATGAGTGACCGCGACGCGCCACAAGTCGATCTCGCGTGCGCTCAGGAGCGCCGCCACCGCATGCTGATCAGAGAGGTATCCGCCGTGCATGGCCAGCCGACGTTAGCACCGCGGCAAGCGACCTGCAACATCGTTGACTGTCGACACTTGACTGTGTAGCATGCAGAAGTGCTGCTCCCTTCGTCGCCGTACCCGCGCGGTGATGCTGGCCCTGTAAGGAGGCCCACCATGAGCACGAAGCGCCACCGACTCGCGATCCTGATCCTGGCTGCTGTACTCGTCGGCGCGCTGGCGCTGGTGTTGGCGGCGTGCGGCGGTGACGAGGAAACCACCGCACCATCGCCGAGCACCAGCGCCACTCCTGAGCCCGAGGAGATCTCCGGCAAGCTCACCGTGTTCGCCTACGAGGACGGATTCGTGCCGGAGTACCTCGCGGGGTTCTATTTGAAGTACCCGAACGTGGATCTCAAGGCCAGCGCCTACGAAGACGGCGACGCCGCCATCGCCAAGATGCGTGCAGGGTTCGACGCCGACGTCATCAACCTCTGCGTAGAAGAGAACGCCGAGCGGGCCGTGAAACTCGGTCTTGTGGTGCCGCTCGACGTCAACCGGCTCACGCACTGGGACGAGATGTTCCCCGTGTTCCTGGATCTGCCTGGGGTCACGTCGGGGGATGGGCAGCACTACATGGCGCCCGTCGACGCCGGGGTGACCGGCATTGCCTACGACAGCACGAAGGTCACGGAGACGCCGACCTCGTTCATGGACCTGTTCGACCCGAAGTATGAGGGCCAAGTCGCGATGATCGACTACCCCGTCACGGCCATCCAGGTGGGCGCGCTCGCCTTGGGCTATGAGGATCCGATCAACCTCAGCGCCGAGCAGCTCGAGAACGTGAAGAACCTGTACATCGAGGCCAAACAACGCGGCCAGTTCCGCACGTTCTTCTCCAACGACTCGGAGATCGTCTCGCTCTTCCACACCGGCGAGATCTCCCTCGGTGTCGGGTATCCGAGCAATGCGGCGAATGCGCAGCGCGAGGGCGATCCTGTGGAGTTCACGACCTGCGAGGAGGGGCAGATCGTCTGGACCTGCGGGTACGGCATCAGCAGCACCTGCAAGAACGTCGACGCAGCGTACGCACTGGTCGACTACTACCTGTCGCCCGAGGCTCAGGCCTTCGAGGTGACAGAGTGGGACTATCTCCCCACACTGACGACCACGATCCCCCTGCTCCCGGAAGACAAGGTTGAGGACGCTTCGATCGTCAAGACCTGGACCAACATCGTGCCGGCCGCGCCTCCCCTCGAAGGGTACGACGCGTGGATCCGTGCCTGGCAAGAGGTGAAGAGGAGCTAGTGGCGCAGGCCGCGTCAGAGGGAGCCGTCGCGCCGCCTGGGCGCGACGGCTCCGCATCTCTGGGCCGCAAGCCGTTCGCTGTTCGCGTCCGGCGCGCATTGGACACCGTCGGTGGTCGCACCTTTGCCATCGCGTTCATCATCGTGCTCTACGGCCCGCTCGTCATGCTGGCCGTGTTCTCGTTCAACGATTCCATCGTCTTCTCGCTGCCCTGGAGCGGCTTCACGACCAGGTGGTACCAGGAGGCGCTCGGCGACGAGAACCTTCGGGGGGCCATTCGCAACTCGCTGCTCGTGGCGAGCGTCGTGGCGCCGATGAGCGTCTTTCTGGGGACGCTCGCCGCATACCCCATCACCCGCCTGCGTTTCAAGCTGCGCGGCCCGGCCGCCATTGTGGTGGCCGCGCCCCTGGTCGTGCCCTGGCTCGTGATCGGTATCAGTGCGCTGATCTACTTCTCCAAGGTAGGGGTGGCTCTGTCGTGGGCTACGGTCGTTCCCATGCACATCGTGGTCACCTTCCCGCTGGTCACGGTGATCGTCGCGGCGAGCCTGGCGCGCTTCGATCGCACCCAGGAGGAGTCGGCCATCGATCTCGGGGCGTCCCAGTTTCAGGTCCTCCGCCACGTCCTGCTCCCCCACGTCGCGCCGGCTCTCATAGCGTCCTTCATCCTCGCCTTCTCGTGGTCGTTCAACAACTTTGAGATCTCCTTCTTCGTGGGTGGCTTCGACCGGCTCTTCCCGGTCTGGGTGTACTCCACCCTGCGACACGCCGTGAACCTGCCGATCGTCAACGCCATCTCCACGCTCGTCTCGCTCGCCGAGATCGCGTTCGTCTACGGGGCCTGGTTGCTCATCACCTGGCGTGCTGGCGCTCGGACCTCCAAGGAGAAGACCGAGACGCTCATGGACGCGATCCGCTGATGGAGAGCACGGCTCCACCTGTCTCCAAGGGCCGCCACCTGCGTGCCCGGGTGGTCAAAACGCTGCGCCCGGCGGCGTTTCTGACGGGTCCGATGGCGGTCCTGGCGCTGTTCTTCCTCGCGCCGCTGATCATCCTGCTGATCATGAGCTTCCGCTACGAGTCTCTCTACGGGTTCCAGACCGGCTGGACGCTCGACAACTTCCGCGCTCTCTTCACCGACCCGATCTACCGTGGCGTGGCCAAGGACACGCTGATCATCGCCAGCACGGCTATGGTCTGTCAGCTGCTGGTCGCCTTTCCTCTCTCGTACTTCATCGCCTTCAAGGCGGGCCGATGGGAGCTTCCGCTTCTCCTGCTGCTCGTCCTCGTCGACGAGCTCAACCCCATCGTGCGCATCTACGCCTGGCGGATGCTGCTGGGACGGGAGGGGTTGATCAACGACTTCCTGATCTGGACGGGCATCATCGATGTCCCGCTGGACTGGCTGCTGTTCACCAAGTTCTCGGTCATCTTGGTGCTGTCGACGAGCTGGGTGAACTACTGCGCCTTGCCCATCTACGCGTCCATGAAAGCGATCAAGCCGAGCCTTTTCGAGGCGGCGACAGATCTCGGCGCCGGATGGATCACGCGTTGGCGGCGAATCCTTATCCCGCTGGCGGCGCCGGGCATCTTCGTGGCCATCATCCTCGTCTACATCCCGCTGTTCACCGACTTCGCCACCCCCGGTCTGGTCGGCGGTACGTCGTCGTACATGCTCGGCAACTCCGTGGCCGACCTCATGGTCGTCATCGGCGACTGGGGCGCCGGCTCCGCCCTCAGCCTGCTCATGCTGGCGGCGATGGCGGTGGTCGCGGTGATCGCCTATTTCCTGACGAAACTCAATCAGCTGGACTGAGTCGCGGCCGGCACACGAGGAGGCGACATGAGCGAGGCTCCCGTCAAGGGGGAAATCAGGATCGAACGCATCACCAAGAAGTTCGGCGATACCGTTGCGGTCGACGACGTCTCCTTCGAGATCCCGGGCGGCGAGTTCTTCTCGATGCTGGGACCGAGCGGGTGCGGAAAGACGACGACCCTGCGCATGATCGCCGGGTTCGAGGACCCCACCGCGGGACGCATCGTCTTGGAGGGCAAGGATGTGAGCTTCGTGCGGCCGGCCAAGCGCAACGTCAACATGGTGTTCCAGGCGTACGGCTTGTTCCCGCACATGACAGTGGCGCAGAACGTGGCGTTCGGGCCGAAGATCAAGAAGGTCCCGAAGGCGGAGATCGCCGAGCGCGTCGAAGAGGCTCTGGCCACGGTGCGCATGGACGCGCTGGCCGATCGGCGGCCGGCGCACTTGTCGGGCGGGCAGCAGCAGCGCGTCGCGCTTGCTCGAGCCCTCGTCAACCGGCCGGCGGCGCTGTTGCTCGACGAGCCACTCGGCGCCCTTGACCTCAAGCTCCGCAAAGAGATGCAACTCGAGCTCAAGCGCATCCACGCCACCACCGGCACCACGTTCGTCTACGTGACCCACGACCAGGAAGAAGCGCTGACGATGTCGCAGCGCATCGCCGTCATGAAGGACGGTCTGGTGCAGCAGGTGGCGACACCTCGCGAGCTCTACGAGAGACCGGCCAACGCGTTCGTCGCCGGGTTCATCGGTACGTCGAACGTGCTCACCGTGCGGAGCGACAGCGTGCGCGACGGGCTCGTGGTGATGGATCTCGGCGACGGCGACCGCATCTGCGCGCCCGACACCGGCGCGGGCTCCGGTGGTGAGACGAAGATCATCGTGCGACCGGAGCGCATGCGCGTCTGGGGAGACCCTGACGGAGAGGGCATGTCGCGCGTGCACGGCACGATCGCCGAGGTCGTCTACCTCGGTTCGATGACGCAGCTGATCATCGACCTCAAGACCGGCGAGCGTGTGACCGTACATGAGCTCAACGACGACCTCAAAGGAGCCTTGCCCCGGACCGGCGACCCCGTCGTCGTGCAGTGGGCTGCCGAGAGCAGCTTCGTGATCGACGACACCGCGGCCGTCAACGTTGCAGCTGACCTGAAGTCGCCGGGCTGACGCCGCCGGCGTCGCGCCGACTCAGGTCGTCGCGCCACGACCACGTATGGGAAGGAGAGTGTCGCCCGTGGACTTCTACACCGGCAGAGTGCTCAGGATCGACTTGAGCGCCGGCACCACCGCCGTCGAGCCGCTGAACATGGAGTGGGCACGACTCTACCTGGGCGGCAAAGGTCTGCTGTTCCGGTATCTGTGGGACGAGGTGACCCCGGGAATCGATCCCGCGTCGCCCGACAACCCCCTCCTGCTCGTCACGGGCCCTTTCGCCGGGACCGGCGTGAGCACCGCGTCGCGCCTGGTGGTGGGCTGTAAGAGCCCCACGACGGGCACTGTCCTCGACTCGTACGTGGGCGGTTCGTTCGCGCCCGAGATGAAGTATGCCGGGTACGACGTCATCATCCTCAGCGGCGCGGCGCCCGAGCCCACAGTGGTCTGGATCTGCAACGATGCCGTCGAGTTCCGTCCGGCGGCGGCGTATCAGGGCATGAAGACCTCACAGGTCGAAGAGGCATTGCGCAACGACCTCGACCGCGACGCCAGGGTGCTGTCCACCGGTCCGGCCGGTGAGAACAGGATCCCCTGGGCCTGCCTCTCGACCGACCAGTACCACAAGGCCGGACGTGGCGGGGCCGGCGCGCTCATGGGCATGAAGAACGTCAAGGCGGTCGCGATCCGCGGCACCGGCTCCGTATCGGTCGGCGACTCCACGGCCTTTCTCGACGCCATGTACCGGTTGCACCACGAAAGGATCCTCACCCCCGACAACCTGTGGGCGCACGAAGAGGGCACGCCGGCGCTGGTCGACGTGATCAACGGCGGCGGTGCGCTGCCGACGCGCAACTTCTCGGCCGGTGTATTCGAGGGCGCCCACAAGATCAACTCCGAGTCCTTTCAGAAGATCCGCGTCAAGAAGCGCGCCTGCTACCAATGCGCGATCGCCTGCCGCAACTTCCACGCGACCAAGTGGGCCGGCATCGAAGTGCGCGGGGAGGGACCGGAATTCGAGACCATCGCGCTCTGTGGCTCCAACTGCGGCATCGACGACATCGACGCTCTGATGAAGTTCAACGAGCTCTGCGATGAGCTCGGCATGGATACCATCTCCACGGGCTCCGTCGTCGGTCTGGCCATGGATCTCTGCGAGAGGGACTACGCCGACTTCGGCCTCGCGTTCGGCGACAGCGAGGGCTACCTGCGGGCGGCGGAGCTGATGGCGAGGCGCGAGGGCTTCGGCGCCGAGCTGGCGCTCGGCGCCAAGGCCCTCGCAGCCAAGTACGGGCACCCCGAGCTCGCCATGCAGGTTAAGAACCTCGAGGTGCCCGGCTACGACCCGCGCGGCACCTTCGGCATGGCCCTGAGCTACGCGACCAGCGACCGGGGCGCCTGTCACATGCGGTCCTTCCCGGTCGGGCAGGAGATCGTTGAGGCCTCGTTGTCGCCGGCGACTCTCGAGGGCAAAGCCGATTGGGTCGTGAATGCGGAGGCCGGCGGCCAGAACTTCTTCGCCCTCAAGTTCAGCGGCATCTGGTGTGACTTCTGGGCGATCGACCTGGAGCAGATCGCCGTCCTCATGCGACATCTCTGGGGTCGCGACTTCTCGCGCGACGAGCTCATGCTCATGGGCGAGCGCATCTGGAACCTCGGCCGCCTCTTCAACCTGCGCGAGGGGTTCACGGCCGACGACGACGCGCTGCCGCCGCGCTTGTACGAGCAGGCGTTCGCGGAGGGTCCTTCGGCCGGCCAGGTGATCGGGCGCGACGCCTTTGCCGCCGCGCTTTCCGAGTACTACGACCTGCGCGGCTGGGACGAAGACGGTGTGCCGACCGAGGCCAGGCTCAAGGAGCTCGGCATCGACGTCCGCCTCTAGCGCCAGCCCGAAGGAGGATGGGAAGAGCAATGCCTCACGTCATGATCCTTCGCAGTAAGTGCACCGCTTGTCACATGTGCGAGCTGGCCTGTTCGGCCAGGCACGAGGGCGTCTATCGCCCGTCCGTGGCGCGCCTGTTCAGCGACTGCAACGTCAGGACCGGCGCGATCAAGGGCCGTACCTGTCTGCAGACCGGCTGCGCCAAGTGCCAGGAGGCCTGCACTCAGGACGCGATCGAGAGCCGCGAGATCACCGTCAAGGTCAAAGGCGAGTTCGCCAACAAGGAGAAGATCGGCGCCGACACCGTCAAGGGCTACGTGCTGATCGTCAGCGAAGACAGGTGCACCAACTGCGGCGACTGCTACGACGTCTGCCCCTACGACGTCATCAAGGAGCACCCCGACCGCAAGAAGGCCTTCAAGTGCGACCTCTGCGGCGGCGAGCCGCAATGCATCGCCTTCTGCCAGAATCCGTACGTGCAGGCCGTCGACCTCAAGGTCGACAAGATGGACAAGAACGTTGGGGTAGCCTAGAGGCTGCGTATCCAAGACTGGCAACAGTTTCGGCGGCGGGCGGCCCGAGACCGACTCGGCGTGCGCCACGTTGTACGCCTCACGCTGCTCGAACGCGACGTTCACCGACGTGCGTTGGTCGGCGGACGGGCTCCACAGCGCGACAAGGGGCCGCCACCGAAGCCGGCGCGTACGTCACCGTCCATCGGTCGACGGAGCTGAGTGGCCAAGGCCCCGGACGGCGTACCCGACTGCTGCCCGATCCCCTGGACCGCGCGGGAACTCCCTTGCCGAATCGGCCACCCTTCGTTACAGTCAACTGTCTACAGATGGCGTCGGTTCCGATTGGCCGCGCCGAGAGAGGGGGAAAGTGATGAGAAGGCACTACCTACGTTCCGCTCTCCTGTTCATCGTGATGGTGCTCGGTGCGCTCGCGCTGGCCGCCGGCGTTGCCCTGACCAGCGGGCCTGACAAGGCGGCCGCCAACGGCCAGTCGTCGCCGTTCGCCGGTGTCAAGAATGTCATCCTGTTCATCGGCGACGGCATGGGGCCGAACCATCTGGAGGTAGGGCGCGAACTCAGCGGCGGTTCGCTGATGATGGACGACATCGATTGGGGTGGCACGGGCCGGCTCGACACCTCGTCGCTGGACGGCATCACCGACTCGGCCGCCGCCGCCACTGCGCTGGCCACAGGAAGGGAGACGTGGAACGACTGGGTCTCGAGGGGACCTGATTACCCTGAGGATCCCGACTACCCCACAATCGACTTCGACACGGCCCTCGAGATCGCCGAGGGAAGGGGCAAGGCGACCGGTCTGATCACCGATCTGGAGCTCTCCGACGCGACGCCGGCGGCCTTCGCCGCCCACGCGGACAGCCGTGACAACGCCGATGAGATCACTCTGGAGATGGCGGCTCAAGACATCGAGGCGCTGTTCAGCGGCGGGTGGAGCGAGTCGTCCCTGCTCTTCGGCTCAGCCAATCCCCTGCCCGCGGCCACGAAGATCACCAGCCTTAAGCAGCTGAAGCCCTATCTGGACAGCGGTGTCTGGCCTGAGAAGATGTACGGCATCTTCGGCAAGAGCGTCCTCGCTTACACGATCGATCGCGAGGAGGAGGGCGTGCTGCGCAAGCAGCCGACGCTGCCGCAGCTCACGGAAGCGGCCATCGGCATCCTGGAACAGGGCCCGCAGGGCTTCTTCGTGATGATCGAGGCCGGGTCCAACGACTGGGGCGGCCATGCGCGTGACGCCGCCTGGGTCGGCGCCGAGATCAAGGAGCTCGATGCGGCGGTCATGACTGCCTATAGATGGGCGAAGGTGCGCGACGACACCCTCATCCTCATCACCGGCGACCACGAGACCGGCGGGCTCATGATTGACCGCTCGACGGACTATCCGGCCATCGCCAAGCAGAAGGCGAGCACGGAGTGGATGTGGGGTCTCATCAAGAGGCTGGGCAAGAGCAAGGTCGCATGGGTGCTCAAGAACTACGCGGGTATCCAGGTGAGCGGCGCAGAGGTCAACCTGATCTGGAACAACAAAGAGATGGGCATCTCCGACGTGCTGGCAGACCACTTCAATGTGGACTGGGGTTGGAGCGGCACCGACGAGGGCGACCACACCGACATCGAGGTGCCGGTGATGGCCTGGGGTCCGGGTGACGAGGCGTTCGACGTCTCCAGCTGGCCCACCAACGACAACGAGAACTTCGGCCAACTGTTGCTCGACGCTGTGAGCCACTGAAAGAGAACGAACGAAGGGAGGCCGGGCGGCGGGGAGTGCGCGACCCCTCCGCCCGGCTTCATGCTGCGCTGGTTCAAACGCGGCGAGCCACCGCTCGCGAGGCATAGATCAACGACGTGGACCTGATCTCGGGCACCGTGTCCGGCACGATCAGCCCGTCGCATGACACCCATATCGCGCAGAATGCCAACCCGAGCGCCAAGGTTGTGGAACGCCCCGGACGTTGACGCACAGTTCATGAAGTGCGCCGTCCGGCTACCGAGTCAGTTCTGATGAGGAAGGGCCCCGTGGCTCGAATCCATGTGCGTCCTCCACCCGCTTCCGGCGCTAGCCCCTCTTCGCTCCTCGACCGAGCACTGCGACTGCAACCATGCAGCAATACGGGTGGTGGGACTTGACAGTGGGAGACATGACGATGATGGGACGTGACAAGGCCTGCGCCCAAGTGTGAATGCTTGGTCTGGGCAGGCCTGCCTGTCAGGTGGGCGCGGTCGTCTCTGTCGCAGGGGCAGGTCGTCCTCCTGCCGCAGAGAAGGCAGGGCGACCCCGCGGGAGCATCACGGTAGCACGGGCTGATCGTTGGTGACGCAGTGGATGCCGCCGCCGGCGCTCCAGAGCGTACTCGCGTCGATCATGTGGAGCTCTCGATCGGGGAACAGGGACTCGAGCACGGCCTTCGCGGCCCCGTCGGCCTTCTGGTCGCCGAAAGTCATGGCCGCGATGAACCCGTTGCCGACGAGCCAGTTCATGTAGTCCGTCTGGCCCGGGCAGGGAATCCGCACCACCTCCAGGCCGGCCTCTTCGCAGACGGCGACGAGGGCGGCCTGGGTCTTCGCGCCCCAGCTGGAATCGGCGATGGCGATGGTGTCGCGATCGATGAACCTCGCGGTCCCGTCGATGTGGCCGATCGTCCCCTCCCCCGGGGTGTGCCCGTAGGCCCAGATGACCCTGTCGAGGCCGAAGGCCTTCTTCAGGATGGCCTCGTGCTCGGCTTCCGTCATCCTGGGGTTGCGGTCGTCCTGACAATCGAAGTTGAGCACGAGGATGCCCGCGCCGTTGAACTCCAGGTTGCCCTTCTCCAGCACGTAGTCTCGACGGTCTTCAACGGCGATGCCCAGGTAGTCACCGACCTTGGCGGGAACCACATCGTCGTTCTCGTAGGGGACGTCCGCGCCGAAGTGCCCGCCCCACGCGGTGAATCCCCAGTTCTGAATCCACGTCTCCGAGCCGTCCGTCACGTAGATCGGGCCGTTGTCGCGCATCCACGCGCTGTCCGTCGGGACGATGTGCCACGTGATGTTCGTGTCCGGCACCCCCCGTTCGGAGAGGAAGCGGCGGGCATCAGCCATCTCGGGCTGAGTGCCTGTCAGAAGATGAACAGGCTCGTAGCCTTGGACGACGTCGATGATATCTGCAAAGGCGGGCCGCATCGCCGCCTCCCATTGGGCGGGCCACTGCATCCACGTCGCGGCGTGGGGTTCCCATTCAGCGGGCACTCTCACATGCACATCAGGCTCCGGATCGCCGGTCTCGGATGAACGGTCGCCTTGTGCCCCACAGGATACGGCACTCACGCACGCGAGCAAGCAGGCGACCACCGGAATGAGCGATGTGATCCATGGGGCCGTCACCTCGCCAGCTTGAGGACGACCGTCTGGTCGCTCGCCCCCTGGCAGGTGCCTGCGACGTAGAGCCCCCCGGTCGTCCCGAGGACGATGCCGCAAGGACGGTCGTCGCCGTGTCCGGGACCTCGCCACGCCCGGATCCACGGACGACCCAGCAAGGAATTCGTGAAGCGTCGCGCGACGATGTTGCTCTGCTCGGTGGGACCGTCCACCCACTCGTCGGACCAGGTGAGGTACACGGCACCGGTGCGTCCGAGCGCGAGATGGACGTTGCCGGCTCTGCCGTCCAGAGGCTCATACGCCGTGATCTGCCAGGCGCCGTCCGAGAGGAGGCGCATGACGCAGGGGACTGTTGCGCCGGAGGTCAGCTCCGTGACGCCGGCCACGAACACATCGCCGTCGCCATCGACGACGACGTCGCTGGAGACGATGTTATGGCCCGGTCCCTCGTCGTAGACCGTACGGTATCTCGGCGAGCCCGCCCGGCTGAAGCCCAGCGCCATCATGTGCCAGTCGGTGCCGGCGTCCAGAGTGGCCGCGGCGACGACACGGTTCTTGTGGACGGCGATCGACGTGGCGCGACTCCTCTCGCCCACGCCCGGCAAGTCGATCCGCGCCCAGAGAGCGCGGCCATTCGTGCGGCTGAATTTCAGCACCACGGCGCGCTCGTCGGCCATCCACCGCGCCGAGCCACAGACGTAGACGTGGCCGTAGCCGTCCAATGTCATGTCGGACACCTCGAAGTCGACGCCCGGAAGCGCGAAGCCGCCGCCGAGGACCCCCGGGCCGCGGAGAGCCACCCAGCGTCGCTTCCCGGTGGGCGTGTACTTGACGGCGACGACCTTGAGGTCTCCGCCGGGTTTGCGGCTGGTGCCCGTCACGTATGCGTTGCCGTTGCGATCCACCGCCAGAGCCGCGGCGTGGACGTCCGCGCCGCCGGCGCCGGCGTAGCGCCGCAGCCACAGGCGCTTGCCGCCGGCCTGGTACTTCATGACGACGATGTCCCAGTCGCCGGGGCCTGCCTCGACGCTGCCGGCGACGAAGACGTTGCCGCGGCGGTCGCAGGCGATGGCCGCGGCGAATTCCTCTCCGGGGCGCGTTGCGCCGTAGAGGCGCGCCCAAGACCGGCGGCCGTTCGCGCGGTAGCGAAGGACGACCATGTGGACGCCGCCCGCGTTGACGCGCTCGCCTGCCACGCAGACTGCGCCACCCGGAGCAGCGGCGATGGCCACGGCCGACGCGCGCCGCGCGGCGGTGCCGTAGCGCTTCGCCCACACCAGGTCCCCACCTGCGGCGCTCGCCTTCGGTGTCGCGACCGCCATCGCGAGCGCTGTGAGGAACACGGCGACCAAGGCCGCCGCGATCACGGACCGCGTGCCCCGAACCGTCGCGCGACGCCGCGACCTGACCGTGCTGGAGGTTCCCATGGCTCCCCCTTCATCGAACGTGCCGGAGACCCCATCTCCCGGAAAGGCTCAGGCGGTCAGTGTAGACCACGGGCAACGGCGGTCGGGCACCCCAGCTCGGCCCGCAGGCGCGCTTCTGAGGCTGCGCGCGTTCCGTCGGCGCCCCGATGAGGGAGCGATCCGTATGCCAGATGAGCGGCACCGGCAAGGTAGGGAACGGGCTGGGGATCGATCCGCCGAACTCCCTCGGCGTGCGTCACGGCCCCTGACACGACACACGATTCAAGATTCGTGTGATCCGGGTCCAGTGTTGAACTCGACGGGATTGAGCGGCCTGCTGTTCACGTGCAGCTGAAAGAGGTCTGGCCTCGAATAGTGACCGACGGTGTCCAGAGTGCGCCGAGCGACCCCGACCTGCTCCAGGTCGATGTCTGCGTACAGGATCCCGAGTTCGTCGTGCAGGGGCCCCGCCGCGATCTTGCCGCCCGGAGCGACTACCACGGAATCACCGGCATTCACCCACTCGTCGGCGTTCGCATACAGCTCCGCCTTGCCGGGAACGGCATCCGGGATGTGGCGCGCCTGGAAGGCGCAGCCGCTCCCGAGTACCCAGCATCCGCCTTCACGCGCGATGTGCTGCATCGTGGCGAGCCAGCGATCTCCGGTGTCATAGGTCGGCGCGATGTAGATGTCCACGCCCTGAGCGTAGAGGGCGCATCGCGCCAGCGGCATGTAGCTCTCCCAACAGATGAGCGTCCCGACGCGTCCGACAGGCGTCTCGATCGCCCTGAGGCCCGAAGCGTCCCCGAAACCCCAGACCATGCGCTCGGGATTCGTCGGCATGACCTTGCGGTGACGGTTCAGCAGCGTCCCGTCTGGCCCGATGATGACGACGCTGTTGTAGATGGTGCTCCGGCCGAAATCGGTGTCGCGTTCATCGACACCGCAGACGATGGTGACCTTGTTCTGCCGTGCTGCTTTGCAGAGAGGCGCCAGATCGTCCTCGGCGATGCGCACGGACTCAGCGAGCAGCAGGGAGTGGAGTCGTTCGGAAAGCTCCCTGTCCCCGCCGGGACGAAGTCGCCAGATCCAGGCCGGGTAGCCCGGGATGAAGGCCTCGGGGAAGACGACCAGCTGCGCGCCGGCCGCGGCAGCCTCGCGCACGCTGCTCACGGCGATGCCGGTTGTCTCGGCCCTATCCAGGAAGACCGGTGGACGTTGAACGATCGCGATGCGCGACATCTTCCACCTCCGTTGCTGAATGGCCAGCATATGACGCACAGCCTGGGCACGCCGCACTGCCAGTCTATCGCTGCGCCGCGGCGTAGCAGCTTGTGACGCCCGTTGGGGCGCCCCGACGACACAACGCAGACGCGCAAGGCGGCGTCCAGCGCGATGCCGGCGGCCTAGGTCGCACGCCCGCGCTGTCTGGCCCGCAGTGCCCGGAGGTCGCGCCAGTAGGGCTTGAAGAGGAAGCTGGCCTCGTCAAGGCGGCAGAGCCGCTCGAACATCGGCCGGGTGACCGTGAAGGCCAGGACGTCCGCCGGTAGAGGCGGCCTGGCGGACAGGTCGAGGCCGCCGATGAGCGCCTGCGGCACATCGAGGTCCTCGAAGAGCGTGAGCAGCTGCATGCAGCCGGCGCCGAAGGGCGCGATCACCGGTGAAGGGTCTGCGACGGAGGCCTCGTAGTGGACGCCGGTGACGAGGCCGCCGAGCTGATCCGGCGTGACGAAGAACGTGATCGTCCTCAAGTACTGCTCGTTACCCGCCCGCAACGGGCCCACGAGCACGTTGTCGTGTTGCGGTCGGTAAGCTCTGTGATCAGCCATCCATTCGGCTGCCAGCGCTCGCGAGGCGCAGATGCCCTCCTCCTCGACCAGGAAGGCGAGATGCTCATCGCCCGGCACCGGCAGGTCGAAGAGATACCAGCCACACCCCTCGCAGCCGGGCGCGTCCGCCGTGAGGTGCAGCGTCTGACCCCGCTGCCAGCGCCGGTAGTAGGCGAAGAGGCACGGCTCGGTGCCGCGCCTCGGTGACACCAGCGGCGCGAACATCTCCGGGTCTGGCGCGTCGTAGAGCCCGACCGGGGTCGTGGTGATGTCGAGCGTCTCCAGCAGCAGCGCAGGATCCGCGTCCATGGCCGCCTCCCTTCTCAACGTGGCCGGCCGGCAAGTCCACGGCCGGTTGATGGCCTCAAGCATCTCGCGGCTGACCGGTCTGCTCAAGTCATTCCACGATCCGACTGCGCGATCGTGGTGGCCGCGCGACGGCGCCCGGTCACTCGCAACGGCCCCTCGCTCGCGAAATGGGAATGTACGTATGCACAGCACCGCCATCACAGGAAGGGCTTCCCATGTCGTCTGAGAGCAACATCGAGAGCATGCGTCGTCTTCTCACCGAGGCGTTCTCGGAGGGCAGGTACGCGGTCATCGACGAGATCGTCGCGCCTGACTCCGTCGAGCATCAGAACGGCGCCCAAGGCGTCGGGCCCGAGGCCACCCGGCGCGTCGCAAGCGGACTGCGCGCCTCGTTCCCCGACCTTCGCCTCGACATCGAGGACGTCGTCGCCGCCGAGGACAAGGTGTGGGTGCGGGTACGCGGCCATGGCACCGACACCGGCGGGGTCGCCGGGCGGCCACCGAGCGGGAAGCGGATCGAAGTCGACGTGATCGACGTCGTTCGTTTCAGCGACGGCCAGATCGTGGAGCACTGGGGCGTGGCCGACCGGCTCGGAATGCTGCAGCAGGTCGGCGTCGTGCCGATGCCGCAGCAGCGCGGAGACTAGGCAACATCGCAGGCTGTGGCCCACGGCGGATTCGTGGGCGGGAGCGCGACGACCGTCACTCTGCACGTGCGTCCGCCGGCGGTTCCCGGCGAGATCGCGCCCATTGGTCCATCGCCACGCCGGCCCGTCTGTACCCGGGATTCGCCGACGGTCGGGTCGACGGACGGTGCTGGAAGAGATCGACGCGGGTGAGAAGTGGCGCCTGCTGTCGTTCCGCGTCCCATCGATCGAGAGCGCTCTGATTCGCGGGCAGACGCGCTACGTCGTGTCCCCGTTTCGGCGTCGCGGAACAGGCCGGCCTCAAACAGATGGCCGCGCCGATTCACGAAGCCGAACACTCCTTCATCCCGCCTCAACAATCCCCACGCCTGAGCCGCTGGCCCGCCGGTTGACCCTTCTCCGAGCGTCTGAGAGAGTGCCGGCAGTGTTTCGACTGTCCAGACGCACTGAAGGCACTGGCCGCAAACCACCACACCCACTGGAGGTATCTCCGCGCCTTCGACGCATGGCTGGACCCGACCGGAAAGCGACCCAAGGAGTCCCCGCGTGACGAGATTCAGACTGGTACCGATTTTCATCGTAGCTCTGGTCGTAGTTGCCGCTACCTATGCGGCAGTGACGGCCAAGCCGGCGCACAGCCTGCCCAGCTTCTCGGGCGCCTGCAACGCTTCTGGCTGCCACACCGGCACGCCATCGGGCACGGTGACGGTGACGCCGAGCACGACCTCGCCGGCCGCCGGAGCCACCTACAGTGTGAACATCAACATCGGCCTCACATCCGGTGGTGACACCGGCTACAGGATCACCAATACCAGCGCGTCAACGCCGGTCACGAACGTCCAAGGTGCTCGCAGTGCCCAGACGTCGCGGACGCAGTCGATGGCCGCTCCCAGTGCACCCGGCACCTACGACTACACGGTCTGGATCGCGAAGGGCGCGCCGAGCGCCGGGCAGGCAGTGTCGAGGACGTACAGCATCACCGTGCCCAGCCCCGCCCCGGCCGCGCCGGCGATCAGCTCGCTCTCGCCGCTCAGCGGCGTGGTCGGCACCAGCGTCACGATCACCGGCACCAACCTCGGCACCGGCGGCGCCGTGAGCTTCGCCGGCACCAGCGCCGCGACCAGCTCCTGGACGGCGACGCGCATCGTCGCCACCGTGCCCGCCGGCCTCAGCGCCGGCGCCAAGACCGTGACCGTGACGCCCACCGGCGCCGCGGCCTCCAACGGCCTCAGCTTCACGGTGACCACGCCGGCAGGCGGGAACGATACGACCCCTCCGACCACCACGGCGACCGGAGCCACCTCAAACGGCTGGTATGACCACAGCGTCACGATCCGCCTCACGGCGACCGATAACGCCGGCGGCTCGGGCGTGGCCTCCATCACCTACAGCGTCGACGGCGGCGCCCCGATCACCGTCAAAGGTTCGTACGCCACGGTGACCATCAGTTCTGACGACGACGATGCCCACGAGTACGGTGCCTACGACCACGATGAGGACCGCGTCGCTTCCCGCGATGGCGTTCACCTCGTGACCTACCACGCGACGGACGCCGCCGGCAACGCGGAAGCCGCGCACGCACTCATGGTCAACATCGACACGCAGAAGCCCACGACCAGGGCCCCGCGTTCCGCGAAGGCGAAGCGGCACCACAGGGCGACGTTGAAGTACCGGGTCAAGGACGCGACCCCCCACGGGGACACTGCCAAGGTCCTCATCGCCATCAAGGACAGGCGCGGCAACGTCGTGAAGCTGCTGAACGCCGGCAAGAAGCCGGTCAACACCGCGCTTGCGGCATCGTTTACCTGCTCACTGAGGCCTGGGACCTACAAGTTCTACGTCTACGCGACCGACACAGCCGGCAACACGCAGGCCAGAGTCGCGAAGAACACCCTGAGGGTGTACTCGGGGTCCTGAGCCACCGGGCGACCGCGAGTCACCTGCACCAGCGCGAAGCACCAGGGGCCGGCACTTGCCGGCCCCTGGTGCTTGCGGCAGCAGATGCGGAGGTGAGCGAGAGCCGGCATGGCGCCGTCGCCGGACTGAGCTGCTGCCGGCCTGGATCGCCGGCGAGCAGGCCGGTCACGGCCAGTGCGAGAGGACCGTCAGTGACGATTGTCGTGACGAGCCAGGCTCGATCACGACTTCGTGGCATTGCCTGGGTTGTTAACCCTGTCGAGAACGTGTTTACCGGGGACCCCCTTGGGGACGCTACAACGGTACGTTTTGTGGCCGGGGAGGCGGGATTCCACGCCGGTCTGCGAGGGCGACGGGCTGCGACGACGGCAGTGCAGCCGCCCAGAGGTGAGATCATGAAGACCACGGTACAGACACGACTCGCTCGACACGCGGGTCTCGTGCTTCTGTCGTTGCTGGTGTTCGCGGCCGGCGCGCAAGTCGCGCAGGCGGCGGCCGTCGCCGGGACGCAGGAGAGAGGCGGCCTTGCCGCGGCGACCTTCGCGCCGGCGTCCGGCGCCCTGGCCGCCTCGTCCGGCACGTTGTCCACGGTCGCCTGGATCATCGTCGGCTCGGCCTTGGCCTTGCTCGTCATCGGCCTGGCCGCATGGGCCTGGGTCCGCCGTCGCCGGCAGCGCAGCGAGCCCCTTTCGGTGGTGTTCTGCGCACGGCACCCCGAGCACGCGATGTGCGAGACTGCCTGAGCAGCGAGAGGGTCGGCCATCAGACACCGCCCCCGTCCTCCGCCTCACCGGATCTGACCGGTAGCCGTGAGATGACCGGAGTGCTGCTCGGCGCACGGAGCCCGGTCTGGGGGCTCCCCTGTTGGTGTCCCAAGGCCAGAGGCGCCTGCGCCGGGCTGCTGGAATCGACGCTGAGTCGGCTGTGTGTCCATGCCCTGACTTCTGCAGCAACCCATGGCGGGCGCTTGCCTGCGACGCCCGCCGGCGCGACCGCGCTCCTCCCCAGACGCAGCACGCCCGCGGCACGGCCGATATCCATGACTGCCTCAGCGCCAGAGAATCCAGTCACCCCCTCCGCTGTCCACGCGGGGCAGGGCTCGTTCGAGGACTGCGCCGTGACCGCGAGCATCACCGGGACCTGGTGACGCGACCCGACGCGACGGGAGGTAGGCCCGAGAGGCGATGACGGGTGCGCTCGGGGTCACTCCGCCGGGATGATCGAGCGCTCCTCGGCGGCGCGGTGCGGCTCCGGATCGACCGCCGCGGTCACGGCGGCCAGAGAAGCTACGTAGTCAGGCGGAAGGGCGTGCTCCTTCGCCCCGGCGACGACCAGGTCGCGATACCAGTCGAAAGGCGGCAGATCGCTCACGAGAGCCTCCTGATCGGCGACGTACGCGAAGGGGTGAAGCACGCGTCCCGAGTACGTC
>DASRZL010000065.1:0-27228 GCA_035686425.1 Thermoleophilia bacterium
CTGGGAGCTGCAGAAGCCGCCCGCCGGCGAGCCTCTCGGCGTCGCCGCCGCCGACGCGGAGCACGTGCTGGCCACGACGTACGGCCAGCCCATCCTCTCGAGCAGCGACGGCGGCGCCACCTGGCGGGCGTCCGGCAAGGAAGGCTTCCTCAAGCAGGGACTCGTTTCCATCGCCGCCGTCAAGGGCGCGGCCGCCGAGTAGCGGCGATGCGCTGGCCGCCGGCGGTGGAGTCCCACGGCCCCCACCGCCGCGTCGGATAGGATGACGGCGATGGCGACGCCTCCCGGCAGCACGAGCGTCTCACGCCGCAAGGCGCTCGTCGCCGACGTGCTGCTCTTCAGCGTCGCCGTGTTCTGGGGCAGCAACTTCGTCTTCATCAAAGACGTCGTCGAGCGCACCACGGAGCTCGCCGCCGGCAGCATCGTCGCCGGCACGATGCTCTACCTCGTGCTCCGCTATGCGGTCGCCACGAGCATCTTCGCCGTGGTGCAGCCGCGCAGCTGGCTCGGCGCGTCGCGCGCCGACTGGGCCCGCGGCGGGCTTCTCGGCGCCTTCTACCTCACCGCCCTCACCCTCCAGACGATAGGCCTGCAGCAGACCTCGCCCGGCGTCAGCGGCTTCATCACCGGGATGAGCGTGGCCATGGTCCCGTTCCTCTACTGGTTCGTCGCGCGCCGATCGCCCGGCCGCTGGCAGATCGTCGGCGCGATCGTCGCCACCATCGGCCTGGGGGCGCTCAGTCTGCAAGGCGACTTCACGCTCGAGTGGGGCGATGCGCTCACGCTGGCCGGCTCGTTCTTCTACGCGCTGCACATCATGACGACCGGCTTCTTCGCCCCCAAGGTGAAGCCGGCCTCGCTCGCGATCACGCAGATGGCGGTCTCGACGCTGGTGCTCGTGATCGTCACGCCGTTCATCGTGCACGTCACGCTCGACCTGCCGTGGCAGGTGTGGGCGACGGTCGTGTGGACGGCGATCAGCGGCACGATCTACGCGTTCTTCATCCAGAGCTGGGCGCAGCGGTACACCACGTCCACGCATGCGGCGATCCTGCTCGGCTTCGAGAGCGTCTTCGCCGCGATCGCCGGCATCATCGCCGGCATGGACTCCGTCACCTGGCGGCTGCTCGTCGGCGGCTCGCTGATGCTCACCGGTGTGTTCATCGTCGAGTTGCTGCCCTCGGGCAAGGACATCGTCGCGGAGATCGAGGCTGAGGAAGGGGCATGACGCCGGCCGACCGGGCGCCGGCGCCGCCGTCAGCCGCCGGCGCTGAGAGCCCCTGCCGGCGAGTCACTCAGAGACGCGCCGCAGGATGTGCCGCTCGCTCCCGTCGGGCCGCCCGACGAGGAGGGCCTCCGCACCCTCGTCGTAGGAGATGACCCAGACGACGTCCTGGGTGTCCTCGCCCCGGACGACGATCGTATCGCCCTCCAGGCGGGCCGGCAACGGCGGCTCGGAGGGACTGGCGAAGGTCACCCAGAACTCGTTCTCGCCGCTCCGCGGGCCGCCGGCGCTGACGGTGAGGCGCATCGGCTCCGCCGGGGTTGCCTCCTGCCACACGCCGAGCGCGGCCCCCTGGATGATGGGCCCGCCGTCGAACGGCCGCCAGACAAGCGCGACGATCACGACCACGCCGAGCGTCGCGACGACCGCGACGACGGTGACCACGGCTGTGCGCGACACGGCGTTCCCCCTCTCGCGCGGGCGGGCGGCTCGGCGCCGGGCCGCCCGCTCAGCTCACTCTTCTTCCTTCTTGCGAACGAACAGCCGTGTCATGACCCACATGCCGGCAAGCAGGAGAAGCGCGCCGCCGAGGCCGAGGGCCAGCCACGTCCAGTTGACGAACGGTGTGTCCTCCGCGGCCGCCGCGGCGGGGCTTGAGGAGGCGGCGGCGAGGCCGGGCACACAGAGCGCCGCTGCCAGGACGGTGAGCAGGACCAGGACCAGCGACGCCTTGTTGAGCAGGCCTGCGAGCCTCGCACCAGTAGCCATTCCGGATCCCCCCGTCGCCGATGGACCGGCGTCTCCCCCGCCGGGTCCGTGTCGCCAGACAATAGAAACCAGCGGGGGCAGCGTCAAGCAGCCACGCCCTGTGGGACGCCCTCCATCCGGCGAAGCGCGCTCGTCGAAAGGGTAGACTGACGGGGCGGGCGGGGCCCGGAGGGCCGGCCCCGCCACTCCTCACTCGCGCACCAGCCGACGGGAGGCCACATGCCCGACCAGCCATACGAAGACGTCCAGATCGAGGGCCACCTCATCGACTCACTCATGATGCCGCACATCATGGACACGGTCATGGACCTCAACGGGGACTTCGAGATGCTCACCTTCGAGGTCGGGCGCATGAAGGATGACCCGTCGCATGCCATCATGCGCATCTTCGGGCGCGACGCGGCGCACCTCGATGAGCTGCTCACGGCGATCACCGAGTTCGGCATCGTGGCCGTCAAGCCGCAGGACGCCGTCCTCGAGACGGCGGACATCGACGGCGTCTTCCCCGAGCGTTTCTACTCGACGACCAACCTCAAGACGTTCATCCGCATCGGTGGCGAGTGGATCCGCGTCGAGCACCCGGAGATGGATTGCGGCATCCGCGTGGACGCAGCGGCCGGCACCGCCGAGACGGTGGCGATGAGCGACGTCGAGGCCGGCGACCGCTACGTCACCGGCCGCAAGGGCATCCGCGTGCTGCCGCTCGAGCGACCGCGTGAGAGTCAGCCGTTCGAGTTCATGGCTTCGACTGTGAGCTCCGAGAAGCCCAAGGCGCAGATCGTCCACGAGGTGGCCCACACCCTGCGCCAGGTGAAGGAGGAGGGACGGCTGGCCATCGCCGTCGTCGGCCCGGCCGTGGTGCACACGGGGGCGGCGCCGCAGCTGGCCCGCCTCGTCGAGGCCGGCTACGTGGGCTGCGTCTTCGGCGGCAACGCCGTGGCCACCCACGACATCGAGAGCAACCTGTACGGCACGTCGCTCGGCATCAGCCTCCAGTCGGGCGCGCCGGTGCCGGGCGGCCACGAGCATCACCTGCGGGCCATCAACACCATCCGGCGCGCGGGGAGCATCCGGGCGGCCGTCGACAAGGGCATCCTCACGGATGGCCTCATGTACACGCTCACGAAGACGGGCACCCCGTACGTGCTCGCCGGCAGCATCCGCGACGACGGCCCCATGCCCGAGGTGATCACCGACGTGATGGTGGCGCAGAGGGAAATGCGGCGCTACGCCCGGCAGGCCGGCGCCTGCCTCATGCTCAGCACGATGCTGCACAGCATCGCGGTAGGCAACATGCTGCCGGCAAGCGTGCGCACCGTCTGCGCAGACATCAACGCCGCGGTCGTGACCAAGCTGGCCGATCGCGGCTCGTTCCAGGCCATCGGCATCGTCACCGACGTCGGCCTGTTCGTCGGGCAGCTGGCGGACGAGCTGACCGGCTGACCCGCGCCGGCCGACCGCGGTCAGTCGCAGTCCGCCAGCGTCTCCTCGATCGCCTTGACCAGGCGCGCCCGCAGGTTCTTGGTGGTGAGGCGCTTGCCGCCGTACATGTGGCAGCGGCAGTGGGCCTTGTCGAAGGGCAGGTGGCGCGCGTCCGGCGCGACCAGGATGGGCCGTCGGCCCATGGCCTCCGACAGACCGAGCTCGTAGAAGACATTGGCGTTCTTGCCCGTGCACACGGCGATGACGAGGTCGGCCTCGGCGATGGCCTCGCGGACCTGGTCCACGATCACGCCGCTCCTGAAGATGCTGTCGGCGCGCCGCAGTTCGACGCCTGCGTCCTTGCAGGCGTCGCGGACGGCGCGCTGCACCGCACGGTACGTTGCCGGCTTCTCGTCGCCGGCCGCCGCTGCGCTGAACGGCGTCAGCAGGAAGGCAGTGGGCATGTGGACCTCCGTCGTCCGCCGCAGCATACGCCGAGCCGCGGACGCCGCAGAGGACATCTTCGATGGCTCGGGAGTCCAGCGGGAGCGCGGCGAGCGGCCGGCGGATCAGGGTAGCTCGGGCAGGCCGTCTTCGCCGATCGTCCAGAACGGGTTGAAGGCGACCTCCCAGGCGTGCCCGTCGGGGTCGGCGAAGTAGCCGGAGTAGCCGCCCCAGAACCGGTCCTGTGCCGGCCGCAGCAACGTCCCGCCGGCTCGTACAGCCTCGTCGAGGCACTCGTCCACGAGCTCGCGCGTCTCCGCGTTGATCGCGAGCGTCATGCGGATGGAGCCGGGGTCAGCCGGCGTCTGCCCGGCCTCCTCGGCGATGCCGTCCAGCCGGTACAACGCGAGCCGCGAGCCGGCGTTGCGGAAGAACGCGACCCGCTCCTCCGGCGCGCCGCTCAGCGGCCAGCCGAGCGCCTGGTAGAAGGCCCTGGCTCTCGGCACGTCCTCGACTCCAAGGGTGATCACGCTGATCCGCGCTTCCATCGCGTCCTCCTGACGCCGCGTCCAAGAACCCCAGCGGGGTTTTCACCATCGTACTGGGGGCCGTTGCCGCGTGCGCGGATATACTTCAAGGACGCAGAGTGCACAGAGCACCCCGCTTCCACGAACCTTGCGAGGAGACCATGAAGCCACGCACCATCCGCGAGAACGTCTACCTCATCGGCGCTGTCGACTGGGACCGCCGCCTGTTCGATGCTCTGATCCCCCTCCCCGACGGCACGAGCTACAACGCCTACTTCGTGGTGGGCAGCGAGAAGAACGTCCTCATCGACACGGTCGACCCGGCGAAGTCCGCCACGCTCATGACACAGCTGGACCAGCTGCCCGCGCCGGACTATCTCGTGATCCATCACGTGGAGCAGGATCACTCCGGGTGCACCCCGATGCTGCTGGAGCGCTACCCCGACCTCACGGTGGTGTGCAACGAAAAGGCGCGCGCGATGCTCGTCGACCACCTGCACGTGGACGATGCGCGCTTCCACGTGGTCGCCGACGGCGATACCCTGAGTCTCGGCGACAAGACGCTCACCTTCGTCTTCACGCCGTGGGTGCACTGGCCGGAGACCATGAGCACGTGGCTCGAGGAGGACAAGATCCTCTTCAGCTGCGACTTCTTCGGCTCACACTACGCGACCAACGACATCTTCGCGGACAAGCACGAGGTGTACGACGGCGCCAAGCGCTACTACGCCGAGATCATGATGCCGTTCGGCGCCCAGGTGCTGAAGAACGTCGACAAGGTCACGCAGTACCCGATCGAGTTCATCGGGCCGAGCCACGGGCCCGTGTACGACGACCCGGCGTTCATCATCGAGGCCTACCGCGACTGGGCCGGCGGCGAGCCGCAGAACATCGTCTGCCTCCCGTACGTGACCATGCACGACAGCACTCGGCTCATGGTCGAGCACCTCACGGCGGCGCTCACCGACCGCGGCGTCGCGGTCGAGCGCTTCGACCTCACGACGCTGGACGCCGGCGAGCTGGCCAGCTCCCTGGTGCACGCCGGCACCATCGTGCTCGGCACCCCGACGGTGCTCACCGGGCCGCACCCGCTGGCCGCCTACGCGGCCTTCCTGGCGAACGCTCTCAAGCCGCGCGCCAAGTACGCGACCGTGATCGGGTCGTACGGCTGGGCCGGGAAGGCGGTGGAGACGCTCGCCGGCATGATGCCCAAGCTCAAGGTCGAGCTCCTCGAGCCGGTGCTCGCCAAGGGCCTGCCGCGCGCCGAGGACTTCGCGCGTCTCGACGCCCTCGCCGACACCATCGCGGAGAAGCACGCCGGGCTCGCGCCGCGCAATTTCGCCGACCTCACGGTCTGCCGCACAGACCACTGAGGCGTGCAGGGCTGACGCCGCGCCCCAAGGCTTCGCCCCGGCGCACTGCCGCGGCACTGGTCGGCCGGGACCTGCGCCCCTCCGTGCACGTACGACTCCGATAGAGTAGACGCATGCTCACCGTCGTCACCGGCCTCGCGTCGGCGTTCGGCTACGCCGTCCACGACTACCTGCTGGTCCGCATCGTGCGGTCGGCGTCGCTGTGGACGGCGCTCCTCTGGGTGATGCTGGTGGGCCTCGTCCTCCTGGTGCCTTTGGCGCTGATCGTCGATGGCCTGCCCAGCGGTGATGCCGAATGGCGCGCCGCGGGCTTCGCGGCGGCCAGCGGCGTGCTGGAGTTCCTCGGCCTGGGGGCGTTGCTCAAGGGCCTGTCCACCGGGAATCTCTCGGTGGTGACGCCTCTGGGCTCGCTGGCCGGCGGTTTCGCCGCCCTCATCGCGATCCTGTTGGGGGAGTCGCTGCCGCCGATCGCCTGGGTCGGTCTCCCGCTGGCGGTGCTGGGCGGGTTGATGGCGTCGGTGGAGCGGGCGCCCGAGAGCGCCCTCGGAGAGAGACGCCGCACGCGGGCCACGGCCGGCGCCGGATGGGCGCTGCTCTCCGCGGCCTTGTTCGCCGGCACCCTGCTCCTCTTCTCGGAGGCCACGGCGCTCCCGCCGATCTCCTTGGCCGCGGTCGGCAGGGTGAGCACGACGATCATCGTCATCCCGGTCGCACTGTTCACCGGCGGGCTCGTGCTGCCGCGGAAGTTCCGGGCGCGCGTGACCGTCGCCGGCGCCGTCGACGCCGGCGCCTTCGTCGCGCTCGCCACCGCGATCAGCCTCGGCCCGGTGGCCATCGCGTCCGTCTCCGTGGCGCAGGCCGGCACGTGGGCGGTCATCATCGGCCTGGTGCTGCTGCACGAGAGGCTGAGCCGGGTGCAACTCGCCGGCGTCATCCTCACCTGCTTCGCGATCACGATGCTGGCGGCGGCGGGGCTGGAGTAGTCCCGCCGCCTCGTGGGTGCTTCAGCCACCGCGCTCGCGCAGGTATTCCTCGGCGAGCTCGTGCAGGCGGTCGCGGCCGAACGGCTCGCCGTGCCCGGGGTAGACCGCGTCGACGTCGAGCCGGCGCACGTGCTGCATGGTGCCGAGGTAGGCCGTGATGTCGGACTCGGGCAGCGTGTCGATCAGCCCGCCCTCGTAGACGGCGTCGCCGGAGAGCAGGGCGCGCTCCTCGTGGTCGATGAGCCCGACGCTGCCCGGTGTGTGCCCGGGCAGCTCGACGACCGTGAGCCGGCGGTCGCCGAGGTCGATCTCGTCGCCGCCGCGGACGCCGTGGGTCGCGGCGGCGGGTACGATGCGGAACGTCTTGGGGTCGAAGCTCGGGTCGGGGATCGCATCGACCAGGACGTCGGGTAGGACGAAGCCGCTGGCGGCGATCTCCTCACGGAGCTCTTGCGACCAGCTCGCGGCCAACAGTGGGAACTCGTCGCCGCTGCGCGCCGCCGTGCGCTCTTCGTGAGGGTGGAGCAACCGGCGCTCGAGCTCGTGGAACCCTCCGATGTGGTCGACGTGCGCATGCGTCGCGACGCAGATCACCTCGCGGCGCCTGCCGCGCGCGAAACGCGCCAGCACGGGCGTCAGCGGCGCGATCCCGTTGCCCGTGTCCACCAGCAGGTCGCGGTCGCGGCCACGCAGATACCAGATGTTGGCCTGGAGAAGCTCATCGACGTGCGGCTCGGTGAGGAACGCCGTTCGCGCGGTCACCCACGTGAGGCTGAACCAATCGGCGACGACGGGGAGCTGATCGGTGGTGCCCATGCAGTCATCCTCACCGGTCTGCGGCGCCGGATGCAAGTGCCCCGGCGGCCGAGATGGGGCGAGGGCGCTCTCGGATAGACTGGGCCGCGTGCTGACTCTTCTCACAGGTCTGCTCGCCTCGCTCTCCTATGCAAGCAGCGACATGTTCTCGCAGCGCGTGACCCGCGAGACCCGAGCGCTCACGCAGATGGTGTGGGTGCTCGTGACCGGCGTGACCATCATCCTGCCGATCGCGCTGCTCGTGGACGGGCTGCCGGATGCCGGCGAGTGGCGGGGCGCCGGGCTGGCGGCGCTCGCCGGCGCCCTCTACTTCGGCGCCCTCTTCTGCCTCCTGCGGGGGCTGCAGGTCGGCGACCTGGGGCTCGTCTCGGCCCTCACGTCGCTGCAGGGCGCGTACGTCGCGGTGGCCGTTATCATCCTCGGCGCGCCGATCACGCCTCTGCTCGGCGCGGCGCTGGCGCTGAGCGCCTTCGGCGCGGTGCTCACCTCGTTCGAGGGCCGGGCCAAGTCGACGCGGGGAGCGCTGTGGGCGATGGCCGCCGGCGTGCTCTTCGCCGGCGTCATGCTCTGCTACGCCTACGGCGACATCGGCTGGTTGTCCCAATCCGCCATCTCGCGCACGGTCTCGCTCGTGATCGTTCTGCCGGTCGCCCTCTTCTCGGGCAGCGTCGCCGTGCCCAGGGCTATGCGGGTCCGCGCCGTCGGCGCCGGACTGCTCGAGCTCGGCGGCGTCATGCTGCTCACCATCGCCTTCGCGCTCGGGCCGCCGACGGTCGCCGGTGTGACCACGACCCAGTTCGGTACGTTCGCGGTGATCCTCGGATACGTGCTCCTGCACGAGCGCCCGAGGCCGAACCAGTGGGTGGGCATCGTCTGCACCATCGCCGGAGTCACTCTCCTGGCGGCGATCGTCTGAGGCGGCGGGCGCCCGCGGCGCTCCGCCCGCCGCCTGCCCGGCGGCCGCGGAACGTTCACCCGGCGTCGACCATCCGGTAGACTTGTCTGCACCTTCCGGGGACCCGGCCCCGCACCCGCGGGAAGCCGAGCCGAGCCCGGCCGTTCGCGAAGGAGACCGGACCGATGGCAGATCACCTCATCGACGACAGTCATCTCAACAAGACACGCGAGATGTTCGCCAAGTGCCAGGAGGTGATCTCCGGCGGCGAGTCCAGCTACGCACGCCTTACCGGTACCCGCCCCATCGTCATGGAGCGCGGCGAGGGCGCCTACTTCTTCGATGTCGACGGCAACGCCTACATCGACTGGTGCATCGGCTACGGCCCCATGATCTTCGGCCACCGCCCCAAGCCCATCCTCGACTCGATCGTCGCCCAGATCACTCAGGGGGGCATGCTCTACACGTTCCCGCACGAGCTCGACTACGAAGTCGGGCGCAAGATCGTCCAGGCGGTGCCCGGCATCGACGAGCTCCGCTTCGCCAACTCCGGCAGCGAGGCGACCCAGGCAGCGATCCGTCTGGCGCGCGCCTACACCGGCAAGGACAAGATCCTCAAGTGGGAAGGCAGCTACAACGGCTTCCTCGACTGCCACGCGTTCTCGCACGTGCCGGCGCTGGAGGCGGCGGGTCCGGAGAAGTATCCCCGCACACTGCCCTCGCAGGGCGGTATCCCCCAAGCCGTCGAAGACACGGTGGTCGTCGGCTGCTTCAACGACCTCGACGCCGTCGAGACGGTGATCAAGCGCAACCGCGACGAGCTCGCCTGCGTGCTGGCCGAGCCGATCCTCGCCGACGCCGGCATCATCCCGCCCGTGCCCGGCTTTCTCGAGGGCGTGCGCCGCATCTGCGACGAGAACGGCGTGCTCCTCATCTTCGACGAGGTCATCACCGGCTTTCGCGTGTCGCTCGGCGGCGCCCAGGAGCTCTACGGGGTCATTCCCGACATCACCTGCCTGGCCAAGGCGGTCGGCGGCGGCACCCCCGGGGCGGCGGCCTTCGGCGGCAAGAAGGAGATCATGGCGCTCGAGGCCGACGGCACCGTGCTCCACGGCGGCACCTACAGCGGTAACCCGATGACGCTGGCGGGGATGAACGCGGCGCTGGATATCCTGATCAACGACCGCGACCGCGTCTACGGCCACCTCAACACGATCGCCAACGCCATGGTCCAGGGCATGCGCGGCATCTTCGCCGAGAACGGCGTGCCCGCGTACATCAGCCAGGTCGGCCCCATGTGGCAGGTGTTCTTCGGCCACGAGGCGCCCGTGACCAAGTACCGCCAGGCCCGGGCCAGCGACACCCGCTTCTTCGGCATGCTGCAGACCGAGTGCCAGATGCGCGGCGTCTACTTCCACAACTACCCCTTCGAGCGCTTCTTCGCGAGCACCGCGCACACCAAGGCCGAGGTCGACCGCAGCCTCGAGGTGATCGCCACGGCGACCAAGATCGTGAAGGACCGGCTGAGCACGCTGCCCGCCGGCGTCTGAGACGGATCCAGCCAGCTTCGGAGCGTCACGCCGGCGCCCGGCCCGCCGTTGCGAGGGCCGGGCGCCGGCGTTCGCCGGCCCTGCTGACCGGCGGCCACCGCCCCCGCCTCACGCGTGCTCGCGGACGCTCAGCTCTCGGGTCGGTGGCGCGCGAACCCCTGCGCGGCGAACAAGAGCGGGCCGAGGCCGGGGGGGTGGCATCCCAGCGCTGCGGCAGGGCCCGACGCTGATCCGGCCAGTCACGGTCGCCCCTTGCGGCGACTCGTCTACTCGACCAGGATCGCGCGGAAGTCGTTGACGTTGGTGCGGGTCGGGCCGGTGATCACGAGGTCCCCGAGGGCCGCGAAGAAGCCGTAGGCGTCGTTCGCGGCCAGCTTCGCGACCGGGTCCGCACCGGCCTCGCGGGCCCGTGCGAGAGTGTCCGCTGTCACGATCGCCCCGGCATTGTCCTCGGTGCCGTCGATGCCGTCGGTGTCGCACGCGATGGCAGTGATGCCGGGATGGCCGTCGAGCGCGAGGGCGAGGCCGAGCAGGTATTCGACGTTGCGGCCGCCGCGGCCAGAGCCCTGCACCGTCACGGTCGTCTCCCCTCCCGAGAGCAGGACGCACGGGCGTTGCGGCGGCGTGAGGATCGAGCCCCCGACGTGGGCGACGTTTCGGGCGACGGCCTCGCGCAGCGCGATGAGGGCGCGCTCGCCCCCGCTTGCGCAGCCCAGGGCGAGCGCGGCGTGCAGGCCGCCGAGATCGCGGGCCTCACCTTCGAGGTCGTCGCCGAGCACGAGGGGTTCGACGTCGGCGGCGCGGCTGCAGCCGGCCGCCGCTGCAAGCGCATCGGCGGCAGCCGCGAGCATCACGACCTCGTCGCCGTCGAACGCCGGGTCGCCGGGTTTGGGAGTCTCGTGCACGTAGCCCGCAGCGCCGGCACGCAGATGATCCCTCACGGCGTCAGGCGCGACGATCTCGTACCGCTCCAGCACGTCCAGAGACCGGGCGAACGTCGTCGGGTCGGGCACCGTGGGGCCCGAGGCGATCACCGCAGGGTCATCGCCGGGCACGTCGCTGATGACGTACGTCACGACGCGGGCGGGGTGGGCGGCGACCGCCAGGCGGCCGCCCTTCACCGACGAGAGGTGTTTGCGCAAGCAGTTCATCTCATCGATGGCCGCACCGCTGCGCAGCAGCGCCGAGTTCACTGCGCGCTTGTCCTCGAAGGAGACGCCCTTCGCCGGCAGCGACAGCAGCGCCGAGCCGCCACCGGAGACGAGGCAGAGGAGCAGGTCGTCCGCGCTCAGGCCGCGGGCGAGTTCGAAGATGCGACCGGCCGCCGCGCGGCCGGTCGCATCCGGCACGGGGTGCGCCGCCTCCACGACCTCGATGCGCTCGCAGGGCACGGCGTGGCCGTAGCGTGTGATGACGAGTCCGTCGAGCGGGCCGTCCCACTCGAGCTCGACGGCCCGCGCCATCGCCGCCGCCGCCTTGCCGGCGCCTACCACGACCGTCCGGCCGGCCGGAGGCTGCGGCAGCCGGCCGGCCAGCAGCAACGCAGGGTCGGCCGCCGCGACGGCCGCGCCGAAAAGCTCGAGCAGTAGCTCGCGGCTCATCCGCTCCACCGCGCCAGCCCCAGTTCGGCGGCGTTCACGATGCTCGGCGCCGCGCGCGGCGGCTCCGCCTCGCCGAGGAAGGGCGCTACGTCGCCGGCGTCGGCCGCCGCGGGCCATACCGGCCAGCCGCGCAGAATGGCCACGGCGTTGGCGGCGGCGAGGGTCGCCATGCCTTCGCGCGTCCAGGTCGTGGCAGAGCCCAGGTGCGGGACGAGCACTGCGTTCTCGAGCTCGGCGAGGCCCGGCGCCATCTCCGGCTCGCGTTCGTACACGTCCATGCCGACGCGAAAGCCCGGGTTGGCGCGACAGTGCTCGACGAGGGCGGCCTCATCGATCAGCGGCCCCCGGCTCGCGTTGACCAGCACCGCCGTGTCCTTCATCGTCGCCAGCTCGGGCGCGCCGATGAGGTGGCGCGTCTCGGGCGTGAGCGCCGCGTGGATGCTGACCACGTCGGCGAGGTGGAGCAGGTCGTTCAGGTTCGTCGCGCGCCGGCAGCTCACCGGCGCCTCGTCATGATTCTCGAGGAACGCGGCGTAGTCGGCCACATACCGCTCCAGCTCGTCGTTCACCCGCACGTCGTAGTAGACGAGGTCCATCTTGTGACCCTCGACCATCATTCTGGAGTAGGCGGCTCCGATGCGGCCGGCGCCGATGACTCCGAGCGTCCTCCGGTGCAGAAGGGCTCCCAGCAGCATGTCGGGCAGCCAGCCGTCGTAGCCGCCGGCGCGCATCATGCGGTCGCCCTCCGGGACCCGGCGCGCGGCCGAGAACGTGAGGGCGACGGCGAGCTCGGCCGTCGTCTCGGTCAGCACGCCGGGCGTGTTGCCGACCGGAAGGCCGAGTTGCGTCGCGGCCTCCACATCGACGTTGTCGTAGCCCACGGCGAACTGACTGTAGATGCGGCCGCCGGCTGCAGAAAGCCGCTCCAGCAGGGACGCCGTCCACGGCTCGGTGAGCTGCCCGATGACGGCGTCCGCGTGGTCGCCGACCGCGGCGAGGATCTCGGCCTCGCCGAGCACATCCGTGCCCTGTGCGATCTCGACACGGCAGCCGGCGGCGGTGAGCAACCGCAACCAGCGGTCGCCCGGCAGCTCCTTGGTCACGATCACGCGGAACGTCGCGGCGGGATTGACGATTCTCAGGTCCGGCTGGCTCACGGCACGACCTCCTCGATGGGCAAGGACAGGGTGATGGCTCCCATCACCCTGTCCGCACCGAGCAGCCTGCCCTCGTTGCTCCAGGGGGCCCGTCGGGTCGCGCTCCGGTTGCCTGAGAGTTTCGGAGGCGCGTCCGACGCCTTCCTTGCCCCTTCGGCGCCCGCCCGCACCCGGTGCGGCGGGCTCTCACACGACCTTCGGCCGGGCATCCTTGGCACTGCCCGAAGGCTAGCATCCGGCGACCGGACCGGCAACGTCGCACGGGAGCCGTCTAGAGACTCAGCACCCACAGCACCTGATAGGCGACGACCGCGGCGAGGACGCCCGCCAGCAGCGCCGCCGCCACGGTCGCGATGCGGTAGACGCGCAGCCGCCAGAGGAACAGCGCGCCGACGGTCACGATGCCGATCTTGAACGCGAGGGCCGGTACGGTGCCCGCGCGCAGAAAGAAGTCCATGATGCCGTTGGACTCCGTCGCGAACCCCAGCCACATCCCGTATCGCGTGAGGGCGAGATCGGCGGCGTTGAGGAGCCAGAGCTCCACGAGCAGCAGCAAGAGCAGCCGGTCACGCGACTCACTGGGATGGGGCAGCGTCCGGTGCCTGCGGATCCGCGGGCTCACCGGGGGAGCTCCGTGGTCTCGATGACCTGAGTGCCGCGCGAGGAGGCGATCCAAGCGACGGTGCTCCCACTCACGGCGACCTCGGTGACGCTCCCCTCGACCTCGGCCACCAGAAAGGCCGGGCCGCCGCCGAGGCGGCGGCCCATCACCCGGTAGCTCTTCGTGGCCGCCGGTGATGCGTCGCCGGCGGCCACGCCGTCCTCCTCTGCCCAGACGACGGTCGTGCCGTCGAACGCGGGTCCCGCGAGACCGGCGATCCCGGCGGCGAGCCTGCGCGTGTCGCCGCCGTCCACGTCCGCGGCTGCGACCACGCCGGACCCCCCGGTCTCGGAGGCCTGGCCCCAGACCAGCGTGCGTCCTGCAAGGGCGATGGCGCTCAGCGGGCCGCGCGAGAGGTTCACCACGACCGGCCATGACTCCCCGCCGCTCAGCTCGCGAGCTACGAACGGACCGGCCTCGCTCGTGGCCCACACCACAAGGCCGCCGGAGACTACGGGGGCGCCGTACCCGGCGGCGACCTCGAAGGTCTCACCGCTGCCGATGCGGACGCCATTGACGGACGGGGAGGCGATCCTCCGTGCCGAGCACCACACGGCGATGTCGCCGGAGAGCGAGGGATACGAGTAGACGGAGCCGATCTCGGCGACCGTCCAGCGGCGGCCGGACTGGGTGTCGTAGGCGACGGCGCGGGCCGCCAGACTTTGGGGCCGCTCGGCCTCGAACCAGATCGCGTAGCGTTCGCCGATGGCCGGGTCCCACGTCGCGCTCATGCCCGCGCCGGGACCGAGCAGGCGGATCCAGCCCTCATCGAGGTCGGCGTACTCGATGGACGGCCCGTTCTGCCAGAGCAGCCGCGGGCCGCTCAGCCCGAGACCGCTGACGTGGCGATTCTGTCGCCCGAGGATGCGCCAGCCGTCCTCGGTCCGGAGCATCTCGGGGGCCTGCACCAGGTACGTGCGCTCCCAATGGTAGCCGGCCGCTCCGAGCGCCGTGCCGGCGGCGAGGATCACGAGCGAGAGGAGCAGGGCGCGCAGCCAGGACGGGCGGCGCGCCGGCCGGGCGCCTTCCACGCGCGCCTCGCCGCCGGAGACGGGTGGCGGAGCCGGCGGCGTGTTCGAGGGTGGCGGTGCCGGCGGCGGGACCGCCTCCGTTCTCAGCTCGTCCGGCACAGGTGCAGGAGGTCCGCGTAGACGCCGTAGGCGGTCTGCGGCACGAGGCCGTGCCTCTCGCTGACGAACACGTCGGCCATGAGGTCGGTGTGCAGGACCGCGCCGAGGGACTCGCCGGTGAGGGCCGCGAGCGGGTGCTCGATGTCGAGCTCCTCGGCGCGCAGACGGGCGCGGACGGGGCCGGCGGGCGAAGCCGCCCCGGCCTCCGGTGCGACGCCTGCGGGCGACTCCCGCCAGACGCTCGTCACGAGACGCAGGCGCCGGCCCTCAGCGCGCGCGCCCGCGATCCGCTCGATCGGGACGTCCGTCAGGCGCTCGCGCTCCACGTCCGCCGGCGTGATGCCGGCGTCCATGGCGACGTTGGCGAGCGCGGCCGCTTTGCTCGCCGCGTCCCAACCGTCCACGTCGTTGCCGGGGTCCGCTTCGGCGTAGCCCTCCGCCTGGACCTGCGCGAGCGCGTCGTCGAAGCTGCGGCCGGCGCCCATCGCGTCGATGATGAAGTTGGTCGTCGCGTTGAAGACGGCGTCGAATCCGAGCAGCGTGCAGTCGGGAAGCGCGTATTCGAGCAGACTGAAGACAGGGAGGCCGTCCATGACGGTGCTCTCGAAGCGGATGCGGCGGCCGCTCGCAGCCGCCGCCGCCGACACCTCGGGCCAACTCCAGGCGATCGGCCCCTTGTTGGCCGTGACCACGTCCATGCCGAGGCGGAATGCCTCGAGTACGTGGCTGGTGGCCGCCGGCGTGTGTGAGCCCGCGCCGCCCGTGACACCCGAGAGGTCGCCCATCACCGTGAGCTCGACGAGCACGTCGGCGCCCGACGCGGCAAGGAGCTCGGCGGCCGGTCTGGCCGCCTGCGGCGGGGCCGGCGCGTCGCCCACGGCCGCGAGCACCTCGGCCGGCGTCATGCCGGCCGGCTCGAGCAGGCTGCCGCGGCGCGTGCCGGCGGCAGTGATCAGGACGCGGAGGCCGTGCCTGCGCGCCAGAACCTGCTCCTGGGCGGCGAGCAGCTCGCACAGCGAGCGCGCGACACTGCCGAAGCCGAGCAGGCACAGGCGCACCTCGCGAAGGCCGGCAGGCTGCTCCTCGGCGCCGAACAGGGAGAGCCGGACGTCGCGGGGCGCGCCGGCCGGCGTCGCCGGCCCGGCGCTCATCGCACCGACCGCGAGAGGTCGCCGACGGCGGCCACCAGGCGCTCGAGCTCGCCCTCCGTGGTGTACGGGGCGAGCCCGACGCGCACGAGGCCGCCTCGGTCCAGCAGCCCGAGCAGCTCCACGAGACGATGGGCGTAGAAGTCGCCGTCCCAGGTGAAGAGGCCGCGCGCGCCGAGCGCGCGGCAGACCTCAGCGGCCTGGAAGGCTTCGAGCGTGAACGAGACGGTGGAGGTGCGCGGGCTGCCTTCCGGCGGCCCGTAGAGCTTGACGCCGGCGATGCCGGCGAGCTGCTCGCGTAGCCGCTTCGCCAGCGGCTGCTCGTAGGCCTCGCCGGCCAGCATGCCGGCGACGACCGCCCGGCGCCGGCCCTGCAGTCCGGCGGGGAGGCGGTCCTCCACCATCGCCAGGTGCCGCTCGCCGAGGTCGGCGATGAAGTCGATGGCCGCGGTGGTGCCGGCCATGCCCTCGTGGTTGAGGGTCCCGGTCTCCCACACATAGGGCGGATCGGGTTCCTGGGTGCTCAGGCGCACCGGCTCGAGCACCTCCGTCGCCTCGCGGCGTGCGTACATGAGCCCGGCGTGCGGGCCGAAGAACTTGTAGGCCGAGCAGAGCAGGAAGTCGCAGCCGATGGCCCTGACGTCGATCGGCCCGTGCAACGCGTAGTGCACGGCGTCGACGATGCTGAGCGCGCCGGCCTCGCGCGCCAGCGCGGCCGCGCGTGCGACGTCGTTGACGGTCCCAACGGCGTTCGACGCGTAGCCGACGGCGACCACCTTGGTCTTGCCGGGCTCTACGAGCGTCTCGAACGCGTCCCAGTCGAGGGTGCACGTCTCGAGATCGACGGGCACCTCGCGGACGACTGCGCCGCGCTCGGCCAGCCGCTGCCAGGGTCCGCGGTTGGCCTCGTGGTCGAGCTGGGTGATCAGCACCTCGTCGCCGGGGCGGATGTCGCGGGCGATCGCATCGCTGAGCAGGAAGCCGAGCGTGGTCATGTTGGCGCCGTAGCTGACCTCCTCCCAGTGGCAGCCGAGGAGGTCGGCGCCGGCTTCGTGCGCAGCCTGGACGACGGCGTCGGTCTCTTCCGAGGTCACGAACGCGCCGTGGATGTTGCAGTTGTGATTCGCCAGGTAGTCGACGACGGCGTCGAGCACGCGTTGCGGGGTCTGCGTGCCGCCCGGGCCGTCGAGGTAGGCGGCGGGCTGGCCGTCGACCATGCGTCTGAGGGCGGGGAACTGGCTGCGGACGTACGCGACGTCGAACTGGGGCATGGCTCACCTCGGCCGGCTTGTGGCAGGGAGACCAGTGTACCGTCCCCGTGCAGGAAAGGCGCGCGTAGGGCAGGATGGTAGGACGATGCGGACCAACGGCGACATGACCACGGCGAAAGCCAAGTCGAACACGCGCGAGCAGGTGCTGGAGCGCGCGCTCGAGCGCGAGTTCCAGGTCATCTGCTTCGACTGGGACGGCACGGCCGTGGCGGATCGCCAGGCCGACGCGGCGGCGGTTCGCAGCAGAGTGGAGCGCCTCACGGCGCTCGGGGTGGACATCGCCGTCTTCAGCGGCACCAGTGTGGCCAACGTGGACGGCCAGCTCCGCGCCCGGCCCGGCGTCGAGGGCCACCTCTTTCTGTATCTGTCGCGCGGTTCCGAGATCTACGTCGTGGGTCCCGCCGGGCCGCGCCTGCTCGAGCGGCGGCAGGCCACTTCCCTCGAAGAGGAGCAGCTGACGGCGGCCTCCGAGGCGCTCCGCGACCACCTGGTCGCGGCCGGCCTCGACGCCGGGATCGTCTACGACCGGCTCAATCGGCGGAAGGTCGACCTCATCCCTGAGTGGCCCGACCCGCGCAAGGCGGAGGTGGCGGAGCTGCAGCAACGGGTCGACCAGCGTCTGCGCGCGGCCGGCATCCCCGGCCTCGGTGCCTGTATGGAGCTGGCCCGCGAACTGAGTCGCTCGGCCGGCCTTGCGCGGCTTGCCGTCACCAGCGACGCCAAGCACATCGAGATCGGCCTCACCGACAAGAGCGACTCGATGCGCGCGGTGACACGAGCGCTCGTCACGGGCCGCGGCCGGCGGCCGCAGGACGTGTTGGTGCTCGGCGACGAGTTCGGCCCAGTCGGTGACGCCGAGGGCAACGACTATCTGACGCTGATCCCGGAGCTGCGCCGCTCGGTGTTCATCAGTGTGGGCGTGGAGCCCAATGGGGTGCCGCCCCGGGTGCTGCACGCCGGCGGTGGCGCGGTCACCTTCCTCGACATCCTGCACGACCAGCTTGCGGCGCGGGAGATCGTGGCGCAGCGAAGCTTCCCCGAGCCCAACGCGGACGCCGCCTGGCGCTTCGAGGTCAAGGGGTTCGACCCGTTTCGCGAGCGTGAGGTCGAGACCTGGCTCACGGTCGCGAACGGCGAGACCGGCACGCGCGGCGCACTCGCGGAAGGCTCCGCCATCTCGACGCCGGCCACGTTCGTCGCGGGCGTCTACGGCGACGGGACCGGTGACCCGCCCTTCCGCCAGCCGGTGCCCGCGCCCGACTGGACCGGCCTCCGGCTCATCGTGGCCGGTAGCGCGCTCACCTTGGCCAACGGCGAGATCGTCGAGCACGAGCGCGTGCTCGACATGCGCCACGGCGTCGTCTTCCGCATGTGGCGCCAGCGCATGCGCAGCGGGCGCACCGTGCGCGTGCGCACAGCCCGTTTCGCCTCACTGGCCGACCGCCACCTCATGGCGGCGCGCGCCGAGGCGACGCCCGAGGACTTCTCCGGCTCGCTCGTCTGGCAGAGCGCGATCGGGGTGACGCACGCGGGCGGACCCACCAAGGAGACCTCGTTCGAGGTGCTCGAGGACCCGCCCGGGCTGATCGCGCGCACGCGTGGGCGCAATGGCGGGGGGCACGTGCTGGCGGTCACGACCAACCCGGCGCCGGGGTCGCCGGTGGTCCGCATGCCGCGGCAGGCGCGCGACGTGATCGGCGGCCGCGTCGAGCCGGGCGACCCGGCCACCGTGGACCGGCTGGCCGCGATCGTCTCGGCACGGACGCGCGTGCCCTCGGCCGAGTCCGCGCGCCGTGCGCTCGAGCAGGCGCGGGAGACCGGCTACGACGAGCTGCTGCGGCGGCACCGGGCGGCGTGGGACGCCGCCTGGCGAACCGCCGACGTGCGTATCGACGGTGACGCCGAGGACCAGCACGCGCTGCGTTTCGCGATCTATCACATGATCAGCACGGCGCACCCGCACAAGGACACCGTCTCTGTGGGCGCTCGCGGGCTCGGCGGCATGTCGTACTTCCTGCACGTGTTCTGGGACACCGAGATCTTCGTCCTTCCGTTCTTCATCTACACGCAGCCGGAGACGGCGCGCACCCTGCTCACCTACCGCTACCGCAACCTCCCGGGAGCCCGGCAGAAGGCCGCGCAGATGGGGCACCGTGGCGCGCTGTACCCGTGGGAGTCCGCGGACAAGGGCGTCGAGACCACACCGTCGTACGGCCACGGCCCCGACGGCGAGAGGATCCCGATCCTCTCCGGCTTGATGGAGCACCACATCTCCGCCGACGTCGCCTGGGGGGCGTGGGAGTACTGGAAGGCGACCGGCGACGATGACTTCATGGCGAGCATGGGCGTCGAGATGTTGCTCGAGACGGCGCGCTTCTGGGTATCGCGCGCCGATCTCGATGACGACGGGCGGTATCACGTGCGTCTCGTCGTGGGCCCCGACGAGTATCACGAGGGCGTCGACGACAACGCCTACACCAACGTGCTCGCGCGCTGGAACATACAGCGCGCGCTCGATGCCAGCGCCTGGCTCCAGAAGGTGGATCCGGTCCGTGCCGGGGAGCTCGAGGAGCGGCTCGGCATCACCGCCGCCGAGCTCTCCGGCTGGCAACGGGTGATCGACGGCTACGTGGACGGGTTCGACCCGGAGAAGCTGCTGTACGAGCAGTTCGCCGGGTTCTACGACATGGACGACGTGCCCATCGAGAAGATCCGCCCGCGGCCGATGCCCGCCGACCTGCTCCTCGGCCGTGAGGTGACGCTCGTCAGCAAGGTGGTCAAACAGGCGGACGTCGTCATGCTCTGTCACGTCCTCGCCGACGAGATCGACGAGGTGACGACGCGGGCCAACTACGACTACTACGAGCCGATCACCTGCCACGGCAGTTCACTCAGTCCCGGCATCCACGCCGCCGTGGCGGCGCGGCTGCACGACGTGGTGGAGGCCACCGAGTACTTCAAGATGGCCGCGGCGATCGACCTTGCCGACAACATGGGTAACGCGGCCGCCGGCCTGCACATGGCGACAATGGGCGGCCTGTGGCAGGCGGCCGTGATGGGCTTCTGCGGCCTCATGCGTCGCGGCGAGACGCTGCGCTTCGACCCGCAGCTGCCGGTGGCGTGGAAGCGCGTGCGCCTGCCGCTCCGCTTCCGCGGCGCGCACCTGAACCTCGACCTCCGCCGCCGGAGGGACGGCATCGACGTGGGTATAACGGTGGAGAAGGCGCCGGTCACGCTGCTGCTGGACGGGAAAGAGAAGGAACTCCGCCCGGGCACCTATCGGCTGCGGCGCCTCAACGGACATGCCTGGCAGGTGAGCGCCGAATGACTCTTCTCATCGCCGTGGCGGACGCGGCTGCCGACAGAGAGCTCGTCGCGTCGGCGCGCGCACTCGCGGACGTCGCGCGCTGGGAGGTGCGCGCCGTGCACGTGCGCGAGCCGGGCGTCCCCGAGCCCGCGAGCGCCGAGCTCGAGGACCTCGACGTGACGGCCGTCGACGGCGACCCCATCGAGGCGCTCCTTCGCCTCGAGAGAGGGACGGGCGTGGACGCGGTCGCCTTCGGCCTGCGCTGCCCGTGCGGCCCGGCGTGCGCGCCGGGCATCGGCCACGTCGCGGAGGCGCTCCTCAACGGCCACGTGGCGCCGGTCCTGCTCGTGCGTCCGGGCATGCGACCCATCACGGGCCTCAAGCGCCTCTACGTCCCGCTCGAGGGCAGTCCCTCCACATCCGCCGCCATGCGGGCCGCGGACGACGCCCTGTGCGGCCGCGGGCGCGAGATCGTCATGCTGCACGTCGCGACCGGCGCCACGCCCGCAGAGACCGGCAGCCTGCCGGTGCCGCGCATCATGGACCAGGCGCACTACGAGTGGGCGGCTTGGCAGGACGAGTTCACCATGCGCTTCTCGCAGTGCCCCGAGGGCGGCCGGCACCGCGTCGCCGTGCGCGTCGGCGACCCCGCCGGCATCATCGCCCGGGAGGCCGACGCGAGTGGGGCCGAGCTGATCGTGCTCTCGTGGAGCGGGAGCTTCGAGAGCGGCCACGGCGCCGTGATCAAAGATCTTCTCGACACGGCGCCATGCCCGTTGTTGCTCGTCCCGAGCGCTCTCGCGGCAGCCTGAGCGGGCAGCCGGAGAGGCTGCGCCGCCGGCGCCTCGCTTGACCCGAGCGCACGGCGGTCGCCACACTAGGGTCGGGCCATGGGATCGCGTTGAGTGGAGGGAATGCGCCGCACCGTTGTCATCCTGGAGTTGCTGCTCGTCTTCGCAGGTGTGCTCGCCGTGAGTGGATGGGCCGCGGCGCCGGCCGCGGCCCTTGATCTCCCCATCCGCATCGACACCCGGCTGACCCTGCGCGAGCAGTTCGGCTACGCGCCCGGGCACCAACTCAACATCCCGTCGTTCGACCCCTTCAACCGTCCGGTGATCCGCAGCCGCACCGCCTCGCAGCACGTCACGCGCTCGGCGGTACGCATGGGAGACGAGGGCAACTGGATCTCCGTGTCGCTCCTCAAGGCAGTGAAGCGGGCCTACCCGCGGTTCACCAAGACGATCAACGGTGGTGGGTACGTGAGCGAGCGCATCGAGTTCGACAAGCGCGGCCGCGCCTACACGCTCCTGGAGATCCGGGTGCGCGGCGGCAGGTACTACAACGTGCTGCTCTACTCACTCGACGGGTGCCGCACCTGGCGCCTCGTCACGCTGCCGTTCGGCGGCAGGCGCGTCATCTACGACGGTCGTGACAACGGCACGGCCGCGCTCGAGCAGTACGCCGGCTGGAACGTGAGCGCCAGGCCGCCGCTGGTGGCGGTGTGGGAGCCCGTCTCCGACTGGAAGGGCAGCCGCGCTTCGCGCAGCCGGTTGTACGTGCTCAAGCCGTCCTTCAGCGGCGGTCGCCTGCGGCTGCCGCCGCCGACGCTGGTGAGCACGCGGTTCATCGGCCAGACCTACGGGGCCGGAGGCGCCTCGTTCGCCGCCTCGACCAGCTCAACCTCCTACCTCGTGTGGGCCGAGGTCGCCCGCCGTGCCGACCCCGGGACGCCGACCTACGTGTGCTCCTTCGACCACGCCAGGCGCAGAGTCGGCTCGCCACGTCTGCTCGCGCAGGCCTCCCGGCGCAACGACGACCACGACACCCCGGGGATCGTGCGCGACGGAAACGGCTATCTCCACGTTCTCACGGGCGCGCACAACGGTCCCTTCCTGTATGCCCACAGCCTGGAGCCGCTCGACGCGCGCTCCTGGACGACCCCCGAGCCCGTGCTCGAGGGCGGCTACTTGAGCGTGGAGGGCGTTCCGGGTCCGGCGAGGCAGACGTACCTTTCTCTGGCCTGCCTGCCCGACAACAGCCTCGTGACCGTCTTTCGCCAGGCGCGTCGCGGTGTCGACGACGACTTCGACGGCGGCTACTACGACGCGCTCTGCAGTCAGCGCCGTTCGCCGGACGGGGAGTGGAGCGAGGAGCAACGCCTCGTGTGCTGCGCCGACCGCGCCGGCTACGCCGTCTATCATCAGAAGCTGACCGTGGACCGCCTCGGCAGGCTGTACCTCTCGCTCAGCTACTTCAGCCCGATCGATTTCCCGGCGAGCCGGCGTGCCGCCAACCGGTTCAGCCATCGCATGGTGCTCATCTCGAAAGATGGCGGCGCCGGGTGGGAGTTCGCGACCAACGCCGACTTCGCCGAGGGTATGGCGCCGGTAGCGGAGTAGCGCCTCGGCGCCCTACGCGAGGCGCACCGCCGGCCTCTTCCCGAAGACCAGGACCAGCACGAGACCGATCGCGATGCTCGCGACGCTCACCCACTGCGGCTGCGTCAGCCCGCCGAGCCACACGGGGTTGATGCGTACGAACTCGATCAGGAACCGCTCGATGCCGGAGAGGATCAGGAACCAGCCGAAGGTCCACCAGCCGGACTTGTCGTAGCGTGTCGCCA
Source organism: Thermoleophilia bacterium (assembly GCA_035686425.1). GTDB lineage: Bacteria > Actinomycetota > Thermoleophilia > UBA2241 > UBA2241 > CAIXSE01. Next base: position 22,902 of record DASRZL010000065.1, read on the forward strand.
GCCGCCAGAGGATCCAGACCACGAATCCCATGACGATGATCTCGTAGATCGGGGTGGGATGGACCGTCACTCCGGGTGGGGTGGGTACCGTGCCGTTTGGATACCCCATCGCCCAGGGCAGGTCGCTCGGCTTGCCGTAGTCGCCGTCACCTGCGAGCTGGCAGCCGATGCGCCCGATGAGGTAGCCGAACGCGGTAGCGGGAGCGGTCGCATTGGCGATGATGTCGAGCGGGATGCGCCGTACCAGCGTCCAGGCGACGACACCGAGAAAGCCGCCGATGAGGCCGCCGTACCACGTGAAGCCGGCGCTGCCGAAGGCGGCGCCCCAGAAGTCGGTCTGCACCCTCGCGTAGTTCTCGATCAGGTAGTAGATGCGCGCGCCGACGAAGCCGCCGATACCGGCGGCGATGATGAGCTCGTAGGCGAACTCACCCGGGACGCCGCGGCGGCGCACCAGCGGGAGGACGATGGTGAGCCCGGGGACGATGAGCGCCAGGGCGGCCATGAGGCCGAAGCTATAGAAGCGGAAGTCGCCGATCTGGAAGAGGATGGGACGCATGGCTGTCCAGTGTAGGGGCTTGGGCCGCTGCCGTCACATCGCGTGCCGGACGGCATGCGCGTCGTCGGTCAGCGCTCGGGCGAACGCCGGGTCGACGTGGCCGTTGTACGGGGAGGTGGCGTTGGCGGCGGCGGCGCCGGCCGCGAGGCGGAGCGCGGCCCCCGTGTCTTCGCCGCGGCCGCTCGCCAGGATGAGGCCGGCGGCGAAGCAGTCACCGGAGCCGACGGGGTTCACAGCGGCGACCGGACGCGTGTGCACGTGCCAGACTTCTGCGGCGATCACGCCGACCGCTCCGGCGGCGCCGAGCGTGACGATGGCGCTCACGGCGCCCGCGGCGACGAGGCGCCGGCTCAGCTCGACGCCTTCGGCGGCGAGGTCTTCCGGTGCTCCGGTCCCATCGTCACGGCAGCGCGCGGAGGGATCGCCGACGGCCGAGCAGGCCTCGGCGAGGTTCACCTTGACGAGCTCCGGCCGCTCCGCGAGCGCGCCGGCGAGCTGCTCGCCGGTGGCGTCGAGGAGCACTCGATAGCCGGCATCGCGAGCGTCGCGGACCAGAGCGGCGTAGAAACCGGGTGACGCGCCCGGCGGCGCCGCGCCGCTCACGACGGCCCAGTCCCCCGCGCCCGCCGCGCGCCCGCCGACGAGATCCAGCAAGGCGCGCTCGTCGTCCGCCCCGATCTGAGGCCCAAGTTCGTAGAGGCGCGTGACGGACCCGTCGTCCTCGAGGACGACGGTCGAGACGCGCGCCTCTCCGTCGGTCACGACCAGCTCGAGGTCGAGTCCTTCGTCATCGGCGAGCTCGGCGATGAGGCGGCCGCCGCGGCCGGCGGCGAAGCCGGCCAGGACACCGCCCCCGCCCAGGGCCCGTAGGGCGCGCAGGACGTTGGCGCCCTTGCCGCCCGCCTGTGTGCGGAGCGCCCGGCAGCGCATCAGGCCGCCGGGTACGATCGCGGCAGCGGCGATCATGCGATCGATGGCGAGGTTAGGGCAGACGACGAGAGTCATGAGTGTGGGGTCGCGGGGAGAGGGGCCGGCGGACGGAGCCGCCCCGGCCCTCAGCGCGTGATGTGCACGTACCCTTTGCCGTCGGCGATCTTCACGTTCGTGTCAAGCGCCGCCGAGAAGCCCTTCACGCGCTGCAGGATGCTCTCCGCCTGCGCGCCCTTGGCCAGGGACGGCACGCCGGAGCCGCCGCCGACCACGGGGATGAGCTGCGCATCGAGGCGGTCCTCCGAGACCTTGGCGCGGACCAGCACGGTCTCTGCGGTCTCGCCGCTGAATCCGCTGAAGACGAGATTGCCGAGGCTGTAGACGATGAGCCCGCCGTGGTACGCCTCCATGCCGTCGAGCAGGTGCGGATGGTGGGCGATCACGATGTCCGCGCCGGCGTCGATCGCCGCCTTGCCCTGGCTCGTCTCGAGGTAGGTGGGTGCACGCTTGTACTCGAAATTCCAGTGCCAGCCGACGACGACGAAGTCGGCCTTCTTCTTCGCCGCCTTGATCGCCTGCTTCACGGCGCCGATATCCGCGCGGCCCGGCGCGACGCCTGGGCTCGACGAGGTGGCCGGATACCCCACCGGCAGTACGTCGGTGAAGCCGAGGAAGGCCACTCTGACGCCGTCGTCGGTCTCCAGCACCTTTCCCGCCATGGCCTGCTTGATGTCCTTGCCGGCGCCGACGACGGCGATGTCGTTCTTCTCGCAGTACTTGATGCTGTCCAGCAGGCCGCTGTCGCCCATGTCGCCGGCGTGATTGTTCGCCATGGTGACGACGTTGATGCCGCTCTTGGCCATCGCCGGGGCCATGTCGGGGTTTCCCTTGATGACGACGTCCTTCCAGCCTTGTGCGTCGCCGCCGGTGGTGAGCGGGCTCTCGAGGTTCACGAACCCGAAGTCGCTCTTCTCGAACGACGGAGCGACGTTCTTGAAGAGGCTGCTGCCCATGCTGGCGACCACGCCGCTGACCCCGAAGCCGCCGATGACGTCGCCGCCGGCGGTCATCGAGAAGCTCGGGGCGACGGTCGGGGTCGGGCTCGCCGCCGGGCTCGGGGAGGCTTGGCCGGAGGGGGAGGCGGAGATCGACGGTGTGGCGGACGTCACGGAGTCGCTTGCGGCAGGGCCCGGCAGTTCGGCGACGGACCCGCCGCCACTGAAGGGGCCCCACCCGGCCGCCGCGGCCACGCCGGCCGCCGCGGCCGCCACGATGCCCATGATGATGAGCAGGCCGAGGAAGCCGCCGCCCCGGCGCCTGCGGTCGCGGCCGCCGCGGCCGCCGCCACGCGGCGCACGCGGCGGAGCGTCGCCGCCGGCCGGAGCCGCGTCCGCGCCGGCAGACCCCGGGACATCCCCGGCGCGGTAGACCGTGTACGACTTGTGACTCCTCGGCGGTGTGCTCATCTGCTGACGATAGTACACGGGGGTCCGCGATGGGGCCAGACGGCCCCCGGTGACTTCAGGGTACGGTCCGGTGTGGCGATATGATGGCCGAGGGTCCAACGTCCGGCATCGGGGGTCACGTGCGCCCAGCGCGCCGCATCGCCATCGTCTCACGTGCGCTCCTGGTCATCGCGGCGGCTGCGCTGCTCTTCAGCTCGGCCTCCGCCTGCAGCCTTCATCTGGGTTCCTCGGGCGAAGACCCTGGTGCAGAGCAGGCGAGGATCCTGGAGCGCGCTCGGCACGACTTCACCCGCGCCGCCGGCGCGCTGCGCGCCGGCGACCGCGACGGCTTCCTCCAGTGGTTCTCGAGTGAGGGCGACGGCGGGGCTGCGGTCGAGGTACGCGAGAGTCTCGCCAAGGTCTTCGATACGCTCGCGCCGCTGCCGTGGCGGACGTTCTCCTTCGAGGTCACGCCCGCCGATCCGGCGGCTGGCATCTACCGTCTCCGGGGCAGCGGGAAGCTCGGCGCGGCCGAACCGGCGGACAGGATCGCCGTGGTGCGGTACCTCCGACTGCGCGCCGCCGCCGACGGCGTCGCCGTACTGGCGGACGAGACCCCGGAGGACGTCCGCCGCCGCTATCTGATGGCGCTGCACGACCCCGTCGTGCTGCGGCGCCCCGGGCTCCTCGTCCTCGCCGACCGCCGGGCGCGTCGCCGTGCGGCGACCGTTCTGGCAGCGGCTGCAAGGGCGCGGCCGCGGCTCTCCGCCCTCGGGGTCGACACGCGGCCCACGGTCGTCGTAACGGTGTTCGGCTCGGTCGAGGACGTGCGCGACGCGCTCGCCGTGGATGCCGCCGCCGCGCGCCTCGTGTTCTTCGCGTATCCGACGCTTCGGGTCGCTGAAGAAGCCTCACCGACCTATGACGTCGGCGTCATGGGTCCCTGGTTGCGCGACGCGGAGCTGCCGACGGAGGACGTCCTGACGCACGAACTCGCTCACGCCTACACCGTCCACTGGTTCTCCGGTGACGACGATCCTCCGTCGTTGATCGTGGAGGGGATCGCCGAGGCTGCCGAGGGCTCGCCGGCCGGCGACGCTCTGCGGGAGGAGGTGGCGACCGGCGACCAGCTCTGGCCGTTGCCCGAATCGTTCGGGGTGAGCGACGTATGGGAAGGTGGCGACGTCAAGGCGGTGAGGCTGGGCTACGAGGTCGGCGGCTCGCTCGTGGACTACGTCGCCGCCCGCTGGGGATCGCGCAAGGTGCGGCCCTTCGCTCAGGCGGTGGCCGCCGCCGAGCCGACCGAGGAGGGCATGGACGCGGCGCTCGACGAAGCGCTCGGCGTGACGTGGCGGGCGTTCTTCGCGGGCTGGCGGAGGTACGTGCTCGCCGG
>DASRZL010000066.1:0-34329 GCA_035686425.1 Thermoleophilia bacterium
GTGCCGGCGAGCCTGCAAGCGCCGCCGTTCCTGCACCTCGTTCCGCCGGCCACAGGGCCGGCTGGCCCACCGCCGGACCTCGCCGGCCCCGCGATCAGCGGTGCGCAGACGGCGCTCTCCGGCGGCGCGCCCGCCGCGGCGGTCCCTCTCGCCGCCGCACCGCTCGCCCCTGTCGGCCTGTTGGCCGGCCTCGGCGGCGCCACGGGTGTCAAGGTGGCGATCGCGGTGATCGCGGCGGTGGCCGCCACCGGCGGAGGGCTCGCCGCCCGTCAGAGCGCGGACACGCCCACGGGCCTCGGTGCCGCGGCGAACCGCGCGGCGGCCGGCGCAGCGACGTCCTCTCTCACCGTGCCCGCCGGCGGACCTTCGACGCACCAGGAGATGGTCCGCGAGCGACTGCGGCTGGGAGGCCTCGCATCTCAGGGAGCCGAGGGGCCAAGCGGCGCAGGTGCGACCGCGCGCAACGGTGACGGCGCGACCACGCGCAGCGGCGCCGGCTCGGGCGGGAGCGGCGCAGGCTCGAGCGGCGCCGGCACAGGCGGGTCCATAGCCGGCGGCGCGAACAGCGGCGGCAACGGCTCGGGCGGGACCAGCCAAAGTGGGACCCAAGGTGGGACCGGCGGCAGCGCCGGGACCGGATCGAGCACCGGCACAGGTGGGACCGGCGGGACGGCTGCCGGCGACGCCGCCGGCAGCGGGACTGGAGCCACCGGCGGAACCGCCACGGGCTACAGCACCGGCACCGGGTCCGGCACCGGCAGCGGTGAGCCCAGCGTCGGCGGCGCCGGCAGCGGGACCGGCACGAGCGGCGGCTGAGCCGCTTCCTGCCTCCCTCGGCTCAGTTCACAGGAGCGCTCTCCCCACGGCGATCGCCCTCGCGCGTTTGCCTGCCGTCAGCACACCGGCAGCCAACCGCTGCGTCACTGCGTCGCGTGACAACTGGACGCGCTGCATCCCGTCGCCGGGCACGTCTGCGTCGTGGTGGTTGAGCCCTGCGTGCTGGAGCTCTGGCCGTAGGGATCGGCGTTCTGGCCGTAGCCGTACCCGCCGCCGTGGCCTTCGGAGTCGTCGTAGTAGTCGTCGTTGTAGTCGTCGGTGCTTTGCTCCGTCGCGGGCGAGTTCTGCCCGCTTACCGTCTGGGCGCTGGCGTCGGGCGTGCCGAAGAGGCGATCGCCCAGCTGGATGGCGGTGAAGACGGCCAGTCCCGTGAACAGCGTGAGGACGAGCACCGCGGCGGTGTTCCTGAAGAGCTTCATGGTTCTCCTCTGATCAGGGTCGGCGTGACGAGTCGATCGTCACGGTGTCGGTGCGTACGGGCACGGCGGCCAGCCGGCGCGTCGCCAGGCGGATCTCGGCCACAGGGTCGGCGGCCATGCGCGCGCTCCGCGCAGGGCGGCCGAGCTTGCCGGCCGCCTTCACGATCCACTTCCAGTGCAGCACGAAATGGACGAGCAGGAGCCCCATGGTCAGGTCGGCGGAGATGGAGTGCACCGTCATCCAGAGGCCGCTCGGGAGGATGGTCACGCCGATCGCGCGCGCGACCGCCTGAGATATCAGAAGACCACTCAGCATGACGGCGACGGCCGCCACGAAGAGGGCGGCGTCGACGACGAGGTTGACCTTCGGCGTCGCGCGCACGATCGCGGCGAAGCGCCGCAGGATCTGCAGCGTCTGATCCCAGTTCACGACGACGTGGAAGAGCAGCGGGACGATGGCGACGACGCAGAGCCACTCGTGCACCGCGAGCCCCGTCCACGCGGGGTTGTATGCCACGAAGAGGGCGCCGAAGAGCGCCAGGTCCAAATACAGGCGGGCTCGCGCGGTCATCGGTTCTCCTTTCGCGCGGACATATTGCAGAACAGGCGCCGGTATGGACGCCGCAGCCACTATCGCAGGCCGATGTGAAGCCCGGGTTGAGCCCCGGCTACAGGTCCGTAACCGGGCGACGGACCGGGTTACGGACCTGTAGTCCCGGCGCAGACGGCGTGCAACCTGGGCCGGAGATAGTCACGTCAGGACGCCGGCGCCACGCCGGCCGAGCGCCGGAACGTCGCCGGCAGAGCGCCGGTAGATCGCCCGCACGCGAACCTTGACCGAGAGGTGGACCATGGCAGACCCGACGAACGAGAACCCGGGCGCGATCCCGCCGGAAGATGTAGCCGCGGCGCAAGAGCCCGTTGGCGACGCCGCCGAGACACCGACGGCGGCGATGGCGGCCGCGGCGGCCGTGCCATCCGCCGCCGGAGCGCCGCCACGCGAGGCGTGGTACCGGCGGCGCTGGGCCGTCGTCGCCGGCGCCGCGGCGGCCGCTGCGATCCTCCTGCTCGGCGGCGTCGCCATCGGGACGGCGATCGCCGGCGACGGCCGTGACGGCCGCGGGCAGGACGGCCCGGGCATGTTCCGCGACGGCGATGGCCCGGGCCACGGTGGCTGGGGCGACCGCGACGGTCAGGGCCGCGGCGAATGGGGCGACCGCGGCACGGCGCCGGGCATGGGTCACGGCGGTCAGGGCTTCGGTCACGACGGCGACGACTGGGGTCATCCCCCGGAGTGGCAGACGCCGGGCGCGACGCCGGCGCCCTCCACGACGCCGTAGACCCGGTGATCCGATGACGGAAGCGTCCGGCCGCCCCCGCTCCTCCCCGGCCGGGGCGGCCGGACGCCCGTGCTACGATTCCGGCATGGCGGACCGCGCACAGAACATCCTCGTGATCGAGGACGATCCGGCGGTGGGCGAGGCCCTCGTCGAGGGCATCGGGACGGAGGGCTACGACGTCCATTGGGAGACCACCGGTTCCGCCGGCGTCGCCTACGCTCGCGACCACTCCCCCCACCTCATCGTCCTCGACGTACGCCTGCCCGACGGCAACGGCTTCGACTTCTGCCGGCAGATGCGTCACCTCGGCCTGCGCCAGCCGATCCTCATGCTCACCGTCCAGTCCGACCAGATGGACAAGGTCCTCGGCCTCGAGATGGGCGCCGACGACTACCTCACCAAGCCGTATCACTTGCGCGAGCTCATCGCCCGCATCCGCTCCCTGCTCCGCCGCGCCTATGGGGAGCTCGCCTCCACGGAGGCGGACGTCCTGTACGCCGGCGACCTCACCATCGACCGCACTCGTGCCAGCGTCACGCGCGAGGGTCGCTCGCTCAACCTCACGCCGACCGAGTTCCGGCTGCTGGTCTTCCTCGCCCAGCACCCCGGCCAGGTCTTCAGCCGCGGACAGCTCATCGAGAACGTCTGGGGCAGCGACGCCGACTTCTACGACGACAAGACCGTGAGCGTCCACGTGCGCCGCCTGCGCGAGAAGATCGAGCACGACCCGAGCAACCCGATCGTCGTCCTCACCGTGCCCGGTATCGGGTACCGGCTGGCCACCTAGGCTCCGGCATGCGCGCCCACTCGCTGCGCCTCCGGCTCGCGCTCACCTACGCAGGGATGGCCCTGCTCACGGCCGTCATCCTCGGCGGCATCCTTCTCGCCGTGCTCGGCAACCACTACACGCGCGCAGAGGACGACTACTTGCGGGCCAGCGCCAAGCTCCTCGTCGCGGATCCGCCGCCGCTCACCACGGTGGGGGATCTGACCTCGTGGGCTCAGGCGTCGGCCCTCACCACGCAGACGCGCGTGCAGGTCTACGCGCAGGACGGCACGCTGGTCGTGGACTCGGGGCCGCCGAACGCGCTCGACGCGGTGTGGCTCCTCGGCCGCCGCGGCGAGGGCCACGGCCGCGAGCACGACGACCAGGACGGGCTGCCGAACCCGATGGGCAGGGGCCTCTTCGGCAGCGGCGGCGACGCCCGCTCGAGCCGGACGCTGACCATGGACATGGCCGGCGGCGCCTACGTGAAGCTCTCGGAGGGCCCGGCCTCCGGCCGCGACGCCCTGATCAGCGCGGCGCTGGCCTGGATCGTGGCGGCCGCGCTCGCCGTCGGCCTCGCGGCCCTGGCCGGCTACCTGGTCGCCGCGCGCATCGCGCGACCGGTCGTCGCGCTCACGGAGGCCAGCGACCGCATGGCGGCCGGAGATCTCGGCGCCCGTGCCCCCGTCGCCGGAGGCGACGAGGTCGGGCGTCTCGGCGTTTCCTTCAACGGCATGGCGACGCGGGTCGAGGCTACGGTGACGTCGCTGCGGCGCTTCGTCGCCGACGCCGCGCACGAGATCGGCACGCCGCTCACGGCGCTGCAGGCCGATCTCGAGCTGGCCGAACGCAAGGCGACGAGCGATGACGAGCGCCGATTGGTCGGCAGGGCCCTCGGCCAGACCGAGCGTCTCGCGACCCTTTCCGGCAATCTGCTGCAGCTGTCACGGCTGGAGGCGGACGAGCCCCCCGGCGAGGTCCGGAGCGCCGACCTGACGGCGGTGGCCCGCGAGCTGGCCGACGGCGCCGCCTCGCGAGCCGAGCAGGCGGGCATCGAGCTGGTCCTGGCCATCACTGAGAAGCCGCTCGCCGTCCCCGTGGAGCGCTCGCGCCTGCAAGCAGTGCTCGGCAACCTGCTCGACAACGCCCTCAAGTTCACGCAGGACGGCGGCACGGTGGCCCTCTCCGTGCGCGCGGAGGGCGCCCTCGCCGTGGCGACCGTCGCCGACACCGGCGTCGGCATCCCGGCGGACGAGGAGCGCGAGATCTTCGCCCGCTTCCACCGCGCCCGCAACGTCTCGGCCTACCCGGGCAACGGCCTCGGTCTGGCGATCGTGAAGGCCGCCGTGGAGCGCGGCGGCGGCACGGTGTCGTTCACCAGCTCGGAGGCCGGCACCACCTTCCGCGTCGCCCTGCCTGTGGTGCTACCGAAGCCGTAGGTCGGCCAGGCCCGGCGCCGCGCCCGGTCGCGAGCGGCGCGAGCGGCGAGCGGGCTCAGTCGTCCGGTTCGCCCAGCTGGCCGCGGCGCCTGGCTCCCGGGCTCACGGATGTCGTCACCGCCGCGGACGCGCCGTCCGCGCCGGCGTCACGTGCCGCACCCCCCGAGAGCAACTCCCTTGGTATCACGTTGATGATCGCCTCGCAGGGCAGGTGGTCGAGCACATAGTCGATCGTGCGCCCGAACACCTTGTCGGCGATGCGTCGCTTGCCCTGCGAGCCGAGGATGATGACCTCCGAGCGGCGGGCGATGGCCTCCTCGACGATCGCCCGGCCGGCCGAACGCGCCGTGACGATCACCGGCGTGGTCTTGATCTTGAACTGGTCCGCCGCGTGCCCGGCGCGCTCGAGCACCTGCCGGGCGCGCTCGTGCTCTTCGCGCAGACTCGCGTCGATCGGCAGATTGATCGGCACCTCGATCACGTACAACACGTCGATCGAGGCCTTTCGCTCCGTGGCCAGCTGGCAGGCGAGCACCATCATCTCCTCGCTGACCCGGGAGTCGCGGACGGGCACGAGGAGCTGGTCGTACACGACGTCTTCCTGAAGCGAGGCCGGCAGCATCGGGGATTTGACGGTCTTGGTGAGCGAGTACCCGCTGACCTTGCGGAAGATCACGTAGGCGACGAGCCCGACCCCCATCCAGGCGAAGCCGATGAGGCGGCCCACCGGCTGGTAGTAGACGATGATGCACCAGACAGAGAACGTGCAGATCGCGCCGATGACGGCGGTGAGCGGCACCGGTACACCGCGGACGCGCACGTTGAGGGGAGCGCGGAACGGCCGCTCGAGCTCCGGCTCCCTGAACCGCAGCACGATGACCGAGATGTGCGCTGCGGTGAACGAGATCATGGAACCGAACGCGTACACGTCCGCGAGCAGAGTGACCTGGCCGGGCAAGATGAGGATCACGGCGAGGGCGCCGAAGACGCTGATGGCGATGAACGGTGTGAGCCGCGTGGGATGCACGCGCCCGAGCGCACGCGGCAGCTGTCGATGCTGGCCCAGGGAGTACGCCAGCCGTGAGACGCCGATGATGCCGGCGTTGGTCGCGATGAAGAGGATGGTCGCGGCGAGGACGCCGACCCACGGGCCAAGGATCCACCGCAGCCAGGCGACGTTGTCCGGCAAGAAGCGCACCATCCCGAGGACGGGATCCTGTTCGTAGTTGCTGCCCAGCTGGGTGCCGTGCAACTGGGTCACGAGCTCGCCGGCGATGGCCTGCACAGGCCCCGTGGGATCCTGCTGGGGGATCACCCACGTACCGTCCGGCTTCTGCTCCACGGGCACGTACACGGTCGCCGTCGGGTCGGACCCGAGGACCCACGTGCCCTCCGGCGTGCCGGGGACCACCTCCACCGGCACCGTCTGTCCCGTGGCCGGGTTCACGACGAGCTCGTTGTAGCCGACGTTCATCGACGAGAGCGCCGCCAGCGGCATGCCGATGTAGACCACGAGCACCGCGACGATCACGAAGTTGATGGAGCGCGGCACGTCTTTGCCCGGGCTCTCCGCCTCCTCGGCCATGTTGGACACCGTCTCGATGCCGGTGTAGGCGATGGTGCCGATGGCGAGACCGTAGAGGAAACGTTCCCAGGTCGGTGCGATCCCCCACTGGATCTGATCGAGCAGGATCTTCGGCTCGAGGAGCAGCACGAGCGCGATGATCATGATCAGCACCTGGGTGCCGAGATCGAGCATGGCGAGGACGACGTTGAGGCGCGCCGCCTCTTTGATGCCGACGATGTTGATCGCGACGAGGACGGCGATGGTGATCGCGCCGCCGATGATGTTGTAGGGCGGGTTCTTGAGGATCGGCCAGAAGATCGAGAGGTACTGCGGCACGAACAGCGCCGAGATGGCGATGGTCGCCGTGTAGACGAGCATCTGGCTCCAACCGATGCCGAAGCTGACGAACTCGTTGGAGGCGCGTCGCGCGAAGCTCGACGCGCCTCCGGCCTCCGGCATGGCCGCCGTCGCCTCGGAATACGACCAGGCGGTGGCGACGAAGAGGAGGCCGGTGAGGACGAAGACGAGCGGCGTCAGGCCCAGCGCGGCGGCGGCGACGACGCCGAGGGCGTAGTAGATCGACGAGCCGACGTTGCCGTACGCGGTGCTGAACAGGGCCGAGACCCCGAGCACCTTGTGCAGCGCTTGTCCTTCTCTGCGTTTGCGGCGTGCCACGCCCCTGCCTTTCACGATCCTGAACGGCCCCGGAGGCCGGTCTCGCCCAGGACAGCACCGGCGCAGGCCGCATGCACACTGCAGCTCATGGCGACGGGGACCAGCGACGAGGTCGGCGGTGAGACGATGGACCGGGACTGCTTCCTGAGTGCCGATTCAAGCACTTCCGGTCTCGGTCTGCATCGAGCGTGCGGTGGAGTCTGCCTCAGGCCCAGGGATGGAGTCAAGGTCCGGGCAGGACGTCATCCCCGGCCGCCTGGGCTGCGAGCCCTCGGCGCGGTGTGACAGTATCGGCGTCGATGAACGCTCGCGACCTCATCGACCGGCGCTACTCGTGCCGCACCTACCTGGAGAAGCCGATCTCCGCGGATGACCTCCGCGCGCTCACGGCCTTCATGCAGACCAGGACGCTGGGCCCGCTCGGCTCCACCGTCCGCTTCGGGCTCATCGCGGCGTCGCCGGACGACGCCGGCGCTCTGCGGCGTCTCGGGACGTACGGGTTCATCAAGGGAGCGACCGGCTACATCGTCGGGGCCGTGCGCCGCGGACCTGCCGACCTCGAGGACTACGGCTACCTGCTCGAGGAGGTCATCCTTCACGCCACGGAGCTCGGGCTCGGCACCTGCTGGCTGGGCGGCACGTTCACGCGCAGCACGTTCACGAAGCGGTTCGGCGGCCTCCGCCCCGACGAGTCGATCCCGGCCGTCGTCTCCACGGGGTATCCCGGCGACGACGGCGCGGAGCGCATCCGCGAGCGCGAGGAGGGCGAGCGCCGCTTCCCGCACGGCGAGCTGTTCTTCGAAGGCGAGTTCGGCGTACCTCTCGACGCTGAGCGTACGGACGGCTACGCGGGCGCGCTCGCGGCCGTGCGCATGGGCCCGTCGGCCACCAACAAGCAGCCGTGGCGGATCCTGCGGCGCGGCGACGAGTGGCACTTCTACCTCGTGCGCACGCGCGGCTACGGCAAGGGCAGCGCGCTCTTCAAGGTCCTGCGCATCGCCGACCTGCAGCGCGTCGACCTGGGCATCGCGATGTGCCACTTCGAGCTCGTGGCCCGCGAGGACGGGCGCGACGGCGGCTGGCTGATCGCCGACCCCGGCCTCCCGTCGCCGGGCCCGGGCATCGAGTACGTCGCCACCTGGCGTGCCACTTGACGAGGGCGGCGCAGCCGCCTTCGGCCTCGCCCCCGGCTGCACACCAGACCGCGGCGAGCCGCACCCGTCGCGTATGATTGATGGCGCCCACCGCGAGAGGAGACCGCCACGGCCCCTACGCCACGCAAGATCGACGGCGCCCAGAACATCAGCCGCATGTGCCTCGTCTGCGGCCGCGACAACCCCTTCGGGCTGCACGCGCGCTTCTACGAGCTGGCGCCGGACGAGCCGACGGCCTCCGGCGACCCCGAGCCCACCGCCCCGGCGGTCGGCCGCGAGCTCCTCGGCGTGTTCACGCCCCGAGAGGAGCACCAGAGCTATCCCGGGCGCCTGCACGGGGGCGTCAGCTCGGCGATCCTCGACGAGACCATCGGCCGGGCCATCCTCCTGACGCAGACCGACGCCTGGGGCGTCACGGCCGAGTTCACGGTCCGCTTCCGCAAGCCGCTGCCGCTGGACGAGGAGGTTCGCTGCATCGCGCGCATCACGCGCGACACGAGCCGCCTCTTCGAAGGGACCGGCGAGATCCTGCTCGCCGACGGCAGCGTGGCCGTCGAGGCGCGCGGCAAGTACCTGAAGATGTCACTCGCCGACATCACCGACGGCGACTTCGCCGAACGCGAGTGGTTCGTCGACCCGCGCGAGGCTCCGGACGGCATCGACCTCTAGGGCCCTGCGTGTCGGCCGCGAAACGAGCCACCCCCCTGCCCGCCGACCTCGCACACCGGCCTGCATCCCCAACAGGCTGAGGGCGGGCGGTCCCTGCGGACCGCCCGCCCTCAGCATCTTCTACGGTCCGGCCGTGGCGGCCGAGTCCGGTCTCACTTCACTCTGAACTTCTTGAGCGGAGACTTGGAGGCTGTGTAGGTGCTGGCGGAGGCGATGGATGTCCGCACGCGATAGGAGCCCCTCTTGCGCGGCTTGTACTTCCAGCTGTAGGCGCCGGTGGAGCTCACGGCGACCGAGACGGACTTGGCCGTGACCCACCTGGTGCCCACCTTGCGCTGCACCTTGATCTTGACCCTCTTGCCTTTGAGCGTGCCGGCTGGTTTCGCCACTCCGCGGGCCTTGACGGTCTTGCCGCGCCTGATGATGGTCGGGGCGATCCTCCTCAAAGAGACGGTGGTCGCCACGCGCGTCGCCGTGGGCGTGGGAGTTGCGGAAGGCGTGGCTGTGGGCGTCGGCGTCGCGGAAGGCGTGGCCGTGGGCGTCGCGGAAGGCGTGGCCGTGGGCGTCGCGGAAGGCGTGGCCGTGGGCGTAGGCGTCGCGGTGGGCGTCGCGGTCGGCGTGGGTGTCGGAGACGGCACGCCGTGGCAGCCTGCAGTGGTGCCGCAGGAAAGGCTCGAATGCGTCGGCCTGCCCAGGATCGCGGTCGTGCCACCGTGGCAAGCAGCGCACGCCGACGGCGCCACCCCCGCAGCTCCCGAGCCGTTCACGTGACAGGTGCCGCAGGAGAAGCCGCTGTGGTTCGGGTTCGCGGAGGAGTGGACAGTGGACGACGTGTGGCAGGCGCCGCACGTGGGTCTGAACGTGGGCTGCGCATTGGCTTTCTCGGTGACGAGTAGAGTGCCGATGGCCATCAGGGCCACCACGAACGCCAGGATGAGTGCAGGCGCCAGACGCCCGCGATGTGCGTGCACGTTCCCCATGCATCTCCTTTGGTCGATCGCCAGAATCGCTTACGTGGAGACACTTTACCGAGAATCGAGCGTCCATGCGACCTAAACCCCCGTCATCGGTGGCGCAGGGTTCAAGCGGGCAGGTGACTCGAGCGAGGCCGGCGACGTCTACGGCAGAGCGATAAGGAGGCTGCCGCCCGTGCCGTAGCCGGTCAGCGAGTAAGAGCCGCCCTCGGGGCCGCGGACGTACAGAAACTGGCCCTCGCCCGTCCCCTGCGTCATCGCCCCGCCCGCGTACGGGTTCTGCGGCCAGGGGTCGACGTAGCTCAGGCCCTCGGGCGAGACGAGGTGTATGCGGTCGACCCTGTCCGCGGCCGGGTACTTGCCGCCGTGGTCGGCTGCCCAGGCCTCGACGCCCCCCTGGATGGACGTGACCCCGTCGCGGAGCGCGCGTTCGTCGACGAGCCGGATCTGGTCTTCGATCATGGGCGCGACCTCCTCCACGACGTTGCCGACCGTGACGAAGGAGAAGATCACGATCGCAACGGGGAGGCCGGTCCCGAGCAACACGGCGGCGACGATGAGCGCGATCGCCCAGCCGGGCAGGCCTTGCCCCTGAGGTGCGGGCGTCGCGCCGGCGGGGCCGACGGGCTGCGCGGCGTACGGCGCGGGCGTCGCGCCGGCGGCCGGCGGCGGCTGCACGACCGGCCCGTACCCCGCGGGTGCCGCGTACCGGCCGGGCGACGGCTGCGCCGCGGCCGGCGCGTCGGGCGGTGCCAAGGTCGGCTGCGGCGGCTCGGGCGCCTGAGGGGGCACCGGCTGCTGCGCCTCGGGCGAGGACTGCTGCAGCGCGCCCCGCTCTGGCTGCTGCGCCGCGCCACAGGACAGGCAGTAGGGCGCCTCATCGGAGACGTGCTTGCCGCAGTTGGGACAATCCGGCATGACGTGCTCCTCTCCCTCCGGCGAGCCGACCGCCCGCGTCCAGTCACGGTTCCCCGAACGACTGTATCCGGACCTCGCCCGCTGTCTCAAGCGACGGCCCGAAGGCGACCGCGCAGTGCGTCTCTTCGCCTACAGGCCCCTTCTTCGACGGTCCGGCTGTACTGCCTCCGCAGGCGCGCGGGACGTTGTATGCTGCGCGCGCCAGCACCACTCACGGACGAAGGAGCCGTCGTGCCCACCAGAGACCGCCCCCGCCGCCCGGCCGCCGCCTGGATCCTGCTGCTCCTCCTCCTGGTCCAGGGTCTCGGCGGCGTCGGCGGCGGGTTCTCGCTCGTCCTCAAACCCGACGGCTCTGTCATGGGCATGCCGGTCTCGCACCTCGACGGCTCGCCGTTCAGCGACTATCTGATCCCGGGTCTCATCCTGCTGCTCGTCCTCGGCGTGCTGCCGCTGGTCGCCGCCGCGGGGCTCTGGGTGCGCCGCAGCTGGGCGTGGTACGTCTCGTTCGTGGTCGGCTGCGGCCTCATGATCTGGATCCTCGTCGAGATCATGATCATCCCCTACGACCCGCTGCAGATCGTCTTCGGCGTCATCGGCGCCCTGATCGTTCTCGTCTCGCTGACGGCCTCAGTGCGCCGCTTCTACGGGATCAGTCTGCCGGGCGAAGCCTGACGCGTGCCGGCCCGGCTTCGCTCCCACCGGCGCCGGTCGACATCCCGTCAGCCTGGACAACACAGGTTCTTGCAGGCTCGTGGCGAACATGCCGATGCACCGCAGAGTACGAAGCCAGCGGGAGCTTCCGTGCGCACCCAGACGACCAGCAGACAACGAGTGTTCCTCACCTTCGCCGCCGGCGACCTCCAACGCGTACGCCCGATCACGACACGACTGCGGGCCGACGGTACTCTGGCCCTCGACCACGGCCTCTCGAGCGAGCCCTTTGCCACCGAACGCGGCGAGATCGTCCGCGCCAGCCTCCTTGCACGCCTGCGCCGCTGCACGGGCGCCCTGTGCCTCTACGGATCGCAGACATTCGAGGACGCGTGGGTCCGATGGGCGCTCGAGACCGCCGCGGAACTCCGCCTGCCGCTTCTCGGCGCCGCCTTGTCGGATGAGACCGCGAGCGACAGCGAGCGGTTCCTCACCAGCCTCGGCGCGGAACTCGTCTCGCTGAGCGACGTCGCCATCGCCGCGAGGACGAAGGCCGTGGGCGTCAGACGCCGCGTCGCCCCGATCGACGCTGCGTGGATCGCCGAGACGCTGTACCTCATGCGGCACCCGCTGCGTTAGCGCGGCGGGTCGCAGACGCTGCACGGCCGGTAGCCATCCGCCTTCGCGTGGCTGAGCTTCATCGCGATACGGCTGGACGAGAGGTACCGGCAGCCCTTCTGGTGATAGCACTCGCCCGTGTTGGTGACGTAGACGGTCGTGGCGCCTGAAGCGGAGGCTGAGGATGAGGCCGCTCCGGCGGCGGAGGTGGCGGCGGCGCCCGAACCGCCGCCGGAAGTGCCCGACGACGAGTCTCCGCGAGAGATGCCTCGCGTGATCTGTGCGCCCGAGCGCGCGTAGCTCCACCGAAGGCCGCCGGCGGCGGTGACGGTGAGCGTGATCGAGCCGCTCCTCCGCGTGCTGAAGACCCGGGCGCCGCCTGCCCGCAGGCGCTTCACCGCGTCGCTCGACGGGTGTCCGTAGGTGTTGCTCCCCACGCTGATCACCGCCGTTCGCGGCCGGGCGCCGGCAAGGAAGCCGGTGGTGGTCGAGTAGCGCGAGCCGTGGTGCGAGACCTTGAGCACGTCGACGGGCGGGCCGCGAGCCAGCGTGGCGCCTGCCGCCGTCTCGCCCGCCCCCGTGGCATCGCCGGTGAAGACGACGCGACGCCCTGCGGCGTCGAGCTCGAGCACGATGCTGTCGGTGTTGGCGTCCCCGCTGAGGCCACCGGGGGCGAGCACCGTCGCCTTGGCAGTGCCGAAGCGCTTCGTGAGGCCGCGGCGCGCCTGCACGACGGCGGTGCCGGCGCCGCGGAGCGCGGCCGCGAGGCCGCCCCGCACGGCGCCGGCCACCAAGGCCCGCCGCGGCCGGTACTCGGCCACCAGGGCGGGCAGCCCGCCGGTGTGATCGGCGTGGAGGTGCGAGATCACGAGCGTATCGAGGCGGCGCACGCCGAGCTTCGCCAGCGCCGCCTCGATCGCGCCCTCGGAGCCGGCCGGTCCACCGTCGACGAGCCCGGTCCATGCGCCGCTGCGGAGGACGGCAGCGTCGCCCTGGCCGACATCGACGAAGACGACGCGCAGGGCCGGCGACCCGCCCGCGGTAGATGCACCTGTCGAGCCCGCGGCCGTCGTCGCGCCGGCGGCCGGAGTGGCTTTCGGGGACCTGGTGGGCGTCGGCGCGGGACCCGGCGTCCCCGTCACCCTGCCGGTCGCGGACGGAGACCCGGTCGCGACCGCTCCGCCTGCGCCGCCCTGCGCAGCAGAGCCCTCCGCGCCATCGGAGCCGCCGCAGCCGCTCGCCACCAGCGCCGTGAGGATCGCGGCGGCCAGTGCCACGGAGACGAGAGCGCGCGGAGAGAGGCGGGTCCGGGTCACAGAGTGACACTACCAGCCCGGGCGGACGCCGCCTTCCCTGCGGGCCTGCCGGACTGCCTCACCGTGCCGCAATCGTGTGGAGCGGGTACAAGGGCTCAACCGACGGCCCGAAGGAGGACGTGTGTCCGACGCCACCGATCCCGGCAAGTCCACCGCTGCTCGCGCCGCCATGGTCGCGTTCATGCGCCGCCTGCCCAAGGCCGAGCTGCACGTGCACATCGAGGGCACGCTCGAGCCTGAGCTCCTGCTCGAGCTCGGCCACCGCAACGGCATCCGTCTTCCCTGCTCGTCGGCCGAGGAATGCCGCGCCAAATACCGCTTCACTGATCTCCAGGACTTCCTGAACATGTACTACTCGGGTGTGGCCGTCCTCGTCACGGAACGAGACTTCCACGACCTCACCATCGCCTACCTCCGTCGCGCGGCCGCGGACGGCGCCCGTCACGTGGAGGTCTTCTTCGACCCGCAGAGCCACGTACCGAGGGGCGTGCCGTTCGACGCTGTGGTCGGGGGCATCGCCGGCGCACTCCGGGAGGGCGAGGCGGAGCTCGGCGTGAGCTGGCGGCTCATCATGTGTTTCTTGCGCGACCGGCCCGTCGCCGAGGCGACGGAAATGCTGGAGCTGGCACTGGCGCACCGGGACGTCATCGCTGGCGTGGGACTCGACTCGGCCGAGGTGGGCCACCCACCGGACGAGTTTGCCAACGTGTACGAGAAGGCCCGGGCGGCAGGCTTCGTCGCCGTCGCGCACGCCGGCGAGGAGGCCCCGTCCGAGTACATCACCCAGGCGCTCGACCTGTTGAAGGTACGCCGCATCGACCACGGGGTCGCGGCCATCGATGACCCGGCTCTTCAGCGGCGCCTCGCCGACGACCGCATCCCGCTCACGATGTGCCCGCTGAGCAATCTCGAACTGCAGGTGACGCCCGACCTGTCGACGCATCCCCTGAAGAAGCTGCTCGACGCGGGGCTGGTCGTGACCGTGAACTCGGACGACCCGGCTTACTTCGGCGGGTACCTCCTGGACAACTACGCCGCGGTCCAGGAGGCTCTCGGCCTGAGCCACGCCGACCTGGCCCGGCTGGCGCGCAACTCGATCACGGCGTCGCTGTTGCCCGACGGACGCAAGGCCGAGTTGATCGCCGAGATCGACCAGGTGCTGGCGGGGGCCTGAGGGCGCGGCGCGGCTGCGCCGCCGCCGTGCACGAGGCCGGGCCGTTCCTGCACTCAGGCCGTGACGCCGCCGTCGACGACCACCGTCCGGCCGGTCATGAAGCTGCCGTCGTCGCTTGCCAGGAAGGCGACGGCGGCGGCGAGCTCCTCCGGCCGACCGATCCTCTTCAGCGGGTACGCGTCCTCCATCCCGTCGGTGTAGGCGATCGGGTCCGGCGCCGCGGCGATGGCGTTCGCGAGCATCGGGGTGTCGAAGATCGCCGGGCAGACGCTGCAGACGCGCACGCCGTCCGGCCCGTGGTCGATCGCGAGGGCGCGGGTCATCATCACGACGCCGGCCTTGGCAGCCGAGTAGACGGCGGCGCCGGGCTCGCCGTGGATGCCCGAGTCGCTCGCCAGGTTGACGATGACGCCAGAGCCCGCGGGCACCATGTGGGCGAGCGCCGCCTTGCACATGAAGTAGGCGCCCTTGAGGCAGATGCCGATGCACCATTCCCAGTCTGCCTCGCTGGTGTCGAGGATCGACTTCTCGAGCCAGACGCCGGCCGAGTTGACGAGGATGTCGAGGCCGCCGAAGCGCCCGAGCGTCTCGGCGACCAGGCGGTCACAGTCGGCGACGACGGAGACGTCGCCGAGCACGACCGCGTGCTCAAGCTCGTGCGCGTGCTCGCGCGAGCGGGCGGCCGCCCGCGCGGCCACGTCCTTCGTCTTCGCCGCGTCCCGGCCGCCGACGGCCACGCTCACGCCCTCCTCCGCAAGCCGATAGACGATAGCCTCACCGAGGCCCGAGGAGCCTCCGGTGACGAGGGCCACTTTGCCTTCAAGTCCGCGCATGACTCCTCCTACTGGGCTGCGTAGCCGCCGTCGACCGGCAACAGCACGCCGGTGATGAAGCTCGCGTCGTCGCTGGCCAGGAACGCGACCGCGGCGGCCGCCTCGGAGGGCAGGCCGATGCGGCCGATGGGGTGTGCTTCGTCGAGGAGCTCCCGGTACGAGTCCGGGGTCATGCCGATCTGGTAGGACTCGCGCTCGAACAGCGGCGTGTCGATCTCGCCGCAGCAGATCGCGTTGACGCGAATGCCTCGGGCGGCGTAGTCGAGCGCCATCTGTTTGGTGAGCAGGGCCACGCCGCCCTTGCTGGCGCAGTACGCGGCGGCGGCGAGATCACCGACGAGGGCGGCGACGGAGGCGTTGTGCACGATCGCGCCGCCGCCCTGCGCCAGCATCACCGGCACCACGTGGTGGGCGACGAGGTAGACCGCCCGCAGGTTGACGCCGACCTGGCGGTCCCACGCCTCCTCGTCGACCTCGTGGACCTCGCCGGGCTCGAAGATGCCCGCGTTGCTGAAGAGCACGTCGAGGCGCCCGTGGCGGGAGACGATACCCCCCACGAGCGCCTTCACCTGGTCGCCGCGCGTCACGTCGCAGCGCGCGGCCTCGGCGGCCTCGAGGCCGCGGCCGCGCAGCGCTGCCTCCGCGGCCTCGGCGGCTTCGCCGTCCAGATCGGCGATGACGACGGCGGCTCCCTCTTCGAGCAGCCGCCCCGCCGTCGCCAGCCCGATGCCCGAGGCGCCGCCGGTGACCAGGGCGACCTTGCCCTCGAATCGACGACACGCACCCGGCCGCGCGGCGCCGTCATTGCCCGTCGCGCCGCTCACGAACCGGCCCCCTCGACCGGCGCGACGAAGGCGCCGTGGTCGTGCGCGCGCTTGTACTCCGAATCCATCTCGAGCATGCCGCCGGGGAACCCGTACTCCTTCTGCAGGCTCACGAAGTCGTCGCAAGTGAAGGCCTGCGCCGGGAAGACGCCCGCCTCGGGGTTGCCCCTGTAGCCCTGCAGCTTGCCGGTGGCCAGCAACTCGAGCGCGATCACGCCGGGGAAGGCCGTCTGCGCCACGACTCCCTGGGTGCCGTAGAGCGCGACGCTCTCCTGGTTGTCCGCCACCTGATAGAGGTAGATCTGCCGCTCCATGCCGTCCTTGCGGCCCTTCACCCACGTGCCGCCGCACGTCTGGCCGACGTAGCGCTTGCCGATCTCGTTGGGATCCGGAGCGGCCGCCTCGACCACGTCCCGCGGCCGCACCTCCTTGCCCCTCACGTTCACCGGCTTGAGAGAGTGCATGTTGACGGACTTGAAGACCTCCATAGCCTGGATGAACTCGTCGCCCAGCGCGTACTTGAAGGTCGCCTTCTTGACGCCCTTGAGGAGGCTCTCGAAGTAGCCGATGTGCACGACCTCTTCGTGCTCGACGTGGGCGCAGTCGACCCAGCCGATGCCCTCCGGCAGGTAGAAGGGTTCGGGGTCGCTGAGCGGCGGCACGGTGTAGAAGCCGCGGTCGCGCTCCCAGACCACGGCCGGGTTGGTGCACTCCTCGATCGTCATCCAGATGGAGAAGCCGAAGCTGATGCCCTTGAAGCCGGGGATCTCGAGGTTGGCGCCGTCGCGCACCCCGATCTCGTCGATCAGGTCGAAGAAGTGGTCGGCGGCGTAGCGGCAGTACCAGTCGGCCATGCCGGGCTCCACGCCGAAGCCCATCAGGCCGAGCTTGCCGATCTTCTCGAACTCCGCGCTCAGCGCCAGTTCGTCCTGTCCGAGGACCGTGCCCGCCTGATTGAAGGGGTCGGTCGGGTGCGGGATCGAAAGGGTCGTCGACGCATCCAGGTGATGGACGCCGGCCTTGAGCGCCGCCTGCAGCGTGAATGGATTGAACTCGACAGGGAGGAAGCTGCACAGTACGTCGGCGCCGTACTTGGCGCACAGCGCCACCACGGCGTCGACGTCGGCGGCGTCGACCTGCTCCGCCGGGAAGCGCTGCTCCTCGCCGAGCCGGGCGGACGCCGCCTGCGCCTTGGCGAGGTCGTAGTCCGCCATCACCATCGCCTCGAACAGCTCGCCACCCGGATCGCGCCGCTTCGCGATCGCCGCCGTGGATTCCCCAACCCCGCCGCTGCCGACGATAAGGACCTTCATGCCTACCCCCCGCTTGTCGTGATCTGCGTACCTGCGGCCGCCACTGCTCACTTCACCATCAGACGTGGTCGTCGCCGCCCCCCGCATCGCCCTCACTGCCCCGGGGAGGTGCGTGGATTCACGATACGTCACGGCGCGCGACCGTCAACGAGCGATTCTTGGGCAAACTGAGCGGCTGAGCCGGTGCCCGCGGCACGGGTTCGACCGTGCCGTGCCGGCATACGTCGCGGGAAGGAGGTGTGGCCCGCGCAGGGAACACCGATAGGTGCGACAGAGAAACGGCACGGGCACCGAGGAGGAAGTATGGACTACACCTACACGTACGACGCGGGCGGAGGCGCTGCGGCGGCCTTCCTGATCGTCATGTGGATCGTGATGCTCGTCTTCGCGATCCTCGCCATCATCGGGCTGTGGAAGACCCTGACCAAGGCCGGGCTGCCTGGCTGGGCGGCCATCATCCCCTTCTACAACCAGTACAACGTCGTCAAGCTGTCCAACCGCCCGGTCTACTTCTTCTGGATCATGCTCGGCTGCAGCCTGTTCGCGTGGATCCCGATCCTCGGGTGGCTGCTCATGATCGGCATCTTCGTGCTGTGGGTGTTCATAGCCTTGGACATCGCCGCCAACTTCGGCCAGGGCACCGGATTCGCCATCCTGCTGATCATCTTCCCGTCGATCATGTTCCTCATCCTGGGGTTCGGGAGCTACCAGTTCCAGCGTATCGCCGCACCCGGATCCGTGGGCTTCGGCGCACCTCCCATGCCGGCCGGTGGCGGCTACGCCGCCGCGCCCCCGCCGCCGCCCGCCGGTGGCTACGCAGTTCCGGCCGCTCCGCCGGCGGCTCCGGTCGCGCCCGTGACGCCGCAGGCGCCCCCCGCAGCTCCGGTCACGCCGGCGCAGCCGGTGACCCCGGCCGCCGCGCCGGCAGCTCCGGCGACGCCGCCGGCCGCACCGGCCGAAGCCGCGCCTGCCCAGACGGCGGCCACGGATGCGGCGCCGGCAGCCGACGCGGTCGCGCCAGAGGCGCCGGTCACGCCGCCGGAGGCTCCCGCGGCGCCCGAGACGCCGTCGAGCTCACCGCCTCCGCCTCCGCCGCTGACCTGAGGCCGGAAGGCATCGCAAGACCCGGACGGGCCGGGGCTGCAGCGCAGCCCCGGCCCGTCCTCGCTTCCGTCGCGGCGGCGCCCCCACCCCACTGGATGAGATCTCACCACATCCGGGATGAAGCACCGCCTCGGGTTGCGCGGCCTCCGACGCGGGTAGGAGGGGATGACAATCCGCCGGTGTGCGGCAAGGGGCGATTTCAGGAGGCACGATCGTGACTGTTCTTGCAGAAACCTGGTTCGAAGCGTTCTGGACCGGCACCTGGGCGATCATCGAGATCGTCTGGATCATCCTGGTCATCGCCGGACTCTGGATGACCTTCGTCAAGGCCGGCAAGCCCGGCTGGGGAGCGATCATCCCCTTCTACAACGCGTACCTGATGCTCAAGATCGCAGGACGGCCCGGCTGGTGGCTGATCCTGTTCTTCATCCCATTCGTCAACGTCATCATCTGGCTCATCGTGGCGCTCGGCATCTCGGAGAACTTCGGTCACGGCGCCGGCTACGGCATCCTCCTGTGGCTGTTCGCGCCCGTCATGTTCCTGGTGCTGGGCTTCGGCAGCGACGAGTACCGGCCCGTGAGGACCGGCTGACGCGGCAGGCGCAGCCGCCGCGGCGGCGCGGCGCCTGACAAGGCCGGCCGGCGGCAGAAAGTGCCGCCGGCCGGCCTTTTCGCGTACGCCGGCCGGTTGCCGCGATCACGCCGGCCGCAGCCGCCGAGACGCCTCCGCAGCAAGAGTCGCCGCGTTTCTCCCCTCCACAAACGGGCAGATACTCACCAATGCTGATTGCTTACATCAGGTTTCCGCGTCGCCGCGGGGCCTCACCTTCGAAGGGGAACTCATGCGACTCTCGACCACGAACCTGGCGCGGAGCTCCGCCCGGAGGCCGTGGCTAACGCTGGCGCTCTGGGGCGGGGCCCTTCTCGCGGCCGGCGCGATCATCGCCCTCGTGCTGCCCGGCAGCCTCACCGCTCAGTACAGCTTCCTCGGGAACCCGGACTCCAAGCGGGGCCTCGACCTGATGCAGCAGCGCCTGAACCTGCCGCAGAAGGCCAACGAAGTCGTCATCGTTCGCTCGCAGACCGAGAGCGCGACTGACCCCGCGTTCCGCGCCGGCGTCCTCGCGCTGCAGCGCGATCTCGCGGCCCTCGGCCCCGGCGTCGTGGACAGCGTCACCAGCGCCTACGAGGGCGGCGACCAGACGCTCGTCTCCGCCGACGGACGCACGACCATCCTCCCCGTCGTCATGGCCGGCGATCTTGCCCAGGCCGACGAGAACATCGACAAGGTGCACGAGATCGTCCACGCCGCCGACGGCAAGGCCGGCCTCGACATGCTCGTCACCGGCACGGCCAGCATCAACAGCGATTTCAGCCAGACGGCCGAGACGGACCTCCAGAAGGGCGAGGGCATCGGCGTGCCCATCGCGCTCCTCATCCTTCTCATCGTTTTCGGGGCCGTGGTCGCAGCCGGCCTGCCGATCATCCTCAGCCTGGTCGCCATCACCGCGGCGGTAGCGCTCACGGCGCTCGTCGGCCAGACCTTCGACGTCTCCATCTTCGCCATCAACATGGTGACGATGATGGGCCTCGCGACCGGCATCGACTACTCGCTGTTCATCATCTCGCGGTTCCGTGAGGAGCGCGCCCGCGGGCGCGAGAAGATCGACGCGATCGCCGTCACCGGCGGGACCGCCAGCCGCGCCGTGCTGTTCAGCGGCCTGACGGTCGTGCTCGCGCTGCTCGGCCTCGTCATCGTGCCGACCAACATCTTCGCCAGCCTCGCCATCGGCGCCATCCTCGTCGTGAGCATGTCGGTGGTCGCGGCCCTGACGCTGCTGCCGGCCGTGCTCAGCCTACTCGGGGACCGCGTCAACAGCCTCAAGCTGCCGTACCTGGGGCGCCGGCTCATCGACGGCCAGGCCCGCGGGCGCACCTCGTGGATCGCCCGGGTGGCGCAGCGCGCCATGAAGCGGCCGGCGATCGCCCTCGTCGTCGGCGTCGGCATCCTGCTGCTCTTCGCCTATCCCGCCCTCGACATGAAGACGGGGGTCTCGGGCGTCAATACCTTCCCGGACAGCTTCGACAGCAAGCAGGGCTTCGCCGTGCTCGACACGCAGTTCTCGGCAGGCAGCGTCAACCCCGTGCAGATCGTCGTGGACGGCCAGGTCAACGATCCCGCCGTCCAGTCCGCGATCGGGCGCCTCGAGAACGAGCTGGCCGCGGACAGGTCGTTTGGACCTGTCCAGACGCAGACGGCGGAGTCGGGCACGCTGGCGTTGCTCTCCGTGCCCGTGAACGGCGACGCCGTGGGCGACCTCGCGCTGGCGAAGGTCCGGGAGCTGAGGGGAACGCTGGTGCCGGCAGCCTTCGCGGACAGCGGCGCCGGCGTGTACGTGACCGGTCAGAGCGCCTTCAATGTGGACTACATCGACATCGTCGACCGGTACTTCCCGTGGGTCGTGGCACTCGTCCTCAGCCTCAGCTTCCTGCTGCTCATGGTCGCGTTCCGCTCGGTGGTCATCCCGCTCAAGGCGATCCTCATGAACCTCCTGAGCGTGGGGGCCGCCTATGGCCTCATCACGCTCGTCTCCCTGAAGGGCTGGGGCGCCGGGCTCCTCGGGTTCCAACAGGTCGAGGTGGTCGAACAGTGGGTACCGTTGTTCCTCTTCGCGATCCTGTTCGGGCTCTCGATGGACTACCAGGTGTTCCTGCTCAGCCGCATCAAGGAGGCCTGGGACCGCACCCACGACAACACGCTGGCGGTCACCGAGGGAGTCAACGCGACCGCCGGTATCATCACCGGCGCTGCGCTGATCATGGTCGCCGTGTTCGCGGGCTTCGCGGCCGGAGACCTCGTCATGTTCCAGCAGATGGGCTTCGGCCTCGCCGTCGCGGTGCTGCTTGACGCCACCCTGATCCGGACGCTGCTGGTGCCGGCGGCGATGAAGCTGCTCGGCCGCTGGAACTGGTACCTGCCGAACTGGCTCGAGTGGCTGCCCCACCTCAGCATCGAGGGTGCGCCGGCCGCGCCGGGCGGCACGGGACCCGCTCCTGACGGACCGGCCGAGGGCGACTCCGGGTTCGGCGCGGTGCCCGCCGAAGAGCGCGCGGCCTAGACAACGCCGGCCCCGGGCGACGCAGGCACGAGTCGCCCGGGGCCGCTGTCCCTAGTGCGGCGGCGTGGCAGTCTCCGATACGTGTGCCCCGCGCGTGAGCGACACGAGCGCGCCGAGCAGAGCGAGCGCCGCGCCGGCGAGCATTGCGTAGGTGTAGCCCTGTGCGTACCCGTCCACCGCCTTGGTCGCGAGTCCTGACGCTCCGCTGCCGCCGTGCGTGAACAGCAGCCGCCCGCCCAGGCGGCCGAGCTGGCTGGCGGCGATGCCGCCGAGGAGCGCCACACTCAGGGCCTGCCCCGCCGTCCTCATGGTGCCCATGAACGAGCTGGCGACGCTCAACTGGTCGCGGCGCACGCTGCCCATGATGGCCGAGGCGTTGGGGGCGCTGAAGGACGCCATGCCGAGGCCGACGAGCGCGAGGTACGCGGCGACCTGCCAGACGGGCGCCTGCTCCGGCATGAGACCGAGCAGCACCATGCCAGTGGCGATGGCGACCATGCCTCCGGTGGCGAGCACGCGTGAACCGATGCGGTCGCTGAGGCGGCCGCTGAAGGGGCTGAGCGCAGCCATGATCAGCGGCTGGCTGAGGATCAGGAGGCCGGTGGCCGACGCGGACCGACCCTGGACGATCTGCAGGTGAATGGCTGTGAGCACGCTGATCGCGAACAGGGCCATGTAGTTGAGGAGCGCGGCGAAGTTGGCCGCGGCGAAGAGCCGGTTGTGCAACAGCAGGTTCAGGTCGAGGATCGGCCACTTGACGCGACGCTCCACGACGACGAAGCCCACGAGCGACGCGGCCGAGATGACGAGCAGACCGATGGTGAGCGGCGCCGCCCAGCCCCACTCCGTGGCGAACGTGAGCGGGACCAGCAGGTTGATGAGGAAGAGACCGAGGAGCGTGGCGCCGACGACGTCGACGCGCGGTGCATCGTCCACGCGCTCGGACTGCGGCAGCATCATGGAGCCCCACAGGAACACCATCAGGCCGATCGGCAGGTTGATGAAAAAGATCCAGCGCCAGCCCAGACTGTCGACGAGAAGACCGCCGAGCGGCGGGCCGACACTGAGCCCGATGTAGACGGCCATGACGTTGATGCCGAGGGCGCGGCCGCGCTCGTTCGGCGGGAAGGCCGCAGTGGTGATCGCGGCCGCCGTAGCGATCATGAGCGCTCCGCCGGCGCCCTGGACGATGCGGCTCCCGATGAGCCAGGCGCCGTTGATGCTGAGCGCCGCGAGCAGCGATCCCAGCGCGAAGATGGCGATGCCCATGAGGTAGAAGCGCACTCGCCCATACTGGTCGGCCAGCCTGCCCATGGGGATGAGGAGCACGGCGGTGGTGAGCAGATAGGCGGCCTGCACCCACATGCTCGCGGCGAAGCTGAGGCGCAGGTCGGAGCCCATCGACGGCAGGGCGACCGAGACGATCGAGCCGTCGAGCGGCGCGATGAAGGCGCCGACAGACGTCAGCGCGAGCAGCTGCCAGCGGCGCCGGTGGGCGTCCTCCGGCGTGATGCGCTGCAGGAGCTTCACGACACCCAGGTCACCAGCTCGTCGAGCGGCGCGCGTGAGCGTGCGAAGGTGTTGGCCGGAGCCTCGAGCTCCGGGTAGCCGAGCGTCACGGCGACGACCATACGCTGCTCATCCGCGCCGGGCAGCAGCTCGCGCAACAGGTCGGGGTAGCGGACCAGCGTCGTGGACTGGCAGGTGCCGAGCCCCTTGTCGTGCGCGGCGAGGCACACGTTCTGGACGAGGGAGGCCGTGTCGTAGCTGGCGTAGGCACCGGAGAGGCAGCCCTCGAAGCCGAAGACGAGCAAGACCGGGGCGCCGAAGCAGTCGGCCATGCGCGCGAGCGAGGCGGCCGGACCAGACACTTCGCCGGCCGCCTCGAGCGTCGCGGCACGCGTCTTCATCAGCTCCACCGCGCGCGCCGAGCACGCCTGCGGCCAATCTCCAGTTGCCGTCCCCGCGAGGTCTGAAGCCTCCGGCTCCTCGCGGTCGAGCGCCGCCTTGAACGCGGTCTTGAAGCGCTCGAGGGCGGCTCCGCTCACCACCCAGACGCTCCACGCCTGCGTGTTGCGCGACGACGGCGCCCAGCGAGCCTCGTCGAGTATCTCCGTG
Source organism: Thermoleophilia bacterium (assembly GCA_035686425.1). GTDB lineage: Bacteria > Actinomycetota > Thermoleophilia > UBA2241 > UBA2241 > CAIXSE01. The sequence goes on from DASRZL010000066.1 coordinate 23,829, forward strand.
ATCACGTGCCTGGCGACCGGCTCAGCCGTGTACGCGCGGATGCTCCTCCGCCCGCGGATGACTTTCTCGAACTCCATCGTCTCTCCCTTCGGGTTTCTCCGACCATCGCAGCCTACAACGCCTCTCGCGGCCGCGCTCCCTCTCCGTCCCCGGCGGATCGCCGGCCCGGCTGCCCGGCCCCAAGACCGCAAGTATCCGCTATCCTCTGACTGGAGCACGGCAGCGACACCGGAAGGCCACGACGTGAACGAACAGGAGCGGCAGGGACAGAAGGCAGGCCTCAAGCTCATCGCTTGCCCCGCCGTCCTCGGCGAGCTCGCGGAGGGAGCCACAGACGGCGTCGACTGCCGGACGATGGAGGCTCAGCTCCACCTCAACCCGGAACGCCTCAAAGAGGCCATCCGCGCCGCCGTAGCCGATGCCGACAAGCCCGGCGCCACCATCGTGCTGGGCTACGGCATGTGCTCCAACGCCGTACTCGGTCTCAAGACCGAACACGCCACCCTCGTGGTGCCCAAGGTGGACGACTGCGTCGCCATGATGCTCGGTTCCAACGAGGCCTTCGCCGCCGAGACCGAGAAAGAGCGCGGCAGCTACTTCGTCGCCAAGGCGTATCTCGAGGAGTGCGACACGATCATGAGCGAGCACGAGAAGCTGGTCGAGAAGCGCGGCCGCGAACGCGCCGAGAAGATGATGCGCCTGCTGCTCAACCACTACACGCGCATCGTGCTCATCGACACGGGGCGCTACGACCTCGAGCCGTACCGGGCGCGCGTCGCCGGCTTCGCGGAGACCTTCGACCTCGCTGTCGAGGAGGTCCCCGGCACGACGCGGATCCTGGATGCGCTCGTGGCGGGCGGTTGGGACGGCGACTTCGTCGTCGCCCAGCCCGGTCACGAGCTCACGCTCCGCGACTTCCGGCCCGAGCTCCTCGCGAGCGAGTAGCGGCGCCTCCGGCACCGAGGGGGGCGGGCTCGTGAGCCCGCCCCCCTGTCTCTGCCGCCGATGCCCTGCGGGTCTTCAGGAGCCCTAGGCACGCACCTCAGATCTCAGCGCCGTACCTCAGACCTGCGTCGATCATCGCCTTCATGCACTCGGGCCGGGCATCGTCGATCACGATGCCTGAGCCCAGGATGAAGCCGCCGGGGCCGGCGACGTCGTCGATGAGCCCGCGCACGTAGTCGTCCATGTCCTGCGGCGTGCCGGTCGTGATGAGCGCGCCCGGCACGTTGCCGCCGAAGCACTGGAAGCCTCCCAGATGCTTGCGCGCCGCGCGCATGTCGGTGGCGTCGAACATCCAGATCATGCGGCCGGCCGGGATCTCGGGATCGTGGATCGCTTCGAGGCGCTCGTTGTAGCCGCCCTCCGCGAAACACAGCGGCACGATCCCCTGCTCGATGAGGCCCAGGAGGACCTTCTTGAACGTCGGCCAGTAGAAAGTACGGAAGTCCTCGTCCGACAGGAAGCCGTCGGCACCCTTGTGCAGCGGGATGAACACCAAAGGGTGTCTGTTCACGTCACAGGCACGCACGCCCCAGTCGATGGCCAGCGGCACCAGACGCTCGCAGGCCTCCAGCACCTTCTCTGGGCGGCGGAACTTGTCGAGCATGAGCCCGCGCGTGCCGCGCAAGGTATCGCCGAGAATGTCGTAGGGCGCCTTGGTGGCGCCGCCGGCGAAGCCCGGCACGCCATATGTCGCCAGCGCCTTGCCGTCCATGGCGCCCGCGGCCTGGATCCACTCGAGCGCGACCCTGCCCGCCTCGAGCAGTTTCTTGAACATCTCCTGCACCGGCGGCGTCCCGAATGGGATGAAGAACGGGCCCGTGAGCGGGGCCTCGACGAGGTCGGTGAACGGCGAGAGCGTGGTCCACGGCTCCATCGCGCCGAAGATGCGCGGCAGGTAGAAGCGCTGCCAGTAGTTTGAGGGGTCCGCGATGAGCAGGTCGTACTCGTCCGCGTGCATCCACTCCTTCTCGACGTACTGATAGCCCGCCGTGTCCGGCACGCCGTGGCCCGGCCAGTCGTAGAGCTTGTAATCGAGGACGTCGAAGATCTCACACGGGGCGATGTTGATGGAGAAGGCCAGCACGTCCTGCTTGAATTCCGCGTGCCACTTCTGCCAGGCGACGTCGAGGCGCGCGAAGTCGTAGTAGGCCTCGCGCGCCGTCATGCCGTCCCACAGCGCCGGGAACAGCCCGATCCAGGGGGCGATCGGCACGCGCGCCGGCTTCTTCAGCTGGATGGCGTCCCTGAACAGCTGGACGCGGTCCTTGTACGCCTGCGCTACCTCAGCCGAGGCGAACTCCACGTCCGGGGCCTGCCACACGTCCATGCGCGCGTTGAAGCGCTCGTCGGGCGTCAGCTTGTCCCAGTTCTCGGCAAACACGTCACACACCCCCGATCCACTGCTTGGCGAGCTCCACGGCCGCGACGGCGTCCTTGCCGAAGCCGTCGGCGCCCGTGTACGCGACGATCTGCTCCGTGATCGGCGCGCCGCCGACCATCAGCCTGACGTCGCCGCGAATACCGGCCTCGCCGGCGGCGCCCACCACGCGCTTCATCGCGTCGATGGCGCTGGTGAGCAGGCAGCTCATGGCGATGATCTCGGCGTTCTTCTCGCGCGCCGTGTCGATGAAGGCTACGACCTTCACGTCGACGCCCAGGTCGACGACATCGAACCCGGCGATGTCGAGCATCGTCGCGACGATGTCCTTGCCGATGTCGTGGATGTCGCCCTCCACGGTGCCGATGATGACGACGCCCAGCTTCGCCTCTACCGGCGCGCTCGCCAGATGCGGCTTCAGCTTGCCGGAGATCGCCTGCATGATCTCGCCGGCCATGATCAGCTCGGGGATGAAGGCTTCGCCGCACGCGAAGCGCTCCCCGATCACGTCCATGGCGCGCTTGCAGTCGTCGAGGATGCCGACCGGGTCGGCCCCCTCCGCCAGAAGGCGGTCGACGATGGCCAGGGCGTCATCCTCCCTCATGTCGACGACCGCCTGGGTCAGTTCCTCTGTCACCGTTCCTCCTCGGGGGTGTTGGCGAGTACTCTGCCTGCACAATATATCCGCCGCGGGAGTCGCGCCGCTCCCTGCCGGCGCTCGCGGCCCCGCCGCGCCGGTGCTTGACAGCCCCGGCGCTCTGCCCTACGGTTCCCTGACCGCCTGCCGGAACGGCAGCCGGGCGACGACGTTGGGCCGAGGTGTTCACCGGAGGTGTCACATGACTGGCCCGTGGCAAAGGACATACGCGTCATACCGAAGCTAGTCGAGGCTCGCCGCCTCGCACTGGCTCACAACGTCCTGCCCGTCACCCACTCGTTCGTCTCCGATCTCGAGACCCCCGTCTCGGCGTTCCTCAAGCTCGGTGCCCCCCGCCGCGCGTTCCTCCTCGAGAGCGCCGAACAGGGTCGGCATCTCGGACGGTACTCGTTTCTCGGGGTCGGCGCCCGCGCTCTCGTCACCTACGCGGACGGGCGCCTCACGGTGCAGGAGAACGGCGACCGGCTGAGCGTGGAGCACGACGACCCGTTCACCGCCGTCGCCGACCTCATGCGCAGCTACCGGCCTCCCGCGAGCGGCGAGGCCGCAGCCCTGCCGCCGCTCGCCGGCGGTCTCGTCGGCTACTTCGGCTACGACCTCGTGCGGCATCTCGAGCCGCTTGCGGATGCTCCGCCGGACGACCTCGGCCTCCCCGAGATGGCGTTCCTGCTCGCCGACACGGTGCTCGTCTTCGATCACCTCAAGCACTCCATCACCATCGTCGCCAACGCGTTCGTCGACGGACGCGACGTCGACGGGCCGTACGAGCGCGCCGTCGAACGCATCGCCGACGTGCGCGCCAAGCTGGCCGCGCCCCTGCCCGCCGGCGCGGCCGGACGTATGGTCGACGCCGCGGCGGTGGGCACGGGTGAAGGAGCAGCGGCCGGGGAGGTGTCGGACGGCGCGGAGGGGCAGGCGGCCGCAGGCGTTCGCGCCCGGCCCGTCACGTCGTCGATGACGCGCGAGCAGTACGAGACGGGCGTCCGCTCCATCCGCGACTACATCTACGCGGGCGACGCCTTCCAGGTGGTACTCTCGCAACGCTTCAGCACACCGGTGGATGTCACGCCCTTCTCCATCTACCGGGGGATCCGGGCGGTCAATCCGAGCCCATATCTCTACTACATCGCCTTCGACGACTTCGCGCTTTGCGGGTCGAGCCCCGAGCCGCTGATCACCGTCCAGGGCGACCGCGTCGAGACGCGGCCGATCGCCGGCACCCGCCGGCGGGGCATGAGCCCCGCCGACGACCAGCGCCTCATCGACGACCTGCTCGCGGACGAGAAGGAGCGTGCCGAGCACGTCATGCTGGTCGACCTCGGGCGCAACGACCTCGGGCGCGTGTGCGTCCCCGGGACCGTCAGCGTCGACGAATTCATGGGCATGGAGCTCTACTCACACGTCATCCACATGGTCTCGTCGGTGAGCGGGGCCCTGGCGGAAGACCACGATCCGACCGACGCGCTCAAGGCGGCCTTCCCCGCCGGGACGGTGAGCGGCGCCCCGAAGGTCCGCGCCATGCAGATCGTCGACGAGCTGGAGACTGTGCGCCGCGGCCCCTACGCCGGCGCCATCGGCTACCTGGGCTACGGCGGCGATCTCGACACCTGCATCTGTATCCGCACGGTCATCGTCAAGGACGGCGTCGCGCACGTGCAGGCCGGCGCCGGCATCGTGGCCGACTCCGTGCCCGAGAAGGAGTACGCTGAGACGCAAAGCAAGGCTGCGGCTCTGCTGCGCGCCATCGACCTCGCCCACGAGCAGTTCGGCGACGGAGGCATGCAATGACGACTGGGGAACCCAGACCCGGCGACGACACCCGGGTCTTCATGATCGACAACTACGACTCGTTCACCTACAACCTCGTCCAGTTCCTCGGGGAGCTCGGCGCCTCCATCACGGTGAAGCGCAACGACCGCGTGACCGTCGCGGAGATCGAGGCGGCGCGCCCGACGCACCTCGTCGTCTCCCCCGGCCCCTGCACGCCGAACGAGGCGGGCATCAGCATGGATGCCATCGCCCACTTCGGCGCCGACCGCCTCCCGGTGCTCGGCGTCTGCCTCGGCCACCAGGCGATCGGACAGGTCTACGGCGGTGTCGTGCGTCGCGCCGGCGGGCCGGTGCACGGCAAGACCGCCCAGATCCACCACGACGGACGCGCCGTCTTCGCCGCCTTGCCGGACCCGTTCACGGCGACGCGCTACCACTCACTGGTCGTCGACGAGGCGCTGCCGGCCTGCCTCGAGCTGACCGCCTGGAACGACGAGGGGATCGTGATGGGCGTACGCCACCGGGAGCTACCGGTCCACGGCGTGCAGTTCCATCCCGAGAGCGTGTTGACGGAGTCCGGGCTCGACCTGCTCGCCAACTTCCTGCGCATGGGTCGCCCGGCCGGCGACGGCGGCGCGCCGGACGGGACCGCCGCGACGGAGGAGGCCGCGCGTGCCGAATGACGTCCTCAGCGCGGCGCTGGCCGAGCTCACCGCCGGGCACGACCTCAGCGAGGATGATGCTCGCGCCGTGCTGCTCGAGATCATGGGCGGCCGGACGGGTGCTGCCCAGACGGGCGCCTTCCTCAGCGCGCTGCGCGTCAAGGGTGAGACCGCCGGCGAGATCGTCGGCATGGCCCGCGCCATGAGCGAGCTCGCCGAGAAGGTCGACGTGGACGCCGACGTCATCCTCGACACGTGCGGGACCGGCGGCGATTCCTCCGGGACGTTCAACATCTCGACGGCGGCGGCGCTCGTCGCCGCGGCCGCCGGCGTCACCGTGGCCAAGCACGGCAACCGTTCGGCGACGAGCAGGTGCGGGAGCGCCGACGTCCTCGAGGCGCTCGGCGTGGCCATCGACCTGCCGCCCGAGCAGGTCGGCCGCTGCATCGCCGAGTGCGGCATCGGCTTCATGTTCGCGCCCCGCCACCACCTGGCGATGAAGCACGTCGCGCCGGTGCGCCGGGAACTCGGCATGGCGACGACGTTCAACCTCATCGGGCCGCTCACCAACCCGGCCGGCGCTCGTCATCAGCTCATCGGCGTCGCCGACGCGCGCTACGTGGATCGCATCGCGCAGGCCGTGCGCATGATGGGCAACGATCGCAACCTGATCGTCCACAGCGACGACGGTCTCGACGAGATCTCGACCACCTGCCCCACCGCGGTGGTCGAGGTGTTCGCCGGGCAGGGCTACGACGAGCGCTACGAGGTGACGCCTGAGCAGTTCGGGATGACGCGGGCGCGGCTCGAGGCGCTTCAGGGTGGCGACGCGACGGAGAACGCCGCGTTGCTCTGCGCCGTCGTCGACGGCGAGGCTGGGCCGCGCCTCGACATCGTCCTACTCAACGCCGGCGCCGCGCTGTACATCGCCGAGGCCGCCGGCAGCATCGCCGAGGGTGTCGCGACGGCGCGGGCGGCGGTCGCCTCCGGCGCCGCCCGCGCAAGGCTCGACGCCCTGGTCGCCACCAGCCGCCGGCTCGCTGGAGAGACGCCTTGAGCGCCGCGCTCGCGCACCACGAGCCCGTGCCCTCAGGCTTCCTCGCCGACATGGTGGCAGGCTCGCGGCGGCGGGTGGCGTCGGCACGCGCCGCCGGCCGTCTGAAGCGCCCGGAGCACGTTCAGGAACCCGGGCGCCTCCGCGAGGCGCTGGCCCGCCCCGCGTGGGCTCCGGGCGTGCCAAGCCCACAGCTCGCCGTGATCGCCGAGGTCAAACGGCGCTCTCCCAGCAGGGGCGACATCGCCCCCGAACTGGACGCCGTGGCTCAGGCGCGCGCCTACGAGACGGCCGGCGCCGACGCGATATCGGTACTCACCGAGCCCTCGCGCTTCGGCGGCTCGCTCGACGATCTGCGCGCTGTGGTCGCCGCCGTCGACCTGCCCGTGATGCGCAAGGACTTCATCGTGGACCGCGGGCAGGTGTGGGAGGCGGCCGAGGCCGGCGCCGCCGCCGTCCTCCTCATCGTCGCCATCCTCAGCGACGACCGGCTCCACGACCTCCTCATCGAGTGCCTGGACTGCGGCCTCGACCCCCTCGTGGAGGTGCACGACCTCGACGAGACGCGCCGCGCCTGCAGGGCCGGCTGCACGCTCGTCGGCGTCAACAACCGCGACCTCGTCACCCTGGAGGTCGACCTCGAGACCACCGACTACCTCGCACCGGCCCTCGGCCCCTGTATGTTCCCGGTGAGCGAGAGCGGCATCGCGACGCCGGAGGACGCACGGCGAGCGGCGCTGGCCGGAGCGCGAGCCCTGCTCGTCGGCGAGACGCTCATGCGCACGCCCGTCTCCGATCTCCCGGACCTCATCGCCAGCCTCAAGGACCCCGGATGGCCGACGTGACACGCGTCAAAGTCTGCGGCCTCACCCGCGCCGAGGACGTCCGCGCCGCCGTAGGCCACGGCGCCTGGGCGGTCGGCTTCGTGCTCACGGGGAGCCCACGGCACGTCGACCGGGTCCGCGCCGCGTCACTCGCGGCAGTCGCAGGCGACGCGCTCACCGTCGCCGTCGTGAGCACGGAGGCGCCGGCGTGGATCGCCGGCGCGGTAGCTGCCGCCGGCCTGCGTGCCGTGCAGCTGTCCGCCGGCGCGGACGGTCCTACGGTGACCGAGCTCCGGGCCGCGACCGCCGACCTGCAATCGCAGCCGCTCGTCATCGCCGCTGTCGACACGCCCGATGCGCAGCTCGCCGACCTCGTCCTCCTCGACGCCCGCGCCGCCGGTCGCTACGGGGGCACCGGCCGCCGGCTCGATTGGGAGCGCCTCGCGGCCGATCCCGCCACGCCGCATGAGGACCTCGTCCTCGCCGGAGGGCTCACGCCCGCCAACGTCGGCGCGGCGATCACCACGCTGCGGCCGGCCGCCGTCGACGTCTCGGGCGGAGTGGAGTGGGTGCCCGGTATCAAGGACCCGACGAAACTGCGTGACTTCTTCCTCGCCGTGGAACGTGCCGACAAGGAAGGCGCGGCCGAGACCGAGACCTCGAAGGGGGAGCCCGAGTGACCATCGAGGCGCGCTTCGGCCCATACGGCGGGCGTTTCGTGCCCGAGACGCTCATCCCGGCGCTGGACGAGCTCACGGCGGCCTACGAGGAGGCGCGCGATGACGCGGCCTTCCAGGCCGGGCTCGCGCACCTCCTCACCGACTACGCCGGCCGCCCCACCCCGCTCTACCACGCGGAGCGCCTCAGCGAGCGCTGCGAAGCCACCGTCCTCCTCAAGCGCGAGGACCTCTGCCACACCGGCGCCCACAAGATCAACAACGTTCTCGGCCAGGCGCTGCTCGCGAAGAGAATGGGCAAGCGGCGCGTGATCGCCGAGACGGGCGCCGGCCAGCACGGCGTCGCCACGGCGACCGCCTGCGCGCTGCTCGACCTCGAGTGCGCCGTGTACATGGGCGCGGAGGACGTGCGCAGGCAGGAGCTCAACGTCGTGCGCATGCGCCTGCTCGGCGCCACCGTCGTCCCGGTGGAGAACGGCTCGCGCACGCTCAAGGACGCGATGAACGAGGCGCTGCGCGACTGGGTGACCAACGTGCGCGAGACCTTCTACGTGATCGGCTCGGTGGCCGGCCCGGCGCCGTACCCGGCCATGGTGCGCGACTTCCAGGCGATCATCGGCGCCGAGGCGATCGGCCAGGTCCGCGAGCGCTACGGCCACCTCCCCGACGAGGTCGTCGCCTGCGTCGGAGGCGGCTCCAACGCCATGGGCATCTTCCAGGCCTTCCGCGACCTCGCCTCGGTGCGCCTCACCGGCGTCGAGGCGGCCGGCGAGGGGCTGGACGGCCGCCACGGCGCACCGCTCGCCAAGGGGTCGCCGGGCGTCCTCCACGGCTCCTACAGCTACCTGCTGCAGGACGCCTGGGGCCAGGTCGCCGAGGCGCACTCGATCTCGGCCGGCCTCGACTACCCGGGAGTCGGGCCCGAGCACTCCTGGCTCAAAGATTCGGGCCGCGCCGCCTACGCGGCGGCCACCGACAAAGAGGCGCTGGCCGCCTTCCGCACGCTCGCCGAACTCGAGGGCATCATCCCGGCGCTGGAGAGCGCCCACGCCATCGCCTATGTCCTGCGCGGTCCTTCGGCGGCCGCGGCCACCGTACCGTCCCCGTCGTCCACCGGCCGGTTCACCATCGCCGGAGAGACCGAGGGCTTCGACCCCACCGGGACGCGCTTCGCCCACGGCGACCTCATCCTCGTCAACCTCTCAGGACGGGGCGACAAGGACGTCTACGAGGCAGGCGCCATGCTGGGAGTGTTGTCGTGAGCGTGCGCAAGTTGCCACACGAGCCGAAGAGGCCGGACCAAGGCCCGCCCGAGCACGCGGAGGACGCCCGGGCCGCCGGCGAAGATCGGGGGCCGGACGAGCCGCTGAGTGCGGCCGCGCGGCCGCGCGGCCTCGCGCCGCGTCTCGCCCGCGCCTTCGCGGCGCCGCGCGCCGGGCGCGCGGCGCTCATCCCGTACCTCACCGGCGGTCATCCGGACGCGGAGACGAGCGGCCGGCTGGTCGACGCCCTCATCGCCGCCGGCGCCGACATCGTCGAGCTGGGCGTGCCTTTCTCCGACCCGATCGCCGACGGCCCCGTGGTGCAGCAGTCTACCCACGCCGCGCTCACGGCCGGAGTGACCACAGACGACGTCCTCGGGCTGGCGGCTGCGCACAGCGCGGCCGTGCCCTGCGTGCTGCTCACGTACCTCAACTCCGTGCTGGCCTACGGCGCGGAGTCGTTCTTCGCTCGGGCAGCGGCGGCAGGAGTCGAGGCGCTCGTGATCCCCGACCTGCCCCTTGACGAGGCGAGCGGGAGCCACGTAGCTCTCTCGAGGGATGCCGGCGGGCTGGCTGCGCTCGCCGCCGGCGCCGGCGTCTCGCTGGTGCCCATGGCGGCGCCGACGAGCACGGATGAGCGGCTGGACCTGGTCGCGTCGTCGGCGACGTCCTTCGTCTACTGCGTCGCCGTGACGGGTGTCACCGGCGCGCGCGCCGAGGTGGGCGTGGAGCTTCCCGCCCTGCTGGCGCGCCTGCGCGAACGCACGGATGCACCCCTGGCGGTCGGCTTCGGGATCTCGACGCCGGAGCAGGCGGCGAGCGTCGCGAGTGTCGCCGACGGCGTCATCATCGGCAGCGCGCTCATCGACGCGGTGGCCCGCGCCTCGACACCCGACGAGGCCTGCGGCGCCGCGGCGCAGCTGGTCGGCGCTGCGAGCGCTGCCATCGCCGGCGTCTGACGCCGACCGGCCGTCACGGCACCGGCCGGCTCGTGCCTGCGTCTTCGCGACCCACCGACGAGAAGCGGCTCCCGCCCGAGGGGCAGAAGCCGTCAGTACCGAGGCGAAAGCAGAAGAATGGTGGGCGACGTTGGAATTGAACCAACGACCTCCTGCTTGTCGAGCAGGCGCTCTCCCAACTGAGCTAGTCGCCCACGCAGGAACGGGAGTATAGCAAGCTCGCGGCGCGGTGTCAGCCGGAGCCCTGGCCAG
>DASRZL010000067.1:0-17186 GCA_035686425.1 Thermoleophilia bacterium
GCGACCAGGAGCAGCCCTACCCACACCGAGAGGCTGGCGACGAGCTCACTGCCGGGGCCGGCAAGGGACTGGGAGCCGAAGGACGAACCGGTGCCGATGCCCCAGGCCCCCATGGACCCGGCGATCAGGTAGGGCGTGCCGGGCACGCTCTCGATCTGCAGCGGCCGTTGGGCGTGGTAGGTGATGATGTTGGTGAGCCCGTCGAAGCGCCCGAGGAACGGCAGGAACGGCGCCACGGCGAAGACGAGGAAGCCGGCGAGGGCGAAGAGAGCGCGCCGGCGGGTCTCGGCCACGATGAGCACCAGCGGGAGGAGCATGCCCGGCGTGAGCTTGAGCGCCACGCCGACGCCGAGCGCGGCCCCCGCGGCGGTGGTGTGGCGCCGGGCGAGGAAGAAGAGGCAGGCGGCGATCGTGAGCGCCACCGCCACGTCGTAGCGGTTGGCGGTGATCGCCCCGGCGGCGAGGACCGCGGCCGCGTAGGCGCCGGCGGCCGCGAGCGGCCGCGCGAGCCCACGCCAGAGCGCGGCCGCCGTGGCGCCGGTGAGGGCGGCGGCCGCCGAGCAGAGCAGGATCATCTCGGCGGCGAACCAGTTCGGGTAGGCCGCGGGGTCGCCGTGAGGCGGCAGAGTGAACAGCGGCAGCGCCAGCGGCGGGTACTCGAACGAGAAGTCCCGGTAGACGGCCTGTCCGGACGCGACCTTCTGCGCGTAGTCGAGGTAGACCACGATGTCGGAGACGTCGAAGAAGCCGTACCAGATGCGTCCGTCGCGCAGCAGCGCGATGAGGAGCGCCCAGGCAACGGCTTGGAAGGCGACGGCGGCGATGACGATGAGCGCCGTCTCGCCGCCGGGACGGGAGGCGGGCTCGAGGAGCGCCGGCGCGGCTGCGCCGGCCGGCGCCGCGGCGTGCGGCTCCGTCACCGTGCCGCCAGCCATGCGTCGACCTCACCGATCACCGTGCTGAAGTCGGTGAGCGGCCTCCACTCGAGCCCCTCCTCCTCGCAGCGCTCGGCGAGGTGGCCGCGGGCGAAGGTGATGTCGGCTTCTCGCGCCGGGCAGAGGTCGCTCGGACCGTCGCCGAAGACCACGACGACGTCGCCCGGGCGACGCAGGGTGCGCAGGATCGCCGCCTTGCAGCCGGCGAGGCCGCAGCGCGGGCAGTCGCCGAGCGCGCTGCTGAACTCGAGGTGGAAGGGCGGCCCGTCGTCCGCCCCCTCGCCGACGAGCTCGCTGGCGAAGAGGCGCATCGGCGGCAGCTCTTCGCGGCGCCAGAACGCCTCGATCGCCTCGCGGAAGCCTGCGCTGACGATCGCCGAGTGGCCGTCGCGGACCTGCAGGGCGGCGAAGAAGTCGCGCAGGCCGGGCATCGGCTCGGACACGTCGAGCAGACGGCGGATGAGCTCCGACCGTGGCGCCCGGATCAGCCGGATCTGGCGGTCGAAGACCTCCGCGTGGCTCATGCGGTCGGCGTAGGCCTCGTCCTCCAGCTCCCACCACTCGTCGCCGACGAACGGCTGCAGGGCGATCTCGTTGCACTCGCGCGTCGTCATCGTGCCGTCGTAGTCGAGCAGCGCGAGGAGGCGCTGGCCGCCCGCCTTCGCGAGCGTAGTGCCGCTCGCCTGCATGGGTCCGCCTGTCATGGCGAAAGTGTACACGGGCGCGGGCGAGCTCGCCGCCCGCGCCCACTTGTGCGGCAGGGCGGCTGTGACGGGGGTGGGCCGGCCGCGACGGCGGGCCGGCCGCGACGAAGCAGGGCGGCCGTGACGTGGCGGACCGGCCGCGTCTGGTAGAATCATCTGCCCGGTCCGCAGCAGCAGAAAGCGAGTCACGTGAGCGACAGTCAGCCCCGGTTCCAGGACGTCTCGGCGCGCGTCGACTTCCCGGCGCTCGACGCGCGCATCCTGGCGTTCTGGAAAGAACACAGCATCTTCGAGAAGAGCCTCGAGGGCCGCGACGACGCGCCCCTCTACGTGTTCTATGAAGGACCGCCGACGGGCAACGGCCGCCCGGGCGCGCACCACGTCATCTCGCGCATCTTCAAGGACCTCTTCCCGCGCTACAAGACGATGCGCGGCTACCGCGTGCCGCGCAAGGGCGGCTGGGACACGCACGGCCTGCCGGTCGAGTTGGAGGTCGAGCGCCGCCTCGGCATCGACGGCAAGGGGCAGATCGAGGCCTACGGCGTCGCCGAGTTCAACCAGCTGTGCCGCGAGAGCGTCACCACGTATCTCGAGGAGTGGGAGCGCTTCACGGAGCGCATCGGGTTCTGGATCGACCTCCATGATGCCTACTACACGTTCACCAACGACTACATCGAGTCCGTGTGGTGGATCCTCCGCAAGATCTGGGACCGCGGGCTGCTGTACCAGGGCCACAAGGTCGTGCCCTACTGCCCGCGCTGCGGCACCGCGATCAGCAGCCACGAGGTGGCGCAGGGCTACAAGGACGTCACCGAGAATTCGATCTACGTCCGCTTCCCGCTGACGGACGACGCCGCGGCGCGGTTGACGGGCGAGCCCGGCAAGAGCGTCTCGCTCGCCGTCTGGACCACCACGCCGTGGACGCTGATCAGCAACGTCGCCGCGGCCGTCCACCCCGAGGTCACCTACGCCCTGGTCGAGAGCCGCGGCGAGCGCTTCGTGCTCGCCCGAGACCTCGTCGAGAAGGTCCTCGGCAAGAAGGCCGTCGTCGAACGCGAACTCGCCGGCGCCGAGCTGCTCGGGCTCGACTACGAGGCGCCCTTCGGCTTCATGACGCCGGACACGCGGGCGCACTTCGTCATCGGCGGCGACTACGTCACCACCACCGACGGCACCGGCATCGTCCACATCGCCCCGGCCTTCGGTGAGGAAGACATGCGCGTCGGCACGGAGAACGACCTGCCGGTCGTGAACGCCGTCGACACCGAGGGCAAGTTCATCGCCGAGGTGACGCCGTGGGCCGGCGTCTTCGTCAAGGACGCGGACCCGGCCATCACCGCCGACCTCAAAGAGCGCGGCCTGCTGCTCGGCGTCGAGCCATACGAGCACAGCTATCCCTTCTGCTGGCGCTGCGACACGGCGCTGCTCTACTACGCCAAGGCCACCTGGTACGTGCGCACCACCGCGATCAAGGATGAGCTCATCGCGGCGAATGAGGACGTCGTCTGGCACCCGGAGCACATCAAGACCGGGCGCTTCGGAGAGTGGCTCGCCGGCAACGTCGACTGGGCCCTGAGCCGCGACCGCTACTGGGGCACGCCCCTGCCCATCTGGCACTGCGAGCAGGGGCACGTCCACTGCGTCGGTTCGGTCGCGGAGCTGCGCGAGCTGGCGGCCGGTCCCGTTCCGGAGGATCTGGAACTCCACCGGCCCTACGTCGACGACGTCGTCCTCACGTGCCCGGACTGCGCCGGCGAGATGCGCCGCGTGCCCGAGGTCATCGACGCCTGGTTCGACTCCGGCTCCATGCCGTTCGGCCAGTGGCACTACCCCTTCGAGAACGTCGACACCTTCGGCGAGCGCTTCCCCGCCGACTTCATCTGCGAGGCCATCGATCAGACGCGCGGCTGGTTCTACAGCCTCATCGCCGTGGCCACCCTCATCGAAGGCCGCAGCTCGTACAAGCGCGTGCTCTGCCTCGGGCACATCCTCGATGCCGACGGCCAGAAGATGAGCAAGAGCAAGGGCAACGTCGTCGAGCCGGACGACATCCTCGACCACCAGGGCGCGGACGCCCTCCGCTGGTTCATGTTCGCGAGCCAGCAGCCGTGGAGCCCGCGGCGCTTCGGCCCCGAGATGGTCGATGAGGTCGTACGCAAGTTCCTGCTCACCCTGTGGAACACGTACAGCTTCTTCACCGTGTACGCGAACATCGACCGGTTCGACCCGACGGCGCAAGACGTGCCCGTGGAGGAGCGGCCGCTGCTCGACCGCTGGCTGGTCGGTGAGCTGAACACCCTGGTGCAGGACGTCACCGCCGGGCTCGAGGCCTACGACGCCACCGGCACCTGCCGCGCCATCCAGCAGTTCGTCGACGACCTCAGCAACTGGTACGTGCGGCGCAGCCGGCGTCGCTTCTGGAAGAGCGAGAGCGACGCGGACAAGCTGGCCGCCTACCACACCCTGCACGAGGCGCTCGTCACGGTGACCAAGCTGCTCGCGCCGTTCACGCCGTTCGTCGCCGAGGAGCTGTACCAGAACCTCGTACGCTCGGTCGACGCCGCGGCGCCCGAGAGCGTCCACCTCTGCGCCTGGCCGGTCGTCGACGAGGAAGTCATCGACGCCGGCGTCTCGTTCGACATGGCGGTGGCGCGGCGTGTCGTCGAGATGGGCCGCGCCGCCCGCAACGCCGCCGCCGTCAAGACGCGCCAGCCGCTGGCCGAGGTCGTGGTCGCACTGCCGGATGCCGAGGCGCGCGCCGTGGGGCGCCTGCGTGACGTCGTGCTCGACGAGCTCAATGTCAAGGACCTGCGTCTCGCGGGCGGGGAGGACGAGCTCGTCGCGTACGTGGTCAAGCCCAACCTCAAGGTGCTCGGGCCCAGGCTCGGCAAGCGCATCGGCCCGCTGCAGGCCTTCCTCAAGGAGGCCGACGCGGCCGCGCTCGTCGCCGCCGTGCGTGCCGACGGCGCCGTCGCCATCGAATTGCCGGACGGCGAGCTCCTACTCTTGCAGGAGGAACTCCTCATCGAGACCGGCTCGCCCGAGGGGTATCAGGTGGAGAGCGAAGCCGGCCGTGTGGTCGCCCTCAAGACGGACGTCGACGAAGCGCTGCGCGAGGAGGGGCTTGCGCGCGAGCTCATCCATGCGGTTCAGCTCGCGCGCAAAGCTGCCGACCTTCGTATTGAAGACACCATCAGCCTGACGCTGGATGTGCCGGAGGAGCTTCGCCCGCCGGCCGAGCGCCACCGGACCACCCTCATGGCCGAGACATTGGCGAGCGAGATGGTCCTCGGCGAAGCGGCCGGCGATCATCGCGAAACGGCCAGGGTCGACGGCCGCGAGGTCGGCATCGGCCTTACCGTGACGGGAACCATCTTCACCGTCACGTACGGCTGACCACCGGCCCGCCCGTGACGAAGGGAGAAGCCGTGGAAGAGATGCGAGAAGCATCGCTCGACCTGCTCGTGGACCTCGCCCGGCCCGCGTCCCACGACACCGTGCTGGACTACGCCACCGGCGCCGGCATGGCTGGGTTCGCCGTGGCCCCTGACGTGGCGGCCGTCGAGGCGGCCGACGAGCTGCCCGACCTGCTCGAGGAAGGCCAGCGCCTCGCCGCCGAGCTCGGACTCATCAACGTCGCCTTCACACTCGTCGACCTGTACGCGCTGCCCTACGCCGACCGCGCCTTCAGCCTGATCGTCTGCCGGAACGCCCTGCACCTGCTGCCCGAACCGGCGACGGCGCTTGCCGAGATGCAGCGCGTGCTGTCCTCCGGCGGGCGCGTCGTCCTTCTCGACCCCGTGGTGGACGAGACGACGGACAAGGCCTTCAACGAGATCGCCCGGCTGCGTGAGCCGGCGCACCGGCGTCACTATCTCGTCCAGGAGCTCGACGCGATCGTCGAGAGCGCCGGCTTCGTCGTGAAGCGCCACGACACCGTGCGGCGCACCATCGACCTCGACTACTGGCTGCAGGCGGCCGCGGTGCCGCGGTCGAAGGCGGACCTCATCCGGGGGCGGTTCAAGTCGCTGTCGGTGGACGTGCAGGCGTGCATGGATGTGGCCTTCTCCGACAAGTCCACCAGCTTCAGCTTCGACGTCGCGGGACTGCGGCTCGAGCGGGCATAGGCGCGCCGCGCGCGGCTCCTACCCCACGGCGAAACCCTCAGCCTCGAGGAAATCCGCAGTCTCCGCGTCGATGACTCCGTACCGCGTGTCGACGAGTCCCTCCCGTCGCCTGCGTGCGGCCGCGGCCAGATCCTCTCGAGCGCGCTCGACGGCGGCGTGGTCGAGGGCGCTCGCGGCCTCCTCCACCGATCCCGCGCGTTGCTGGGTCGACTCGACGACGCGGGCGGTCGCAGCCGCCAGAAGGTCGGACCGGTAGAGCAGCTCCCTGTAGCGTTCGCGCGAAAGGACGACGGCGGTCACGTAGCCGCATTGGGTGATGTAGGCGGGCGTGCCGGAGGCGACAGGCCCCGCGAGGATGCGGGCGGCGTCTCGCCGGAAGGCGGTGATGGGGAACACATCGGGCGACGTATCCATGGGCAAGATGGTAGCGGTCGCTGCGGCTGTGGGAAGGTTGGCGATCGCGACCCGATGGTGACATTGGGAGAGTCCGCGCTGCCGCGCCCGCAGGTGACGCCGCGCCCGCAGGTGATGCCGCGCCACCAGTTGAGCCCGCGTCCCTCGACGGCGGGACGGCCCACGAGCAGCCGAGATCGTCGTGCTGGCGATCGTCCCGACCCCACGAACGATGTCGCTGGTGGTACCGCTCGGGACCGGTGGCAGCACCGTCCCCGTCACTGCCGGCGGCTCTTCCCGGCACCGGCAGCGGCACTCCTCGTGGTGCCGGCGGCAGGCACGTGACCCTGCGCCCCGCGCCGGACGCCGGCCCTTGGGCGTCGGACGGCGACGCACACCGACCCGTGGACGCCGGACGGCGCCGGGCGCGGTCTCGGCGATGCCTGACGGGCGGGTCGCCGCCGCGCGGCCGGCGAGCGGACGGCAGTGGGACGCTGCTCTCGGGCGCGGGCGCGGGCGCGGGCTGGGCGCTGCGCCGCGATCCGCATCAGTCCGTGGTCAGCCCAGAAACGTCCCGAGCTCCTCGACGAGCTTGGCCTTGGGCATGGCGCCGACGATGCGGTGCCTGACCTCTCCAGCCTCGAACGCGAGGATCGTGGGGATGTTCATGACGCTGAATTGCTGGGACACGGCGGGCGCCTCGTCGACGTTCAGCTTCACGAACTTGACGTCAGGGTAGTCGCCCGCCATCTCCTCGAGGACCGGGCCGATCATGCGGCAGGGTCCGCACCACTCGGCCCAGAAGTCGACCAGCACCTTACCCGACGCCTTGATGACCTCGGCTTCGAAGTTGTCCTGCGAGAGAGCGTCCACGTGCTTCCTCCTGTCAGAGATGGTAGGTCGGCGCCGGTGAGCCGGCGGCGTTGAGCCAGCGTTGGTGCTTCAGCGTTGCGTCCCGGCCGAGGCAGCGCCGTCGCCGGACGCGTTCGTCGCTCCCGACGGCGGGGCCTCGAGATCGTCGATGTAGCGCTCGGCTTGCACCGCCGCCAGCGCGCCTTCGCCGATGGCCATGGCGATCTGCTTGAGGGGGTTGGCGCGGGCGTCGCCGCAGGCGAACACGCCCGGGAGCTCCGTCCGCAGGAGGTCGTCGGTCACGATGTGGCCCAAGTCGGTCAGCTTGACCGTGTCCTTGAGCCAAGCTGTGTTGGGGATCTGGCCGATGTACATGAACACGCCGTTCACCGGCAGCGTCCGCTCCTCACCGGTCTTGACGTTCTCGACCTCGAGCGCCTCGACCAGCTCGTCACCGTCGATTCGCTTGGGCACCGAGTCCCAGACGAACTCGAACTTGGGGTTGGCGAACGCGCGCTCCTGGGCGATCGGCGCGGCGCGGAGCTCGTCGCGCCGATGCACGAGATACACCTTGTCGGCGAACTTGGTGAGGAACATGCCTTCCTCGACGGCGGAGTCGCCGCCGCCGATCACGGCGACCGTGCGGCCGCGGTACAGGGCGCCGTCGCAGGTGGCGCACCAGCTGACGCCGCGGCCGATGAATTCGGCTTCGCCCGGGATGCCCGAGCGCCGCGGCTCGACGCCCGGCGCAAGGATCACGGCGCGCGCCCGGATCTCCTCGCGGTCGGTGACGACGACATAGCAGCCGTCGGCGCCCTTGCGCAGTTCGCTCACCGCCTCGATCTCGCGCATCTCGGCGCCGAACTTGACCGCCTGGTCCTTCATCTTCGTCGCCAGGTCGAAGCCCGAGATGCCCTCGGGGAAGCCCGGGTAGTTCTCGACGAGGTCGGTGAGCGCGATCTGGCCGCCGGCCATGTTGCGCTCGAGGATGACCGTCTTGAGGCGGCCGCGGCTGCAATAGATACCGGCCGTCAGCCCCGCGGGGCCGGCGCCGACGATGACGACGTCGAGCACGTCGGCGCCGCTCTCATTGATGGGTTCTGGCATGGATCGTTCCTCGTCAGGGGTCGGGATCAGCGGGAGTATACCCGGCGCGGCTCAGAGCTGACCGCGAGCCACGAGCTCTTCGGCGATCTGCACGGCGTTGAGGGCCGCGCCCTTGCGTAGGTTGTCCGAGACCACCCAGATGTCGAGCCCGTTGGCGAGCGTCGCGTCCTCGCGGATGCGGCCCACGTAGACCGGGTCCTTGCCTTCGGCCGGGAGCGGCATGGGGTACTGCAGATCTGCCGGGTCGTCGACGACCTCGACGCCGGGCGCTGCGGCGAGCAGCTCGCGCGCCTCGGCGGCGCTCAGCTTGCGCTTCGTCTGGATGTTCAGGGCCTCGCTGTGCGCGCCGAACACGGGCACCCGCACGCAGGTGGCCGTTACCTTGAGCTCCGGGTCGGCGAAGATCTTGACGGTCTCGTCGACCATCTTCTGCTCTTCCTTGGTGCTGCCCGTGGGCAAGAAGCTGTCGATGTGCGGCAGCACGTTGAAGGCGATCTGGTGCGGGTAGAACTGCTCCTCGACCGGCTCGCCGGCCGCCCACTGCCGCGCCTGCGCGTCGAGGGCGGCGATGCCGCCCTGCCCGCTGCCGGAGACGGCCTGGTAGGTGCTCACGACGACGCGCTCGATGCCGGCGGCGTCGTAGATGGGTTTGAGCGCGACGACCATCTGGATGGTGGAGCAGTTGGGCGTCGCGATAATGCCCGTGTGGGCCGCCAGGTGCTCGGCGTTGACCTCGGGCACGACGAGCGGGACGCCGGGGTCCTGGCGGAACATGCTCGACTTGTCGATGACGGTGGCGCCGGCGGCGACCGCCTGCGGCGCGTACTCCTTGCTCACGGAGCCGCCGGCGGCGAAGAAGACAAGGTCGACGCCGGCGAACGCGCCGGCTCCGAGCTCCCGCACTTCTATCTCCGCGCCGCCCCAGGGCAGGGTGCGGCCGGCTGAGCGCGCGCTGGCGAGAAGGCGGAGCTCCCCGACGGGGAAGGCGCGCTCCTCGAGGATCGCGCGCACGGTACCGCCGACGACGCCGGTCGCGCCGGCGATGGCGACGGTGTACTCGCCGGCGGCCATCAGCAGCTGCCCCGGTCGGTGGGCTCGTGCGCGACCGACTCCTCGTCGAGCTCGAAGATCGAATGCAGCGCGCGCACCGCCTGGTCGACGTGCTTCTTCTCGATGACGCACGAGATCTTGATTGGGGAGGTGCCGATCATGTCCAGGTTGATGCCGAGATCGGCCAGCGTCTGGAACATCTTCGCGGCAACGCCGGGGTGGCTGCGCATGCCGGCGCCGATGAGGCTGATCTTGGCGATGTCCGCGTCGGTGTCGTACTCTCGCGCCCCGAGCTGCTTCGTGATCTCCTTGAGCGTCTTGTCGGCGGCGGGGATGTCCTCGGCCGGGATCGTGCACGAGATGTCGCTGTGGCCGCTCTCGCTGGTGTTCTGGATGATGGTGTCGACGTTGACATGTGCCTCGGCCAGGGCCGTGAAGACGCGCGCCGCCACGCCGGGGCGGTCGGGGACGCCGCGAAGCGTCACTTTGGCCTCGTCGGTGGTGTAGCTGACGGCGCGGATGATGGGCTGTTCCAGCTGCTGCTCGATGTCCATGTGGTGGCCTCCGTCGGTGACCCACGTGCCTTCGGCCTCCGTGAAACTGGAGCGGACGTGGATGGGGATGTCGTACTTGCGCGCATACTCGACCGAGCGAAGGGCGAGCACCTGCGAGCCGCTGGCCGCCATCTCGAGCATCTCGTCGTAGGAGATGGCGTCGATCTTGCGTGCCTTGGCGATCAGGCTCGGGTTGGCGGTGTAGACGCCGTCGACGTCGGTGTAGATCTCGCAGACGGCGGCGTCGAGCGCGTGCGCCAGCGCCACCGCGGTCGTGTCCGAGCCGCCGCGGCCGAGCGTGGTGACGTCCTTGGCGGTGCTGACGCCCTGGAAGCCGGCGACGAGCACGATCTTGCCGTCCGTCATCGCCTCCTCGACGCGCATGGGATGGATGTCGAGGATGCGCGCCTTCATGTGCACGGTGTCGGTGACGATGCCGGCCTGCGAACCGGTGAGGCTCACGGCGTCGTAGCCGAGGCGATGGATGGCCATGGCAAGGAGTGCGCAGCTGATGCGCTCGCCGGCGGAGAGGAGCATGTCCATCTCGCGCTCCGGCGGCTCGGGGGTTATCTCGCGGGCGAGCTCGAGGAGCTCGTCGGTGGTGTCGCCACGGGCGCTGACGACGGCGCAGACGCTGTTGCCCTGCTCGAACGTGGCGACGATGCGCCGCGCCACGTTGCCGATCCGGGCGGCGTCGGCGACCGACGTGCCACCATACTTCTGGACGACGACAGACACGATGTACCTCCGAAAAGGACGGCTAGTGAGTCTAGCAGACGGGACCCGGCGCGTGCGCCGCCCGACCAGGCGGCAGCCTCCCTAGGCGCTGGGCTTCGGGGCGATACGGGGGAGCGCGCGCTTGTGCTCGCTGGCGGCGTTCATGGCGTCGACCTGGGCCTTGACGGCGGGCGACGCCTCGCGCGTGAGCAAGTAGGCATCGAGCTCCTCGTACGTGAGGCCCATCTCGGCTTCGTCGGTCTGGTCGGTCCAGAGGCCGGCCGACGGCGGCTTGTCGATGACGCGCTCGGGCACGCCGAGGTGGCGGGCGAGGTCGCGGACCTCGCCCTTGACCAGGCTGCCCAGCGGCAGCAAGTCCGCACCGCCGTCCCCGTACTTGGTGAAGTAGCCGACGGTGAGCTCACTACGGTTGCCGGTGCCGAGCACGCGGTAGTCGAGCTGATTGGCGAACGCGTACAGCGTGGTCATGCGCAGCCGCGGCTTGAGGTTGGCGCAGGCCAGCCGGCTCTCGGGGATGTCGGTGCTGCTCGCGCCGAGCGTCTCGACGAGCAGGTCGTAGACCGGCCCCAGATCGACGGTGGTCGCCGGCACGTCGAAGTGATGAGCGACCACGGCCGCGTCCTCGGCGTCCCGGTAATCGCTGTGGCAGGGCATGATGACGCCAAGGGTGTGATGCGGGAAGGCTCGCTTGGCGAGCGCCGCCACGACGGCGGAGTCGATGCCGCCGGAGAGACCGAATGCAACGCCGGCGCCGCCGGCCTGCGCCACCTCGGCGGCGATCCAGTCGGTGAGATGTGCGGCGAGTCGGTCCATGGGTCCTTTCCGGAAGGGCAAGTGTACCGTACGCGCTCCGGGCCGGCAGGGAGCCCGTGCCTGTCGGCCGGCCTCGCGACAGGAACGCGGATGGGGCGGGCGCCGTCAGGCGCCCGCCCCATCCGGGGTCTTCAGGTCGTCAGATTGTCGCGCGGCTGCTCAGAGCTTGGAGAAGTACTTGCGCACTTCCCAATCTGTGACCTGCTCGCGGTACTCGTACCACTCGTTGAGCTTGTTGGTCACGAAGCGCTCGAAGACGTGGTCGCCGAGTGTGCGGCGCACCAGCTCGCTCTGCTGCGTCTCGCCGATCGCCTCGTAGAGGTTGTTCGGCAACGCCCCGAGGCCGTGCGTCTCGCGCTCGTCGGCGGTCATCTTGTAGATGTTCGGCTCGACGCCCGACGGCAAGTCATAGCCATTCTCGATGCCCTCGAGACCGGCGGCGAGCATGACCGCGAAAGCGAGGTAGGGGTTGGCCGCCGGGTCAGGGTTGCGGAGCTCGGCGCGCACGGTGCTCTCCTTGCCCTGCACGTAGAGGGGCACGCGGATCAGCGCGGTGCGGTTGCGGTGCGCCCAGCTGATGTAGACGGGCGCCTCGTAGCCGGGAACCAGGCGCTTGTAGCTGTTCACATACTGGTTGAGCACCGACGTGAACTCGCGCATGTGACGGAGCTGACCGGCGATGAAGCCCTTTGCGATGTCGCTGAGGTGGTCGGGATCCGTCTCGCTGAAGAAGGCATTGGTCTTCTCGCGGAACAGGCTCTGATGGACGTGCATCCCGCTGCCGTTCTGCGCGTGCATGGGCTTGGGCATGAAGGTCGCGTGCACACCGTTATGGGCCGCGACCTCCTTGACGATGAGCCGGATGATCATCACCCGGTCGGCCATCGCGAGGGCTTTGTCGTACTGCGGGTCGATCTCGTGCTGCGACGGGGCGACCTCGTGGTGGCTCGCCTCCATCGGGATGCCGAGCTTGTCGAGCGTGCGCATCGTCTGTTTGCGCAGGTCGTTGCCGAGGTCGGCAGGCAGCACGTCGAAGTAGCCGCCGTCGTCGGTGAGCTCGGGAGCCACCGAGTCCTTGAAGTAGAAGTACTCGAGCTCGGGACCCACGTAGAACTCGAGGCCCATCTTCTTGGCGCGCTCGAGCTGGCGCCGGAGCACCCAGCGCGGGTCGCCCTCAAAAGGCTTGTAGTTGCGGTCGACCACGTCGCAGAAGACGAACGCGGTACGCTCGCTGCCCGAGGCCCAGGGCAGCACCGTGAAGGTGTCCCAGTCGGGCGTCGCGACGATGTCGCTCTCCTCGATCTCGGCGTAGCCGGTGATGGAAGAGCCGTCGAAGGCAGCGCCGTTCTCGATGACGCTCGGGAGCTGCCGGTCGGGGACCTCGACCATCTTGAGGTTCCCCAGGATGTCCGTGAACCACAACTGAATGTGCTTCACATTCTCGTCTTTGACGAGCTTCTCGATCGTGGCCTGGCGCTGATTCATAATAGTCATCCTTTCAGGCCTATCGGTATGGCGGCGCGGGGCGCCGTATGGACACCGGTGATTGTGCCAAGTTCGTGGCGGGGAGGCAAGACGGGATCGCGGCCGCGGCGCGGAGTCTGCCCGCGGCAACGTCCACTCGTGCGCCGCCCGCGCGGTGCGTCTCTGGGACCGTGCATGTACTCGCCTTCTACAGGCACCACCGCCGGCATCGCAGACGGCACCGCCAGGCACTGTGCACGGTGCCGCACGCGGTACCATGAGCGGCACCACCCGGCATCACCGGTGGTGCCGCAGGCGGCACCGAGGCCGACACACCAGCATGCGCGCGGCCTCGCCCCGCGCCGCCGGTCGGCCGCCTCGCCCCGCGCCGCCGGTCGGCGACCTCGGCCCGCCGCCGGTCGGCGGCCCCGCCGCGACCGGCTCCTGGCTTGCGGTCGGCTGAAGCGGTTGCCGGTGCCGAAGGGCGGTCGCCGCGATGCAGTCAAGCGCTTGTCGGGACATTGACGGCAGCAGCCACGGCATCGCTGGCGGCATCAGTGACGGCAGCAGTCACGGCATCGCTGGCGGCATCAGCCACGGCAACACTCGTGGTGTCGAGGCTCGAGCGCGGATTCCGCGGGCCGTGCGGGCATTCCGCGGGCCGTGCGGGAATCCCGCGGGCAGCCCACGGGCCGCGCCGGCAGTGGCCACGCCGATGGTGGCCGAGCCGATAGTGGTCACGCCACCGACAGTGGTCTAGAATGTCCTACCAATAAGCAGTCGTTAGGACTTCTTGTACAAATCCGGAACGATAGGCTTCGCGGCAGAGGCACTCTTGGAGCGGCGCGAGCACGCTGCGTGCGGCGTAGGACTGGTCGCGTCGATACCGGGCGAGCCGTCTCGGGAGGTCGTCGAGCTTGCCCTCGGCGCCCTCGCCGCGATGGAGCATCGCGGCGGCGTCGGCGCCGATGGCGAAGCCTCTGACGGCGCCGGGATCCTCACCGCGATTCCCTGGCGCGTGCTCGAGCCGTGGCTCGCCGAGCAGCGCGTCGCCGAGCCGCGGCCGTTCTCGACCGCGGTCGGCATGGTCTTTCTGCCGCGGGAGCAGGGAAAGCGGCACCTCGCCCGAGAACTGGTGGCCAAGGCGCTGCGCGACGAGGGCCTCGTGGTCGTCGGCTGGCGCTCGGTGCCGCTGCGGCCTGAGGCGCTGCCTCCGAGCGTCCGCGAGCGTCACCCGCAGGTGGAGCAGATCGTGGCGACCTCTCCGATGCTCGCCGGCGACGAACTGGAGCGCGCCTTGCTCCTGGCCCGCAGGGCCGTCGGCAGGGCGCTCCTCCGCCAGCCGATCATCCGGCGTCTCGAGGACCTCTACGTCTGCTCGCTCTCCTCGCGGACCATCGTCTACAAAGGGATGGTCACATCCGCCGTCCTTCCCGACTTCTACCCCGACCTTCAGGATCCGGGCTTCGTCAGTCCCTTCGCGGTGCTGCACCGCCGTTTCAGCACCAATACGGCGCCCAAGTGGAGCCTGGCGCAGCCGATGCGGCTGCTCGCTCACAACGGCGAGATCAACACGCTGCTCGGCAACCTCGCCTGGATGCGCGCCCGCGAGCCGGAGCTGGCCGCTCCGGTCTGGGGCGCGCGCATCGCCGACCTGCTGCCGCCCGTGCACGCCGACAGCAGCGATTCGGGGGCGCTCGACAAACTCGTCGAATTGCTGGTGCGCAGCGGCCGCAGCTCCCTCGAAGCGCTGATGATGACGATGCCGGCCGCCTACGAGGGCGCGGCCGCGCCCGGCGACCCGCGCGTCACCGACTTCTACGACTATTACGCCGGCGTTCAGGAAGCGTGGGACGGACCGGCGCTGGTCGCCTTCGCCGACGGCCGCCACGCCGGCGCCTGCGTCGACCGCAACGGCCTGCGCCCGGCTCGCTACGCGCGCACCCGCTCCGGCCTGCTCGCGCTCGCCTCGGAGGCCGGCGCCGTCGCGCTGCCGGACGAGGAGATCGTCGAGAAGGGCAGGCTCGGCCCCGGCCAGATGATCGCCGTCGATCTCGACAACGGGCGGCTGCTGCGCGACGACGTCGTCAAGGCCTCTGTCGCGTCCCGCCGCCCGTACGGCGCCTGGCTGCTGGCCGAACGCCGGAGCCTGGCGCCGCAGGCGTTCGACCCGGCGCCCTCAGAGGCGGTCACGCCGGGCGAGGTTGTGGCGCCGGGCGGGGCCGGCGCGTCGGATGGGGTCGACACGCCAGCTGAGATCGCGGCGCCGGCAGAGGCCTCCGTGCCGGGCCGGGCCGCTGCGCCGGCCGGGGGTCCGTGCGCGCCCGGCGGCCTGCTGCTTCGCCAGGCGGCGGCCGGCTTCACCGCCGAGGACGTCGAGCTCATCGTCCGGCCGATGGCTCGTCAGGCCAAGGAGCCGCGCTTCTCGATGGGCAACGACGCGCCGCTTCCGATCCTCTCCGGTAAGCCGCACGTGCTCTACGACTACTTCACCGAGCGTTTCGCCCAGGTGACGAACCCCGCTATCGACCCGCTGCGCGAACGGCTGGTCATGTCGCTCGCGGTCAAGCTGGGCGCGCGCGGCGACCTCCTGACAGCTGAGCCCGGGCACGCGCGGCAGGTCGAGCTGCCCTCGCCGATCGTCAACGACGCGGAGATGGCGGCGCTGCCCGAACTGGGGCTACGCACGGCCCGGGTCTCGACCTCCTACGAGGTCGCCAGCGGGCCGTGGGGACTGCGCGAGGCCGTCGAGCGTGTGTGCCGCGAGTCCGCCGCCGCGGTCCGTGACGGCGCGGAGGTGGTCGTCCTCAGCGACCGCCTCGCGCCGGTCGGCGCCGGCGCGGGTCATGCGCCGCCGCTGCTCGCCGTCGGCGCGGTCCACCACGATCTCATCCGGCGAGGCTTGCGCAGCCGCACCTCGCTCGTCGTCGAGACCGCGCAGTGCTGGAGCGTCCACCACTTCGCCTGCCTCGTCGGCTACGGCGCCTCGGCCGTCCACCCGTACCTCGCCTTCGAGACGGTCCGCGATCTCTGGGATCGTGGCCGGCTCACGGACGGGCCGTCGTCCGGTTCCGCCGCGGCCGGCGCGCCCGCCTCGGCCGACCCGGGCGATCTCGAAGAGGCGCTCCGCCACTATCGGATCTCCGCAGAGCAGGGGCTGCTCAAGATCCTCTCCAAGATGGGCATCTCGTTGCTCGCGAGCTACCACGGCGCGCAGCTGTTCGAGGCGATAGGACTCGGCCCGGACCTCATCGAGCTCGGCTTTTCCGGCACACCATCGCGTATCGGCGGCCTCAGCGTCGAAGAGCTCGCCCAGGAGACCGTCTGGATCCACCAGCAGGCGTTCCCGGAGCTCACTCCCGAGAAGTTGCAGGACTACGGCTTCGTGCGGTACCGGCGGCGGGGTGAGTATCATCTGAACAACCCGGAGGCCGCCAAGACGCTGCGCCGCGCCTGCGTCGAGGGGCTGCCCGATCTGTACCGCAGCTACAGTGAGAAGCTCGCGCAGCGGCCGCCCACGGTGCTGCGCGACTTGCTGCGGTTGTGCGGCGAGGGTGGGAGGCCGGCCGACGCAGCGAGACCGGCCGGTGCGGGACCGGCCGGGGACGTCGAGCCGACCTCCGCGATCCTGCCGCGCTTCTGTACGGGTGGCATGTCGCTCGGCGCGCTCTCGCGCGAGGCGCACGAGACCATCGCCGTCGCGATGGCAAGAATCCACGGCCGCGCCAACTCGGGCGAGGGCGGGGAGGACGCCGAGCGGGACGCCCCGATCGACGACGTGGATGGGGCGGGAGTCTCGGCGCGGCTCCCGCACCTGAAGGGACTGAAGAACGGCGACCGGGCCGCCTCGCAGATTCGCCAGGTCGCGTCCGGGCGCTTCGGCGTCACGACGGAGTATCTCGCCGGCGCCGAGCAGCTCGAGATCAAGGTAGCTCAGGGAGCCAAGCCGGGGGAGGGCGGCGAGCTGCCCGGCGACAAGGTCACCGCGTACATCGCTGGGCTGCGCCGCGCCGCTCCCGGTGTGACGCTCATCTCGCCGCCGCCGCACCACGACATCTACTCGATCGAGGATCTGGCGGAACTGATCTACGACCTGCGCATGGTGAACCCGCGGGCCGGGATCTCCGTGAAGCTGGTCGCCGGCACCGGGATCGGTACCATCGCGGCCGGCGTCGCGAAGGCCGGCGCCGACGTGATCCACGTCTCCGGCGCCGCCGGCGGCACTGCCGCAGCCTCGCTCAACTCGATCAAACACGCCGGCATGCCGTGGGAGCTCGGTTTGGCCGAGGTCCATCAGGCGCTCGCCGTCGCCGGCTTTCGCCAGCTCGTCCGTCTGCGCGTGGACGGCGACCTGCGCACCGGTCACGACGTGGTCGTGGCGGCTGCGCTCGGCGCGGACGAGTTCGCCTTCGGCACCGCGGTGCTGCTCGCCGAGGGCTGTGTGATGGC
>DASRZL010000068.1:0-5154 GCA_035686425.1 Thermoleophilia bacterium
CGACTACGCCGACCTGCAGGACAACGGGTACATCTCGTATCAGCGGCGCAACGAGGAGACGGGTCTCGAGAACCAGTGCTGGAAGGACTCCTGGGACTCGATCTCGTACCGGGACGGTCACCTGCCGGGCTTCCCGCGCGCCACCTGTGAGCTGCAGGGCTACGCCTACGACGCCAAGGTGCGCGGCGCCCGGCTGGCACGCGAGGTGTGGCGCGATCCCGACTTCGCCAAGCAACTCGAGAAGGAGGCGGCGGACCTCAAGCGTCGCTTCAACCGCGACTTCTGGCTCGCCGACGAGAAGTACTACGCGATCGCGCTGGAGGCCGACGGCAGCCAAGTCGACGCCCTCGCTTCGAACAACGGCCATCTTCTCTGGAGCGGGATCGTCGACAAGACCAGGGCAAAGGCCGTTGCCAGCCACCTCATGTCGCCGGCGATGTACTCGGGCTGGGGCGTGCGTACCTTGGCCATGGGCGAGACCCGCTACAACCCGATCGGCTACCACGTCGGCACCATCTGGCCGTTCGACAACTCGTTCATCGCCTGGGGGCTCAGACGGTACGGTTTCAAAGAGGAGGCGGCGCGCATCGCCGCGGGCGTCCTTGACGCCGCCGAGTTCTTCGACGGCCGCCTGCCCGAGGCTTTCGGCGGCTACCCTCGGGAGCTGACCAAGTACCCGGTGCAATACCCGACGTCCTGCAGCCCGCAGGCTTGGTCCACAGGGGCGCCGCTTCTGTTCTTGCGCACGATGCTCGGACTCGAGCCGACCGGGGACCACCTCATCGTCGACCCGGCCCTGCCGACGGGCATCGGTCGGCTGGAACTGCTCGACATCCCCGGTCGCTGGGGCAGGATGGACGCGTTCGGCCGCGGCCGCGTCGACGTCGACAAGCGGCCGCGTGCGCGCTCCCAGCTCGGCGTCGTGCCGCAGAACGAGACGAAGCGCCGTGGCGCAAGTGGCAGGTAGAGAGAGGCGAGAAACGGTCGAGGCGGCTCGGCCGGCATGGTTCAAGAGAAGCGAACCGCGGTAGACCCAGCACCAGCGTCCGCTGACAGGCCTCACGTAGCGGACCGTAGCAACCACACCCAGGAGGAACAATGAGCGACGCACCAATCGATCTGTACATCGCCGGGTACAACGACCCCACCGCCGCCAAGATCGACTTCGACGCCCTCAAGAAGGCGCAGCGCCAGGGCATCGTCTTCATCGACGGCGCCGTCCTCATCAGCCGTGACGCCGACGGCACGATGCACGTCAAGGAGAGCGGCGACCACGACGTCTTCAAGGGCGCCACCGTCGGCGTCGCCGGCGGCCTCGTCGTCGGCCTCTTCGCGCCACCGCTGCTCGGCGCGATGGTCGTCGGCGGCCTGGTCGGCGGCCTGGTCGGCAAACTCGCCAAGCATCACGACGAGAAGGGCATCGCGCAGGACGTGGAGGACGTCGTCCCGCCCGGCACGTCGGGCGTCATCGCGGTCTTCGAGGAGATCTGGGTCGACGAGGTCGAGCGGCAGCTGGCCAAGGCCGACAAGAAGGCCCTCAAGAAGGCCGACAAGGACACCGCCGACGAGCTCAAGAAGAGCCTGGCCGGCGCCAAGAAGCAGGAGGCTTGACGGCCGCTTCGGCCTTGCGGCAGAAGTAGCGTTTGACGCGAGGGGCGGGGCAGGTATTCTTGCTCCGCCCCTCGCTCTGTTCCGGACCGGGGGCGGATGGCGGCGTCTTCGCTCACCGAACGACCCCGCGATCGCCCTGCGCGCGAGAGAGGCCGTCATGAGCGATGACTCACCTCAGCACCCACAAGGCAGCAGTGCCGGCGGCCGCGAACCGCGCTCCCTCCCCCTCGACCGCTTCAATGCCTTCTCCGACGGCGTCTTCGCGATCGCGATAACGCTGCTGGTGCTCGAGATCGCCGTGCCGCCCGAGGGCGCTCCTCTGCTGCCGGCGCTGCGCGAGCAGTGGCCCGAGTTCCTCGGCTACTACATCAGCTTCGCCTTCATCGGAGGGATCTGGATCACCCACTCCGGCGTCACCAAGTTCATGAAGTCCGGGGACGGCGTGGCCTACGCCCTGAACCTCGTGCTGCTGTTCTTCGTCGGGCTGCTGCCCTTCACCACGTCCCTCATGGTCACACACCTGCGCGGGGATGATGCCGAGGTCGCTACGCTGCTCTACGGCGTCGACGTGCTGATCGCCTCGCTCGTGCTCAGCCTGCTCATCCTCTACCTGGCGCGGGAGCCGGCACTGCTCGTGGACGACTTCGACGAAGGCACCCTGCGGCGCGTGGCCCGGCAGCGCTGGGCCTCGATCGGCTTGAACGGCGTCGCGATCGCCGTGGCCCTCGTCGCCCCGCAGGTCGCCGCCGGCCTGTATCTCGTGGCGAGCACCACGCTGCTCGTCATCCCGCTGCTCGGTCTGCGCCGGCACAGGCACGCAAGACGCGCAGCGTAGCAGTCGCCCCACGCACGCCGGCTCTCTGGCCACGTGCGCGCTACGACCTGAGCAGCCCCTCCCAGATGAGTGAGTCCACGAGCAGCACGGCCTCCTCGCTGGTGAGGCCGGCGTCTCTCAGGACCCGGTCGTCCCGCGTCACCAGCCCGACCTGCCGCAGCAGCTCGGCGAGAAAGTGCAGGTTCACGGGACGTATCTCGTCGGCCTCTTCTGCGGCCTTGACCAGCTCGACGAAGCGGTCGACGTAGCGGTCGACGACCGTCGTCCGCCACGCGAGCCGGGTCGACTCGTAGCGGGCGACGTCCGCGAAGAACGCCAGAGACAGGGGCCGGAGCCTGTCGGCTCCGGCGCGAAAGTACGCGCGGGCGCGGTTCGAGGCCGTCTTGCCCCTGGCGGCGCGCGCCTCGAGGTCGGCGAAGACGACGTCGGCCCACCTGGAGAAGGCGAGCAGCACAAGGCTGTCCTTGCTCGGCGCGATCTTGTAGAGCGTCGCTGCGGAGCACTGCAGCTCCCGCGCCAGCTCCGCGATCGGCACCTGCGAGAACCCGCGAACGCCGACGATCCGCATGACGCCGTCGAGCAACTCGTCCCGGCGCTCCTCGTCCAGTCGCTTTCTCAACCCCACGGCCTCCCCAGCCGGCCCGAACGTCCGTCCGCCCAAGGCTAGCAGAGCCTCGGCAACGGCACACCACGCCGGTCATCATGATCTGCGCTTGGTAAGAAGACAAGTATTGCGTTACTCTTCCCGGTACCGCTTGACCACGCCGCCCGTACCAGGAGGAGATGATGGCAAGGACAGTCGCTGAGATGATCACCGAGGCCAAGGCCAAGGTCGAGAACGTGTCGCCCCCGGACGCCGCGAGTGAGGTGGCAGCCGGCACCGCAGTGTTCCTCGACGTGCGCGAGCCGGTGGAGTGGGAGCACCACATCGAGGGCGCCGTCCAGGTCCCCCGGGGACTGCTCGAGTTCGCCGCCGACCCGGCGAGCCCGCGCTACAAGGAAGAGCTCGATCCCGCCGGTCGCGTGATCGTGTACTGCCGATCCGGGGCTCGCGCGGCGCTCGCCTGCGCGACGCTCGAGGACATGGGCTACGAGAACGTGGCCAACCTCGAGGGAGGCTTCGGCGCCTGGCAGGCGGCCGGCCTGCCCAGCAACGAGCACCACGACGGTCTGTGAGCACGAACCTCGACCGCACTTCCGCCGCGCGAATCGACAGGCAACGAGAGAGGATCTGATGATGGCAGAGCAGGAACGGGTCAGCACCACGGTACCCCTGGACTGGAACGAAGTGTGGTTCACCAACTGCCCGATGGTGTCCGCCAACAACGTCGACCAGGAGCTGGGCTGGTGCCGCGAGGAGTTCAAGAAGATCGGCGTCGAGTACGCCTACTTCCGTCACGCACCCGAGAACAACTGGTACCCGCACTACATCCACAACCTCGACAACCTCGTGCGCTTCGGCGGCCTCTACCCGCCGATCCACGTCCACGCCGACATGCGCCGCACCGTGCTGCTCGGGGCGACGCAAGTCCACGAGGGCGGCGTGATGATGGTGCGTGCCCGAGACGATCTCTTCCGGATCGAGGAGCTCAAGGGCAAGAAGATCGGTCTCACCAAGAGCCTGAACACCATCAAGACCGACTGGTGGCGCATCCAAGAGCACGCCGGCATCGAGCTCATGCTGCGCATGCACGGCATGACCATGGACGACGTGGAGATCGTCGAATTCCCATACCCCGACGACTGGTACGACAAGCCCGAGATGCTTCAGGTGCCCATGAACAACCCCTCGGAGCTGTGGCTGCGCCGCGACCACAAGCATGACTTCGCCTTCCGCCCACTGGAGAGGGCGCTCCTGGCCGGCACCGTGGACGCCATCTACAACCAGAGTGGGCCCCTGCAGCAGCTCTCGGAGGCCACGGGCAACATCAAGTCCATCGAGGATCTCTCGCACTACCCCGACTGGACCCTGCAGATGGCCAACTGCCCGGCCGTCATCACCTGCACCGACGTGATGGCCGATGAGCACCCCGAGCTGGTCGTCGCCTACATGAAGGCCATGATCAAGGTCGGCCGCTGGGCGAACGACAACAAGCGCGCCGCCGCGTACATCCTCAACCGGCAGACCTTCTACCTGGATCCCGAGCACACCTACCAGGGCATAAAGCACGTCGACATGGTGCCCAGCCTGAGCGCGCAGAACATGCAGTCCATCAAGATCGGCAAGGACTTCATGTTCAGCCACGACTACATCAAGCGCGACTTCGACGTGGACGAGTGGGCTCGCCCGGAGTTCCTTGAGAAAGCATTCGAGGAAGTGCTCAAGGAGGAATGGGCGGTAAGGAGCTGGAGCAAGCTTCCCGAGGGCGGCGGGCTCGAGGTGGAAGGCACGCGGCTCGGGTGATTCACGGAACAGTGGGCCACAGACGGCTGGCCCTTGTGTGGGCGTCTGACCGTCTGGTAAGTTCGACCGGAATCGCTTGGCGGCCCGGACAAGCGGCGGGTCTGGTCGGCCGTGCTCCCGCCGCACCTACGAGAACGGAGAGGGTATGTGCTGTCTCTTTACTGCGATCTTCCTGCTCGGCGCGCGCGCCGGCGTCTTGATCTGGTGGATCGCCGACCCCACCCGCTGGGATCTGGCCTTCAGCAGCTGGCTGTGGCCGGTCATCGGCTTCTTCATCGCGCCCTGGACGACGCTCATGTGGGTG
>DASRZL010000069.1:0-2449 GCA_035686425.1 Thermoleophilia bacterium
GCGTCACCTCGCGACCGGCCTCGCGCAGTTCGAGGATGCGGGCCCAGAGCTCCGCGGGGGTCATCGTCGACGGGGTCATCGCGCCGCCTCCAGTCCCGCGAGCACGGCCTCGAGCCGCTCCGCTGTCACGCCGACCGGCTCACGCCGACCGGACTCCCAGTGAACCACGCTCGTCCGGTCGACGCCGAGGAGCTCGGCGAGCCGAGACTGCGTCAGACCCAGCGCCTTGCGACGCTTCGCGATGTTCCATCCCGCGTCCATCACTCGCCCTCCGGCTTGATGCCGAGGCGGGTGGCGACGCGTTCGAAGTCCTTCGACTGCCACGACAGGGGCGTGAACCCCTCCGCGATCAGCGCCGCCTCGAGCACCTGCCCCGGCGTCTTCGGCTCGGGCACGTCTTCGACCTCGACCGCCGCCACGAGCGCAGCCCACATGGTCGGCGTCACGTCGACGTACTCGCCGGATTCGTCACCGATCCTGATGCCGTAGTGTTGCGACGAGATCGTCAGATCATAGCACCCGCCGTCGCCGTCCACGCCTTCCTCATTCACGCGCAATCGCTTCGTCATAGAACCTCCAAGTCCCAAGGTGCGCCAGGATTGGCCCGCACGCTACACCCGACGCGCACCTGTGAGCGAAGCGCGGTCACTCGGTGCCGGTTCTGTCGTGTAATGGCGCGTACGGATGCCACAGGACGCGACGGCCGTTGCGCTTTCGACGGCGACTCTGCACAGTGCGGACATGCAACGACTCGCCCGCCCCCTCGACATCATCCACGAAGCCGCCATGCTCGACCTCGCCACTCTCACCGCGCGATGGAGCGCCGACCTCCGCGTCGCCATGCGCGACCGCCTGTGGCACGTCAGCGTCATCGACAGGCGCGGCAGCGTCGTAGCGGCCGACTACGCCGGCACCTTCACCGACGCCGTGCGGCGCTGCCTCGCCGAGCTCCAGCGCGTCACCGACGAGGACGACGCGC
The DNA here is from genome assembly GCA_035686425.1 of Thermoleophilia bacterium. GTDB lineage: Bacteria > Actinomycetota > Thermoleophilia > UBA2241 > UBA2241 > CAIXSE01. The sequence goes on from DASRZL010000069.1 coordinate 980, forward strand.
GCGAGGCCGCGGGCGAGGTGTCGCGATGACCTCGTTCGAGATGGCGCTCATGGCGGGCGTCGTGCTCGTGGGCTTCGCCGCGTTCGTGTTGGCCCTGTCGGTCACGGAGGATGACGATGCCGAGTGACCGCTTGCCGCCGCCCCCGCCCGTGCCTGCCGAGGCGGCAGAGGTCGCTCTTACCGTGCCGCCGCCGTCGCGCTACGACGACGCCGACGCGAGCCCCGCGCTCCACGTGCTGCTCGACGGACGCTGCGCTCACTGCGACGCGATCGTGGTCGGCGCTCTCACGTGCCCGCCCTGCGCGGAGTGGGCCGCCTCGATGGACGAATGGAGCCGCTCGTGACCCTGCGCGTCGGCGACGGGCGCCCGGCGGACGGGTACCGCCTGGCAGACGGCTCGAAGCCGCTCAGTGCGTCGCAGATCGCGGACGCGCTCGACGCGCCCGACAAGCGCAAGGCGCTCTTCCGCTGGTACGCGTACGAAGGCCGTCACGCGTTCCGCATCGCCGAGGAGGCGCGGCAGGTCGGGTCCGCCGTGCACAAGGCGATCGAGGCGCACTACCTCGGGCTTCCACCGGAGCCGGCGCTGTGGGACTCGCCCGATCAGACGGCCGCTGACACGTGCTTCGCCGCGTTCCTCGACTGGCACGCACGCACGACTCACACGCCGCTCCTGCTCGAATGGCCGCTCGTGTCCGAGCGCCTGCGACTCGCGGGAACGCTGGACATGCTCGCCGTCTTCGATGGTCCGGAGATCGTCGACATGAAGACGAGCAAGCGGCTCTCGCCGCGCTCGATGTTTCTTCAATGCGCGGTCTACGACCTGTTGATCACCGCCGAGTTGCCGGACATGCCGCCGCGTGTTGGCGCGCGTATCGTGCGGCTCCCGAAGGACGGTACGGGCTACCGCGAGACGCGCTGCGACGGCGCCTCGTGGGCTGCTGCGCAGTGCGCCGCGCTGTCGCTGGTCGAGGCGATGCGCATGATCGCGGCCGTTGATGGACTGCGCGAGCTCCCGGCTTTGGAGCCGGTCGACGCGGACGCGCCCATCACCTTTGACGTTTGAGTGCTACACTGCGAGCGAGGAGAGAGAGCATGACGAGCATCACGAAGGCGGCCGATTCCGGCCTGGTACCGCAGCGCGGAACGCGCGACGAAGCGCGATTGATTCGCGAGCAACTGGCGCCGAAAGCGAGCGACGCCGAGATTCGCGTGTTCCTGGCCCTCTGCCAGCGACTCGACCTCGACCCGTTCGCGCGTCAGATCTACCTCGTCGGCCGCTGGGACTCGCGCGCGGGCCGCGAGATTTTCGCGCCCCAGGTCAGCATCGACGGCTTCCGCCTCGTCGCGCAGCGCACGGGCGAGTACGCCGGGCAGGCTGGTCCCGAGTGGTGCTCGGCCGATGGCGCATGGCGTGACGTGTGGCTCTCGGACGCCCCGCCCGCTGCCGCACGCGTCGGCGTCTACCGC
>DASRZL010000070.1:0-28439 GCA_035686425.1 Thermoleophilia bacterium
CTCGTCGCCGTGGCGATCGGCCTCATCAAGGCGCGCTTCATCCTCATCAAGTACGCGAACAAGGCCGTGCTGCGCATCCGCACGCGCGGACACGCCTCCTTCTTCGGCCTCTTCGCGCCGAGCTCGTGGCTCTTCATCGTCGTCATGATGGGCGGCGGCGTGCTCCTGCGCCAGTCCGCCCTCGTCGACTCCTGGTGGGGCCGCACGCTTCTGGGGATCGTCTATATCGCCGTGGGCACCGCCTTGGCGATCGCCGACGTGGTCTTCTGGCGCGCTGTGGTGAGCCCCGCAGCAGGACGCGAGGGCGCGCCGGCCGGCGACCGCGCGAGCGCTCCGGCCGGCGTCGGCGACGACGACTGACGCAACGCGTTTCCGGCGCGGGTCGCTGAGCAATCTAGTGGATAGGCCCCGACTGGGGACGAACCACTGAGGAGAGATCCGATGGCTTCCGCGATCACATGGTTCCAGATCCCCGCGGCCGACATGGCGCGGGCGAAGAAGTTCTACGAGACGATCTGCGGCTTCGAGCTGCAGCAGATGGACGCCGGCCCCGGCATGGAGATGTGGGGCTTCCCGGGTGACTGGCGCAAGGGCGAGGTCGGCGGCGCCGTCGTCCGCGGGGAGGGCGCCGTGCCCAGCGCTACCGGCACGGCGGTCTTCCTCAACGGCAACCCCGACCTGCAGGCCGTACTCGACAGGGTGGAGGGCGCCGGCGGCAAGATACTGATGCCGAAGACGGCGATCGGCATGGAGGGCGCCGGCCACTTCGCCATGATCGCCGACACCGAGGGCAACACGGTCGGGCTGCACTCGCAGGAGTGAGGCCGGTCCGGGCGGCGCGAGCGCCCGCCACGGGCGACGACCTGGCGCAGACCGTGCCGGTCACCGTGCGGACGTGACGCGCGTGACGGTGGGGCGGGAGCTCCCGCGAGGGACCGCCCGCCCCACCGTCATCGAGACGGCCTAGTTCGCGAGGCCCCCGAGGGCGCTGCTGAGCTGCTCGCTCAGGCCCTGGAGTTGTGACTGCAGGCTGTCGACCTTCGACTGGATCTCCGCCTTCGCCGTCTCGGAGGTCTCCACGCCCTTGTCCAGGGCCGCGGCAAGCTTGTCCACGGCGGACTGCGCACCCTCGATGCCCGTGACCACGGCGTCCTGGATCGGCTGCAGGGCCTCCGGCGGCTGCAGCGCGGCGAGCGCCGTCGCCTCGTCGCCGAGCTGCGTCGAGATGTCCTGCAGGCTCGTCGCCGTCGTCGACCACGTGTCGTCGGGCTTGCTGCTCACGCCGGCGACCGCGTCGGGCAGGCTGGCGGCCGTGGTGCCGACGTCGGAGAGGACGCTCTTCGCGTCGTTCAGGTAGGCCTTGAGGGCGGCGGCGCCGGCGGTCGGCGAGGACTCCGGGTAGATCGTCGACGGCGCCTCGGCGGGGGTCGTCGACCCGCAGCCCGCAAGGGCCACGGCGATGGCGAGCGCGGCGACCATCGCCGCCATCGCGCTGATGATCCGTGTCTTCCTCTTCACGCGCTTCTCCTCTGTCAGTGCCCGGTGAAGGACTTCGCTTCGGATCGCTGTGCTTGACACTCCCGGCGGGCCACGTATCGTCAGGATTCCCGGCCGGAGGAGCGATACCGCGGCGTGTCCAGCCTACTTTACAGACTCGGCGGTCTCTGCGCGCGGCGCGCGTGGCTCGTGTTGCTCGTCTGGGCGTGCATCGTCGCGCTCGTCGGCGCCGGCTGGCTGCTGCTCGGGGCTCGGACCTCCAACGACATCCGCCTGCCCGGCACCGAGACGCAGCGGGCCACCGACTTCCTGGCCCGTGAGTTCGCGCCGCAGCAGAACGGCCAGAGCGCCGTCGTGTTCCACGTGGCCGACGGCGCGCTGACCGACCCCCGGGCGAAGCGATCGGTGCAGGAGTCGGTGCGACGCATGCGGGCGGTGCCGCACGTCACCAGCGCGATGAGCCCGTTCGACCGCGGCGCCCGCTCCCTGCTCATGAGCGACGACGAGAAGACGGCCGTCGCTCAGGTGCTGCTCGACGTGAACGGTGGCCAGGTCACGCGTGCGCTCGCGAGCGAGGTCATGGCCGCGGCGCAGCCTGCCCGAGACGCCGGCATCCAGGTCGAGGCCGGCGGCGTCCTCGGCGTCAGGCTCTCCGAGGAGAAGTCGCGGCGCAGCGAGATGATCGGCCTCGGCGTCGGTATCGTGATCCTTGCGGTCACGTTCGGCACGCTGGCCGCCGCCGGCATGCCGATCGTCACCGCCGTCGTCGCGCTCGTGACCGGACTGGGGCTCATCGGCCTGCTCGGGCACGTCGCCGACATCCCCGTGGTCGCCCCCACGCTGGCGACGATGCTGGGGCTCGGCGTCGGCATCGACTACGCGCTCTTCATCGTCTTCCGCTACCGCGACGAGCTCCACGGAGGGGCGAGCGTCCGCGAGGCCGTAGCGCGCGCCATGGCCACCTCGGGGAGCGCGGTGGTCTTCGCCGGCGTCACGGTGATCATCGCGCTGCTGTCCCTGCTCGTCGCGCGCGTGCCGCTCCTCGGGGCGATGGGCTGGGCCTCGGCGCTCGCGGTGCTCGTGGCAGTGCTCACGGCGATCACCTTCCTGCCGGCCGTGCTGGCGGTGGTCGGCCGGCGGATCGACGCCCTTCGGCTGCCGTGGCGGCGGCGCGTGGAGCACGCTCCCGACGGGGACAACATCTGGGCGCGTTGGGCGGGCGCCGTGACGCGGCACCCGTGGATCTCCCTCATCGCGTCGCTCCTCGTGCTGCTCCCGCTGGCGGCGCCGACGCTGACCCTCATCCTCGGGCAGGAGGACATCGGCGCCTGGCCCACGTCGACGACGCAGCGCCGCGCCTACGATCTCGTGTCCGCCGGGCTGGGCCCCGGCGCCAACGGCCGGTTCCTCGTGGCGACGGGGTTCTTGCCTGCCGCCGAGCCGAGCGCAGGGTACACGGCGGAGAAGGAGAGGGCCGAGCGCCTCGCGGACCGCTTGGAGAAGGATGCGAAGCGCCTGAAGCGGCAGGGCAAGGCGCTCGAGCGGCGCGGTGAGGGTCTCAAGAAGGACGAGGCTGCTCTGAAGGCGCGTGGCGCCTCGGTCAAGGCGCAGCAGGCGACCCTTGGAACCAGGGTCGCTCCGCTGCTCGCCGAGAAGAACCAGCTCCTGGCGCAGAAGGAGCAGCTGGTGGCCGAGGAGGCGCGGTTGCTGGCGCAGAAGGCGCAGCTCGCGGCGCGCGGCGCGGCGCTCGAGGCCAAGGGCGAGTCTCTGGCTGCGCAGATCGCCGCCGTGCAGGCCCAGATCGCCCAGACGACGGACCCGGTGGAGCTCGCCGAGCTGCAGGCGCAGTTGATGGACCTGCTGCAGCAGGCGCAGGCCGTGCAAGCGCAGGCGGCGGCGCTCGAGAAGGATGCGGAGGCGCTTGCGAAGAGAGCGGCGCCGCTGGAGGCCGAGGGCAGGCGCCTCGAGGAGCGGGGGCGATCCCTGGAGGTCCGGTCCGCCGCGCTGACCGCCGAAGGCGAGGCCCTCAAGGCGACGGCGGCCGTTCTCGCCGGCGAGGGCGCAGCGCTCGAGAAGCGCGCCGCGCGCCTCAAGAAGGACTCCGCCGCCCTCCGGCGCGACAAGCGGCGGCTGGATCGCCAGGCGAAGCGGGCGCGCTCTCTCAAGCGCGACCTCGTCCGGATGCTCACCGACGCGGGCGGCTCGCCGCGCGCCACTGACCCGCGTCTCGTGCGCCTGCAGGATGCGCTCGCCGCGGCCGACGGCGTGGAGTCGGTCTCGCCCCCCAGCGTGAACGAGAGCGGCAGCGCCGCCGTCTTCGCCATCACGGCGACCACGCGGCCGGCGGACCCGGTCACGTCGGACCTGGTCCGCCACCTGCGCGCGACGGTCATCCCCGAGGCCACCGGTGGAGCCGGCATCACCGCCCACGTCGGCGGCGTGACCGCCGCCTACGACGACCTGGCCGCCCTCATCTCGTCGCGCTTGCCGCTGGTGATCGGCGTCGTGCTGGCGCTCAGCTTCGTCGTGCTGCTCGTCGCCTTCCGTTCGGTGCTCGTCCCGCTCAAGGCGATCCTCTGCAACCTGCTCGCCGTCGGGGCCGCGTTCGGCATCCTCACGGCGTTCTTCCAGTGGGGCTGGGGTCTCGGGCTCGTCGGTCTCGAGAACGCCTACGGTACGGTGCCCATCGCCAGCTACGTGCCCCTGATCATGTTCGCCGTGCTCTTCGGCATGTCCACGGACTACGAGGTCTTCCTGATCAGCCAGATCTTCCACGCCCACGCGGAGGGCATGGACACGCATGCGGCGGTGCGCACGGGCGTGGGGAGCAGCGCGCGCGTGATCACCGCCGCGGCCATCATCATGGTCACCGTCTTCGCCAGTTTCACCCTGACCAGCGACCCGATCATCAAGGAGTTCGGCGTCGGTCTCTCGATCGCCATCCTCCTCGACGCGACGATCGTGCGTCTGGTGATCGTCCCGTCCACCATGGTGCTGCTCGGCGAGTGGAACTGGTGGCTGCCACGGTGGCTGGAATGGCTGCCGCAGGTCGACCTGCCGGACGAGCACGCCGGAGAGCCTGCGGTCGCCGGCGAGACCTCCCCGGGAGCGGAACCCGCCGCCGCCGGCTGACTGCGCTCGCGCCGCCGGCGGGTGCCTGACCCCGCGGCCCGCGCCAACTGTTTGCCGTCTGAAGCGGAGGGAATTAGTCCTGTATGCGGCGACGCCCTGGGCCCGCGAGGCGGGCGGCTCGCCACTTCCCTGAGAGGCGACGATGGAACTCATCGTGCAACACACTGTACGTGACTACGACACCTGGAAGGCCGTCTTCGACGAGCACGAGCCGGACCGTGCGAAGTTCGGCTGTACGGGCCACACCCTTTACCGCGACACGGACGACCCGAACAACGTGACCATCTTCCTGCGCTACGAGTCGCGCGAGCGCGCGGACGCGTTCATGAAGGACCCCTCGCTGCGCGAAGCGATGGAGAAGGGCGGCGTCATCTCTGAACCGCGCGCCACCTGGGTGGACGAGCAGGAGGCCTGTACGTACGCCGCCCGTCGGGCGGCCTGACGCCGGACAGGCGTCCTCGCAAGAGAGGCCGGCGGGGCGGGCGGTGCTCGTCCCGACCGCCGGACTGAGTCCGGCGGTCCAGGTCCACTCACGCTGAGCGCCGCCTGACTATTTGGACGCACGCGTCCGGTCCCCGGGCCGTGCATCCTTCCTTCGAGACAAAGAGGCGATCATGTATCTCATGATGTCGACCCACGTGCGCGACTACGACGACTGGAAGACGGGGTTCGACGCAGGTGAACCGCTGCGCACGAGCTACGACTGTACGGGGCACGAGATCTTCCGCGACGCCGACGATCCCGGCCGGCTGACCGTGTTCCTCGAGTTCCCGAGCCGGGAGAGGGGTGACGCCTTCTTCGCCGACCCCAAGCTGAAGGAGAACATGGCCAAGGCCGGAGTGGACGCCGAGCCCCGGACCATGTGGGTGACGCAGACGCAGTGCGTCGACTACAGGGGCCGGCGCGCGGCCTGACGGCAGCCGGCGAGCCGGAGGCGGGCGGCCGGCCGCGAGCCAGGCCGCTCGCCTCCGGCGCTCGTCGTCCTACCGTCGCCAGAACGCCGGCGAGAAGAGGATCAGCACGGTGATCAGCTCGAGTCGTCCGGCGAGCATGCAGAAGGTGAGGAGCAGCTTGCCGGCCGGATGCACCCAGTCGTAGTTGTCGAAGGGGCCGACTTCGCCGAGGCCGGGGCCGATGTTGCCGAGCATGCTGACGATGCTCGACGTCGCCGTGGCGAAGTCCATGCCCGTCAGCGAGATCGCCGCGGTGGCGAGGGCGAAGGTGAGCAGATAGAGCCCCATGAACGCCGAGACGGCGTGCAGCATGGAGGGGGTGACGGCCCTGCCGTTGAGGCGCGGCTGCGAGACGGCGCTGGGGTGCAGCGTGTGGAAGAAGCCGCGGGCGGCCTGTTTGAAGAAGAGCTGCACGCGCACGACCTTCATGGCGCCGGCCGTGGACCCGGCGCACCCCCCCATGAACATGAGCAGGAAGATGATGAACTGCGCCGCCGGGATCCACAGCTCGTAGTCGGCGAGCGCGAAGCCGGTCGTCGACCCGGTGGCGACCACCTCGAACACACCCTCGCGCAGAGCATCTGCGAACGAACTGTCGGTCGACCGCCACGCGAGCAGCCCGACGGCGACGCCGAGTATCGCCAGGATGGCGGTGAAGAACCGCCACTCGGAGCTGCGCAGGAGTCGCCCGGGCTTGCCGGTGACGACCGCCCAGTGGAGCGAGAAGTTGGTCGCGCAGAGCCACATGAAGACGATGGTGATCCAATCGATGTAGGCGCTTTCAAAGCCCGCGATGCTGGTGTTGCGGGTGGAGAACCCCCCGGTGCCGAGCACTGCGAACATCTGGCAGAGGGAGTCGAAGAGGTCCATCCCTCCGATCAGGTAGGTGATGGTGAGCACCGCCGAGATGCCGAGGTACATGAGCCAGAGCACGCGCGCCGTGCTGCTGATACGGGGGCGCAGGCGGTCGACCTCCATGCCCGGCGCCTCGGCCTGATACAGCTGCATGGCGCCCACGCCGAGGAGCGGGAACAGCGCCACGTACAGCACCACGAATCCCATACCGCCCAGCCAGTGCGTGAAGGAGCGCCAGAACAGGATGCCCCGGGGCAGCGCCTCCACGTTGGCGATCACGCTCGCTCCCGTACCCGAGAAGCCGCTGGTGCATTCGAACCACGCGTTGACCGGGCCCAGCGTGCCCGAGAACACGTAGGGCAGCGAGCCGAGCAGGCAGACCATGAACCACCCGAGGCCGACGACGGCGAAGCCCTCACGGCGGGAGATAGCGGAGAGGTCGGTGCGAAGCAGGAACAACCCGGTGGCGCCGAGGGCGACGCCGAGGAACAGCGTGCTCGCGAACGACCCGACGACCTCGGACTCCCCGTACAAGGCCGCGACGACCAGCGGCACCGCCAGCGAGCACGAGATGCCGAGCAGCAGCATGCTGAGCAGATAGCCCACGCGCCGGGTGCCGGCGAAGGCGCCCGGCGCGTCGGGGGCGACGGCTCGGATCGGGGAGCGGGGGGGCATCAGGCTGCGGGGCTCTTCATTCCGACGTCATCAGGCGCTGCAGACGGGGGATGAGCGCGGGCCGCGCGAAGAGCACCACGCGATCGCCGGGCTGGATGACGGTACTCTTGTCCGGGATGATGACCTCTTCGCCGCGTACCACCGCCCCCACGAGCGAGCCGTGCGGCATGTGGAGAAGCGCCAGCGGCAGACCGACGATGCCGGCGCCTTCGGAGGCCACGAACTCGATCCCCTCCACCAGACTCTCGCGCAGGGTCCGCACGGCGACCACCTCGCCCTGGCGCACGAACTGCAAGATCGGGTTCAGCGCCGAGAGCAGCGGGCTGAGGACGATGTCGACGCCGATCGTGGAGGCGAAGGGCATGCGCCCCGGGGTGTCGACCAGCGCCGCGACCCGGCGCGCGCCCAGCCTCTTGGCGAGCAGCGCCGTGAAGATGTTGTCGTTCTCGTTGCCCAGGGCGGCGACCACCATGTCGGCGCGACCCGAGCCCTCATCGGCGAGCAGACGCTCGTCCATGGCGTCGCCGTTCAGCACGAGTGTGTCGTGGAGGAACTGGGAGATCTCGTCGCAGACCGCGGCGTCCCGCTCGATGATCTTGGTGTGGATGCCGGCGGCGGCCAGCCGGCGGGCGATGGAGACGCCCTCCCAGCCGCCACCGGCGATGACCACGTTGCGCGTCCGCGCCCAGCGCTTGCCGAGGCTGGTCATCGCGCGGCGCACCGTGTCGCGGTCGGCGACGATGAACAGGACGTCGCCGGCGGCCAGCCGGATGTCGCGACTGGGGGCGCCCACCACCTCTCCGCGATAGACCCCTGCCACCATCATCCGGCCGCCGGCGCGGCGTGCGAGTTCCCTGATGGGCTTGTCGATCATGGGCGAGTTGGCGTCGACCTCCACGCCCACCTCCAGTACGCGGCCGTCTGCGAACGTGTTGACGTCGGTCGCCCCCGGTACCGACGCGAGGCTGACCGTGGCGCTCGCGACCTCCTCCTCCGGGCTGATCACCAGGTCGATGCTGAGCGAGCTCTGGTCGATGATGCCCTTCGCCCCCAGGTAGGCGGGGTCGTGGATGCGGGCGACGCGGATGATGTGCTCGGCGGCCGTCTCGGCGATGAGGCAGGCGACGATGTTGACCTCATCGCTGCCGGTGACGGCGACGATGAGGTCGGCCGTGCGCAGCCCCGCCTCGAGCAGCACGGAAGGCGTGCTGCCCTTGCCCACGACGGTGCCGACGTCGATCGTGTCCTGGGCGCGATGGAGCGCGGCCTCGTCCTCGCCGACGAGGACGACGTTGTGGCGCTCCTCCGAGAATCGTTGGGCCACGTTGAGGCCCAGCGTCCCCGTCCCTGCCACGATGATGTCCACCCGCCCTCACCCCCCTCGTTCGTCGCGCGCCGGCGTCATTCGTCGGTGATGTCGATGCTGGTCTCGGCCTGGACGTCCTCCGGCCGGCGGCTGGGCAGCAGGCTGCGGATGAGGTCCTTCTCCTTGCCCGGCGCCAGCAGGCAGAGGATCTGGTCGCCGGGCTGCAGTACCTCGCCGCCACGCGGCACCACGGCGGTGTCGCCGCGGAGGATGGCGGCGAGCAGGACACCGTCGGGCAGGCGGATGTCGGCGATCGACAGGTGCGCGGCCGGCGACTCCTCGTTGATCTCGACCTCGACGAGTTCCACGTTCTCGCGTCGCATCGAGAGCAGCGGTACGAACTGGTGGTAGGGGAGCTCGTGCTCGATCATCGAGATCACCATGGTGGACGCGCACACGGTGGCATCGACCTCGAGCAGATCGAAGGTCCTCTGGTTGCGCGGGTTGTTGACGCGCGCCACCACCTTGGGAACACCGTACTCGTGCTTGGCGAGCTGCGCGATGACGACGTTGTCCTCGTCGTCGCCGGTGACGGCGACGACGAGATCCGCGCGGGTGATGCCCGCCTCCTCCAGCACCCACATCTCCGTGCCGTCGCCGAACAGGAGCTGCTCCTCGAATTCGGACACGAGAAGGTCGAAGCGCGTGCGGCGCTGTTCTATGAGGATGAACTCGTGCCCGAGGTTGAAGAGGCTGCGAGCGACGTTCAGCCCTACTTTGCCGCCGCCGACTACCAGTACGAACATGGCTTCACACCTCCGTTCCCGCCGCCGGGCACTCGTGGATCTGATCCACCATGAGCACTCGGGCATCCTCGGTCGGGCACACCGTGCGGATGCCCAGCTTCGCGAACGCCGTCGCGCGCAGCGCGTCGTACACGCGGGCGACCGCGCACGGCACCTCGAAGGCGCGAGCGGCGATGAGGGCGCAGACGATGTTGGTGTTGTCGCCGTCGGTGGCCGCGGCGAACGCATCCGCGCCCTCGATCCCGGCCTCGATCAGCACGTCCCAGTCAATAGCGGCGCCCACCACTCGCTGCCCGGAGAAGTCGTCGCCGAGGAGTCTGAACGCGCCGGGGGCCTCGTCGATGACGGCGACGTCGTGACCCTCCTGGCTGAGCTGCCGGGCCATCCCCGACCCGACACGGCCGCACCCGGCGATGATCACGTACATGCGTGCCTCACTTCCTCTCCATGGCGGAGGCCTCTGAGCCCCGCGTCTCGTCGACGTCCCCCGTGCTCTCCGCCGCGGAACCCTCCATGGGATAGTCGTGGGGCACGAGATTCAGGAGCACCTCGCCGGGCGCGTGGCGCATGACGTAGTCCACGGTGCCACCGACGATCCTGGCGTCGGCGCGCTGCTTGCGCGGCGCCCCCATCACGACCACGTCGCAACTCCACTCCTCTGCCGTCTCCACGATGGCCCGGCCCGCTCGGCGTGCAGCCACGAGGTGTGGCCAAGCCTCCACGCCGAACTCGCCGGCCACCACCATTGCGGCGTCAAGCACCGCGCGGCCACGGAGCCGTTCGCGCTCCATGGACGCGTCCAGCGGGAGGTTCATCGGTACTTCGACCACGTAGACGGCGTCGATGGTGGCTCCTTTCTCGGTCGCCAGCTGGCACGCCAGGACCATCATCTCGTCGCTGAGACGGGTTCCGGTCACCGGGACGAGGATGCGCTCGTAGTCGATGTCGGACAGCGCCGCTGAGGGCAGCTGGGTCTCTTGCGGCTGACGCAGCAGTGCCCGCCCGATGCGCCGCCTGTACGCCACGTAGAGCACGAGGCCGGCGGCCATCCAGGCGAACCCGAGGATGCGCCCGCCGGGGTGGGTCGCGACCATGATGACCCAGATCACCGCCGTCGCGGCCGCTCCCGCCACTGCCGGCACGGGGAGCAGGGCTCCGCGCCACCTGATGTTGAGCGGCACCACGAAGGGCCGAGGGAGCGAGCGCTCCCGGTACCGCAGTGCGATCACCGAGAGATGCGTGAGCGTGAACGCGATCATGGCCCCGAAGCCGAAGAACCCGAAGAGCACGAGGGGGTCCCGGGGCAGGAGCAAGGCGGCGCTCACGACGCCGAACAGGATGATGCCCACGTAGGGCGTCATCCGCGAGAAATGAACGCGCCCGAGCACCGAGGGCACCTGGTGGTGCCGGGCGAGCGAGTAGAGGACGCGCCCCGAGCCGCCGACCACGGCGTTGGCCGCCAGGACGAGGGCGATGGCGACGACGATCGCCACCCATGCCCTCAAGGGCGGCTCCAGCCAGTCGAGATCGGCCGGCAGGCTGTTCACGAGGCCCATCACGGGATCCCGCAGGTAGGTGGTGCCGAGCAGGGTGCCGTACAGCTTGGTCGTCGCTCCATCGGCACTCGTGACGACCGGCCCCGTGGGCTCTTGGGCGGGGATCACGTAGACGTCGCCTTCTTTGCGTACGGGGACGACGATGGCGACAGCCGGGTCGCCGGCAAGGGCGTACGCACCCTGCACATCACCCGGGACCACCGTGACGGGCACGGTCAGGCCGGTGGTGCGATCGACAGGCACGGTGTTGAAGGCCACGGGCAGTGCGGAGAGGGCGACGACCCCCAGCCCGGCGCTGATGACGATGATGACCGGGAGCACCACGTTGATGGCGAGCGGCACGTCCCGGCCCGGCCGCAGCGCGCTCTCGGCGCGACTGGACACGGCGTCCAACCCAAGGAAGGTGGCGGCGGCCAGGGGGACCACCGAGATCAGGCCCACCCACGTGGGCACCGCCCCGAGGTCGATCTGGCTCCAGAGCGGACCCAGCCGCACCACGGCGAAGAAGCCGACCAGGAGCAGGAGGACGAGCGTCGCCATTCCGAGGGCGGCCATGAGGGAGCTCAGGCGAACGGATTCCTGCAGTCCGAACACGTTGAGCACGATCACGAGCACGAGCACGCCCGCGCCGACGGCCAGGTCGTAGGGCCACACCTGTAGCTGAGGCCAGAGGGCGCCGAGGTAGTGCGGCACGGCGGAGCAGGCGATCGCCACCATCACGGCCGAGTCGAGCAACAGCGCCCACGCCGCGGCGAATCCCGTCATGGGATCGAAGGCCCGCCGTGCGAAGCTGGTCACGCCGCTGGCTTCAGGAAGGGCCGCCGAGCCCTCGGCGTAGGACCACGCCGTGACGATGAACACGAGGCCGACGGCCAGGATGAGGAAGGGCGTCACGCCGAGGGCGTACAGGGCGATGGCGCCGAGGGCGAAGTAGACGGAGGTGCCGACGTAGCCATAGGCGGTGCCGAGCAGGCCCCCGATGCCCACGACGCGCCCAAGCGACTCTTGACGTCTTCTGCGCGCCACCTCTCTGCTCCCCCTGTCTTCAAGCGCGACGGCAGCCTGCGTCCGGTCACGCTAGCACCGAGTGAGCGGACGCTCAAGGACGGACGACCGCCGGGACCCCCGTCTTGCCGCAGCCTTGAGGGCGGGCTAAGGTTGTTCCTGCGCCGGCTGTCGCAGGGAGGCCGGCGGTTTCGCGTGTGACCAGGATCGTCTCCAGAGACGACCGCACCGGTCGCGCGCCGACGTCAAGGAAGGCCGTGGACGAGCAACTCCAGAGCCTGCTGGACCGCATACGTCGCGAGGGCGTCGAACGGGCGGAGGAGGAGGCTGCGCGCATCACCGCCGCGGCGCAGGAGCGCGCGGCCGGCATCGTCGCGGAGGGAGAGGCGCAGGCCGAAGCGCTGCGCCGCGACGCCGAAGCCGCCGCGGCGGCCAGCCACGAGCGCGGCCAGGTGGCCCTCGAGCAGGCTGCCCGCGACTTCCTGCTGTCCTTGCAGGCGAGCATTGAAGCGGTGCTGCGCGAGACCCTGTGCGACACGGTCGCCGCCGCGCTCAGGCCGGACGTCGTCGCCGAGATCCTGGTGCGGCTGGCCGACGCCTACGCGGGGCACGACATGAACGAGAGCCGGGTCGACGTCCTGCTCTCGCCCGAGGACCGCGACGCCGTCGGCACCCTCGTCCTCGAGAAGTACCGCGAGCTCGTCGGGCAGGGTCTCACGCTTCGGCTGGACCGGGGCGTGGACAAGGGCTTCAAGGTGTCCTTCGTCGACTACGATCTGTACCACGACTTCACGGCGGAGGCACTGGCTGAGGCGCTTGCGCCGGTTCTCAAGGCGCCACTCTGTGACATCGTCCGGCGGGCAGCGGAAGAGCAGGGCTGAATGCAGTACGTGTACCTGGTCGCGAGCCTGCCGCCGCTCGAGCTCAGGGCCGCTCCCCGCATCTCCTCCGGCGCGCTGCTCGTCTCGTCCGCCGGCGTCCTGCGGCAGGATCACTGGGAGGACCTTAAAGCGATCGTCGAGGACCGGCCGCAGGACGCCCGCGTGCCTGAGCTGAGGCCGTACCTCGACGCCGACACCCAGCTCCGCGGCGCGGTGGCCCGCGTCCGCGCGACGCGCGCCGGAGCGGTCTACGACGCCGGCGCGCACTCCTACGGCGGGTACGACGCACGCTGCGCGGACGTCGCCGAGCGGGCCATGGAACTGGCCGACCCGCTCGAGCGCGAGCTCATGCTGGACCAGCTCCGCTGGACGCTGCTCGACGAGCTCGCGGTCTCGCCGCCGTTCGGCGTCCAGGCCGTGCTCGCCTACGGCCTCAAGCTTCGCCTGGCCGAGAAGTGGACCGCGATGGACGAGGCCGAGGGCCTCGAGATCGCGACCGATCTCGCCGGACGCGCCCTCGCGGGGAGCCTGCCGTGACTGCCGTGACCACGCGGACCGGCAGGGTGAAGGGCGTGAGCGGCAATCTCGTGTCCGTGGAGTTCGACGCCGCCGTCAGGCAGAACGAGGTCGCCTACGTGCTTCTCGACGAGCTGCGTCTCATCGCCGAGGTCATCCGCGTGCGCGGCCGGTACGCCGACATGCAGGTCTTCGAGAGCACCGCCGGCATCAAGGTCGGCGATCCGGTCGAGTTCGTCGACGAGCTCCTCTCGGTCGAGCTCGGCCCGGGCCTGCTGTCGCGGGTGTTCGACGGCCTGCAGAACCCGCTCAACGTGATCGCCGAGCTTCATGGGTTCTTCCTGCCGCGCGGCGTGCAGACGGAGGCGCTGCCCCGCGATCAGCTGTGGGAGTTCACGCCGCGCGTCGCGTCTGGCGACCGCGTGCGGGCCGGCGACACCCTGGGCGTGGTCCCCGAGGGCATCTTCGAGCACCGGATCCTGGCGCCGTTCGGGCTTGTGGGGACCGCGGAGGTCGCCGAGGTCGCCGGTCCCGGCGAGTACACGATCACCGACAGGATCGCCGTCCTTCACACGGCCCGCGACCACGACCTCGAGGTGGCCATGCTGCAGCGCTGGCCCGTGAAGCGGCCGATACGCTGCTACGCGGAGCGACTGCGGCCCACCGAGCAGCTCGTCACCCAGATGCGCGTCCTCGACACGTTCTTCCCGGTGGCCAAAGGCGGCACGTACTGCATCCCCGGCCCCTTCGGCGCCGGCAAGACCGTGCTGCAGCAGCTCACGAGCCGGCACGCGGACGTGGACGTGGTCGTCGTCGCCGCGTGCGGTGAGCGGGCCGGCGAGGTCGTGGAGACGCTGCGTGAGTTCCCCGTGCTCACCGACCCGCGCACGGGCCGCAGCCTCATGGAGCGCACCGTCATCATCTGCAACACGAGCTCCATGCCGGTGGCGGCTCGCGAGGCGTCCGTGTACACGGCGGTCACGATCGCCGAGTACTACCGGCAGATGGGCCTGCAGGTGTTGCTGCTCGCCGACTCCACCTCGCGCTGGGCGCAGGCGCTGCGCGAGATGTCGGGGCGGCTGGAGGAGATCCCCGGCGAGGAGGCCTTCCCTGCCTACCTCGAGTCGGTGATCGCCGCCTTCTACGAGCGCGCCGGCGCCGTTCGTCTCAACGACGGCACGATGGGGAGCGTGACCATCGGCGGCACCGTCAGCCCTGCCGGCGGCGACTTCGAGGAGCCGGTGACGCAGTCCACGCTCAAGGTCGTCGGCGCCTTCCACGGCCTCTCGCGCCAGCGCTCGGACGCGCGCCGCTACCCGGCGATCGACCCGCTGGAGAGCTGGAGCAAGTACGGGAGCATCATCCCCGAGCAAGAACTGACGCTGGCCCGCCGCGTGCTCGAGAAGGGTCACGAGGTCCAGGAGATGATGAAGGTGGTGGAGGAGGAGGGCACGGCCATGGCCGACTTCGTCGTCTACCTGAAGGCCGAGTACCTGGATGCGGTCTACCTGCAGCAGGACGCCTTCGACCCGGTGGACGGCGCCTCGTCGGCCGAGCGGCAGCGGCACGTGTTCACGCTCGTGGCACGCATCCTCGGCGCCGAGATGGACTTCGCCGACAAGGATGCGGCACGCGCGCTCTTCCAGACGCTCACGCAGGCGACGCGGGACTGGAACCGGGCGGCGATGGAGGACGAGTCCTTCGCCGCCGCCGAGGCTCGCGTCGCGGCCATGCTCGCCGAGGTGTGCGCCCATGCGTAGGGTGTACCAGCAGCTCTCGCAGATCGCCGGCAACGTGATCACGGTGCAGGCGACCGGGGTGGGCAACCAGGAGCTCGCCGGCGTGGAGGCGCCCGGCTTCACATCGCTTGCGCAGGTGATCCGGGTCGAGGGCGACTACGTCACCATGCAGGTCTTCTCCGGCACCCGCGGGGTGCCGACCGACGCCGAGGTGCGCTTCACCGGCCGCGAGGCGCAGACGCCCTTCTCGGAGGCGCTGCTCGGCCGCGTCTTCACCGGCGGCGGCGTGCCGCGCGACCGCGGCCCCCTGCTCGACGACGACCTCATCCCCATCGTCGGTCCACCGGTGAACCCCGCGCGCCGCGTCATCCCGCGCACGATGATCCGCACCGGGCTGCCGATGATCGACGTCTTCAACAGCCTTGTGGAGTCGCAGAAGCTGCCCATCTTCTCGGTAGCGGGCGAGCCGTACAACGAGCTGCTCGCCCGCATCGCCCTCAACGCCGAGGTCGACATCATCGTGCTCGGCGGCATGGGGCTCAAGTACGACGACTACCTCTACTTCCGCGACACGCTCGAGGATGCCGGCGCCCTGTCGCGCGCCATCCTCTACGTGCACACCGCCGCCGATCCGGTCGTCGAATGCCTGCTCGTACCGGACACGTGCCTCGCGGTGGCCGAGCGTTTCGCCCTCGGCGGCAAGCGCGTGCTCGTGCTCCTCTCCGACATGACCAACTTCGCCGACTCGCTCAAGGAGGTGGCCGTGACGATGGAGCAGATCCCGTCCACGCGCGGCTACCCCGGCGACCTCTACAGCCAGCTGGCCGCGCGCTACGAGAAGGCCGTCGACTTCGAGGGCGCCGGCTCCGTGACCGTGCTCGCCGTGACCACCATGCCCGGCGACGACGTCACGCACCCCATCCCCGACAACACCGGCTACATCACCGAGGGGCAGTTCTACCTGCGCAACGGGCGCATCGAGCCGTTCGGTTCGTTGAGTCGCCTCAAGCAGCAGGTCAACGCCCGCACGCGAGACGATCACCGCACGATCATGAACACGATGATCCAGCTCTACGCGGGGTTCAAGGAGAGCCAGGAGAAGCAGTCGATGGGGTTCCGCATGAGCCACTGGGACGAGAAGCTTCTCCGGTACGGTGGCCTGTTCGAAGGCCGCATGATGGACCTCGCCGTCAACATCCCGCTGGAAGAGGCGCTCGATCTCGGCTGGCAGATCCTCGCCGAGTGCTTCGTTCCCCAGGAGACCGGCATCCCGACGAGCCTCGTGGAGCGGTTCTGGCCGGCGGATGCGGCCGGCCCGGCCGCGTGAGCCATGGCCAAGCTCAAGAAGACGAAGAACGAGCTCAAAGCGCAGCGCGAGGCGCTGCAGCGCTACGGGCGCTTCCTGCCCACGCTGGAGCTCAAGAAGGTGCAGCTCCAGCGTGAGGTGCGGCGCGCCGAGGCGGCGCTGCACCGGTCCGTCGCTCGCGAGCAGGAGCTCCTCGCCGGGCTGCGCCCGTGGGCCGGACTCCTCACGACGCTGCCCGATCTCGAGGAGTACGTGCGCGTCGACGGCGTCGATCTCGAAACCGTCAACATCGCCGGCGTGAACGTGCCGGTGCTCGCCGGCGTGCGCTACGCGCCTCCCGCCGTCGACTACTTCGCCACGCCGGCCTGGCTGGACGACGCCATCGCGGTGCTCGGCGAACTGGCTCGGCTGCGAGCAGAGGCCGCGGTCCTGGAGCGGCAGCGCGACCTGCTCGGCGAGGAACTGCGGCTCACGGCGCAGCGCGTGAACCTCTTCGAGAAGGTGATGATCCCGCGCGCTCTCGACAACATCCGCGTGATCCGCATCGCGCTCGGCGACGCACAAACGGCGGCGGTGTCCCGCGCCAAGCTCGCCAAGAGCAAGACGGAAAGCGTGCTCTCGGGGAAGTCGAGCGCATGATCGTCAGGATGAAACGACTCACGCTGCTCTGCCTGAGCGGAGACCGCGACGGGGCGCTCGAGGCCCTTCGCGAGACCGGTGTGGTGCATGTGACCGACCGGCGCCCGCCGGCCGGCGACGAGCTCGAGGCGCTGCGCGCCGGGCTCGCCGCCGCGGGCCGGGCTCTCGACGCGCTGCCGGAGACGGACGAGGGCGCCGCGGCCGCGTCTGCGGCCGCCGCGGCGCCCGACGCCGGCGAGGTGGTGGCGGAGGCGCTCTCACTGCTCGACCGCCGCACCGAGCTCGGCGATCGCGTCGAGAGCCATCGCCGCGAACTCGCCCGCTACGGCGGCTACGGACGGTTCGACCTCGCCGCGGTCCGCGAGCTCGAGGACGCGGGGGTGTCGACCCTGCTCGGCAGGGCGCCGTCCGCGGAGCGCCTCTCGGCGCCCGACGGCACCGTGCTCACCGAGCTCGGCAGCGACGGCGACGTGAGGCGCTTCCTCGTGACTGCGGTCGGCGGCTGGCCGGAGGGCCGGCCCGACCTCGGCGCCGACTACGACGTCGTCCCCTGGCCGGCGCGGCCGCTCGCGGAGGTCTCCGGGGAGCTCGCGGCCGCGGAGGCCGAGCTGGATCGGATCGCCGAGGGGCTCGAGTCGCTGGCCGCCGCCCGCGGCGCGGTGGAAGACCACGTGCTTCGGGCGGCGGAGGAAGCGCGCTTCGCCGAGGTCCGCGCCGGCATGGAAGAGGCCGGCGAGCTCTCGGTGCTCTCCGGTTATGTGCCGGCGGCGGAGCAGGACGCCGTTCAGACGGCTGCCGCCGTGCACGGCTGGGGTCTCCTCTTCGACGATCCCCAGCACGGCGAGGACGTGCCGGTCGAGCTGCGCCAGGCGCGCTGGGTACGGCCCGTCCGCACCATCTTCGACTTCCTGCACATCTACCCGGGTTACTGGGAAGTGGACGCCGGGTGGGTCTTCCTGCCGTTCTTCAGCCTCTTCTTCGCGATGATCGTCGGCGACGCCGGCTACGCCGCGCTGCTGCTGGTCCTCACGGCGGTACTGCAGTTCCGCCTCAAGAAGGTGCCCGCGCACGTGTTCCACATGATGTACATCGTGGGCGGAGCCACGCTGGTGTGGGGCGTGCTCGCCGGGAACTACTTCGGGATCCCCACCCTGCCGCCGGCGCTCGAGTCGCTGACCGTCCCGTGGCTCGCCGACCGCGACAACCTCATCGACCTTTGCTTCCTCATCGGCGCCGTGCACCTCTCGTTCGCGCACGTCTGGAACTCGGTCACGCTGATTCGGGAGGGGGCGTGGACCAAGGTCGTCGCCCAGGGCGGCTGGCTGCTCGTCGTCTGGTCGATGTTCTTCGTCGCCCGGCAGACGGTGCTCGGTCGCGGTGTGCCGGGGTTCCTGCTCGTCATGCTGCTCGGCGGCATCGTCGTCGTGGCCGTGTTCATGAAGACGCCGCGAGAGCTCAAGGAGAGCTGGATCGACCACGCGCTCCTGCCGCTCACCATGGTCGGCAATTTCGTCGACATCCTCTCGTACATCCGCCTGTTCGCCGTCGGCTACGCGTCGGTCGCGGTCCTGGCGGCGTTCAACGGCATGGCGACCGACATCGGCTTCGATTCACCGCTCACCGCGGTCGCGGCCAGCCTGCTCCTGCTCTTCGCGAACGCCCTCAACATCGTGCTCGCAGGCCTCGGCGTGCTCGTGCACGCAGTGCGCCTGAACACCCTCGAGTTCTCCACGCATAAAGGTCTCGCGTGGGAGGGCCACAACCTGTACGCGCCGTTCGCCGGAGGCAAGGCGCGATGACCATTGAGACGACCAGCCAGAGAAGGGGATGCCGATGAGTCCTGAAGCCGCAGCCGAGATGGGACGGATGGGGGCGGTGGCCGCCATGGGATTGGCGGCGGCCGGATCCGCGCTCGGGACGTACTCCGCGGGGCTGGGCGCCGTCGGCGCCTGGAAGAAGCTGCTCGGGCAGGGCCGGCCGGCGCCGTTCACCCTGTTCACCTTCGTGGGCGCGCCGCTGTCGCAGACGATCTACGGCATGATCTTGATGATCACGATGACCGGCAAAGCCGACGCCGGCTACGATCCCTGGGGCCTGCTCGGCGTCGGCATCGCCGCCGGCATCGGGATGGGCATGTCGGCCTATGGCCAGGGCCGTGCGGGCGCTGCTTGCGCCGACGCGCTCGCTGAGACCGGCCAAGGCTTCAGCAACTACCTCGCCGTGATCGGCATCGTCGAGACGGTCGCGATCTTCGTGCTCGTGTTCAGCATCCTCGCACTGGGCTGAGCCGGCGTGGCGGCGCTCGACGAGGGCCCCGGCGCGCCACTGGCCGGCGCCCGCCGGCGCCTGTCGTTCGCCGGCGTCATCTTCGACCTCGACGGCACCCTCGTCGACACGCTCGAAGACATCGCCGACGCGATGGACCGGGTACTGGCCCTCGAGGGAGCGCCGGGGCACTCCTACGACGCGTACCGGTGTCTCATCGGCCACGGCATCCGGAACCTCGTGGCGGAGTCGCTGCCGCCGGATCTGCGCGATGAGCGGACCATCGCGCGCTGCTACGAACGCATGATCGCCGACTACGGCGAGCGCTCGCTGGTCAAGACGCGGGTGTTTGACGGCGTCCCCGAGCTGGTCCGGGCGCTGCGCGCAGACGGCGTCCTCCTCGCCGTCCATTCGAACAAGGCGGACGCGCTGACGAGGGACATCGTCGCGGCGCTGCTTGACGCGTCGGACTTCGTCGTCGTGGCCGGCGCCCGCCCGGACGCGCCGCTCAAGCCCGACCCTGCGGTCGCGCTGGCGATCGCCGCCCGCTTTGGGCTGCCTCCAGCGCGCGTCGCGTACGTCGGCGACTCGTCGGTGGACATGCACACCGCTGCGGCCGCGCGGATGATCGCCGTGGGCGCCTCATGGGGGTTCCGCACCCGTCAGGAGCTCGCGGAGAGCGGCGCGGACTTCGTCATCGACGCACCGCAGGATCTGCTCCTGCGGCGCGCCTGACGCGGCGCTGGGCGCGGCGGTCAGGCGAGCGCGCCCGTCTCCCGCAGCAGCTTGACGAACGCCGGCATGAGCGCCGGGTGCGCGGCCACCACCGCCGGACCCGCGCCGTGCGCGGCCGGGGCAAGCTCGACGGCAGCACCGGCCTCACGCGCGATCAGCACGCCGGCGGCGTAGTCCCACGGCGAGAGGTCCAGTTCCCAGTAGGCGTCCACGTGTCCCGCGGCGATGTGGCAGAGGTCGAGCGCCGCCGTCCCGCCGCGGCGGAGGTCGCGGATACGACCCAGCGCGGCGGCGACCACGGCGCCCTGCCGGTCGCGGTGCGCCGCGTCGTAGGAGAACCCGGTCGCGACGAGCGCGCGCGAAAGGTCCGTCTGTTCACGCGCGCGGATCAGTCGGCCGTCGCAGACGGCGCCGTGCCCGGCGACCGCCCGGTACAGGCGTCCGGAGCTGGAGTCGAGCACGACGCCCACCTGCGTCTCGCCGTCGATCTCGACGGCGATCGAGACGGCGTAGGCGGGGTAGCCGTAGATGTAATTGGTCGTGCCGTCGAGTGGGTCGATCACCCACCGGACGCCGCTCTCGCCGCCCGACAGGCTACCCTCCTCCGCGAGGAGGGCGTCGTCTGGCCGCGCGGCGCGCAGCCGATCGACGATGAGCCGCTCCGCCTCCTTGTCGACCTGGCTCACGAGGTCGGTGGGCGACGACTTGGTCTCGATGCGCAGTGCGTCCCGCAGCCCGTCCCTGTGGACGCGCCCCGCCTGCAGCGCGAGGTCGCTCGCCAGGGCGAGCAGCTCACCAAGGACGGGCGGGGCGGCGGTGAACGGGTCGTGCTCGGTCATGCGCCAGCTCCCTCTTCATGTGATGGTCGGGGCGTCGGTCACCGTCGGCGGTCGGTCACCCGCGATGCCTCGGACCGACGTCATGGACCGTAGCAGAAGGCCTGTCGGAGCCACAAGAAACGACTCCCGACGTCGTGGGATTGCGATGCGCCCGTTGCGGAACACTCTTTGGAGAAGGACGGCTACCCCGGAGGGGTCATGGCGGTCTGGATGGAGAACTGCGGTGTCGTGCACGACGTCACGGACGTCGCCACGGACGTCGAGATCGTGGCGCCCGACGAGGTGCGCGAGTTCATCGCGGCGCACGGCGGGCGCCTCTTCGTCTGGGTCGCCGCGCACCGCGGCTTGCTCTTCGTTCCCTGCCTGCTCGAGGCATCCCTCGAGCCCCCACGCAAGCACGACCTCTCCTTCCGGCGAGTCAGCGCGCCCGGATTCGACCTCTATCTCGAGGGGACGCAGAAGATGTGGCCGAAGACGATAGAGTTCGCCCTCCGCCGTCACCGGCGCGTCGATGCCTACTGGAACGGTATGGCCTGGATCGCCTGACCGCCGCGCCTGACGCCGTTTGCCATGGCATACTACGGCGTCAGTGGACGACCGCGCGACAGCACACGAGCGGCCCACGGCGATCCTGGTCCTGGCGGTCCTGATTGCCGTCCTCTCAATGGCCGGCTTCACGGGGGCGGCGGGCGCAGCCCCGCAGTCCGCCTCAGTCGTGCTTCCGGAGCCAGTCTACGGCGGCCCGCCGGCCGACGCGCGGGCGGCGCTGGGCGCCCCTCGGCCGGGCAGCGGTGGCTGGTACTGGCCCATCGGCACGGAGAACTTCCGGGGTTGGGCGGGCTGGCTTGCCCCGCGCGGCGCCTACGTCCACGTCGCGCAGGATATGCCGTGCGCCTACGGGCAGGCGGTGTACGCCATCGGCGACGGTGTCGTCTACATCTCGCGCGCCGACGCCGGCGGCTACGGGGTCGGCGGCGCTCCCGGCGGCTGCATCATCATCACGCACACGACCGCGGCGGGGACCAGCTTCCACGCGCTCTACGGCCACGTCAGAAGCCTCAAGGTCAAGGCAGGCGCGCGCGTGCGGGCCGGTCAGGTGATCGCTCGGGTCAACGGCTGCCGGCACCTGCACTTCAGCATCCATCCCGGGGCGAAGTACCGCGATCGCAATCCCTACGCCGGGCACGTGCCGAAGAAGTGGGCCGATCACGGCGGGTTCGTCAACCCGGTCAAGTTCCTCAAGACGAATCCGAGCGCCGCTGCCTACCGGCCGCCCCCGCTGCCACGAGTCGAGGTGGCCACCACGCGCCCGCCGCTGCAGTACGGCGCGGCCGAGGGCGCCGCCTACTGGACCGAGGAGGGTGTCGCCGGGTCTGTGAGGTGGCGGTACGACCTCGCCAGCGGCGAGCGCAGTGTGCTCGCCCCCGGCGAGATCGTGCCGCCCTATGACGCGCAGCGCTACGAAGCGGATCCGCTCGTGGAGCCTGCCCTGGGCTTCGCCGTCGGCGATCACCTCTCGTCGGCGACGCTCGAGGCCAGGCACCGCACCCCCCGGTGGGGCGCCTCCGCGGTCCTCGCTGCGACGCTGACCAACGCGGCCGGGGAGCCGCTCCCGGGCGCCATCCTGAAGCTGCAGCGCTGGGACGCCGGTCGCTGGCGGAACGTCCGGCTCAACGTGACGGATCGCGACGGCGAGGCCGTGTTCCGGTACAGGCCCCCGGGGAGCACCTCGCTGCGCGTGACGTTCGCGCCGCCTGCCGAACAGCCCGAAGGGGCCGCGTATCTGCCGGCGCGTAGTCCGTCCGAGGTCGTCACGCCTCACGTGGCGCTCACCACGCCGCGCCTGCCGGCCGTGGTCGGCACGGGCCACCTCGTGACCGTCGCCGGGAACCTCGTCCCGCATCACCCGGCTGGAGCGCACACAGTCCAGCTCGTGTTCCAGCGCCGCGGGGCCGCCGGGACCTGGATCACCAAGCGCACTGTCGCGGCCGTCAATCGCGACAGGGACGGCGGCGAGGTCACGCGCTACGTGGGGCACGCGCGCCTGAAGGCCGGCTCCTGGCGAGTGCGGGCGACGCACCCTGCCGACGAGGAGCACGCCCCCACCGCCGGCTCCTGGCGGACGTTCGCCGTCAAGTGAACCGCCTCCAGGCGAGCCGTCTCTCCGTCGACGAGCGTCGTTGTCGCGGCGGCTCGGCCGGTGCTACAGTGGACGGGCTGAGCCGGTGCGAACCAGCCCGGGCGAAGGCCGCGTGAGAGTCCGTCTTCGGGCGGACGCCGAAGGGGCAAGGCGCAGGGAGCGCCGAATCTCTCAGGCAAACGGAGCGCGGCCGGACGGGCCCCCGGATGACATGGCGCCGCCGCCGCGGCGCCGGCCGTCAGACAGGGTGGATACTCCACCCTGTCTTTTTGTTGCCGGCGCAGGAGCGGCGGCTGCCCGGCGGCGCGTTTCTCAGGCGCGCTACCCGGGCACGTTCGAGAGTCGACAGTGTGTGCGGAAGGCACCGACCGGGAGGCACGATGGCGGACGAGACGTATCCTCAGGAACTGCGGTACTACAGGGAGCACGACTGGGTGCGCATCGAGGGTGAGGACGCGATCTTCGGCATCACCTGGTTCGCGCAGGACGCGCTCGGAGAGATCGTCTACGCCGAACTGCCGGCCGTGGGCGACGGGGTCACCGGTGGCAAGCCGTACGGCGAGCTCGAGTCGGTAAAGGCCGTCAGCGACGTGTTCTCGCCGCTCACCGGCGAGGTCGTCGAGGTCAACGAAGCGTTGCAGGACGAGCCGCAGCGCGTCAACGAGGACTGCTACGGCGAGGGCTGGCTCATCCGCATCCGCATGACGGCCCCGGGCGAGCTGGGCGAGCTCATGGACGCCGGCGCGTACAGGCGCTTCCTCGACGAGGCCTGAGCGCGGTGACCGCGACCGGGTACGTCCCTCACAGCTCCGGCGACGTCGCCGAGATGCTGGCGGCCGTCAGGGCCTCCAGCGTCGACGATCTGTTCGCCGAGATCCCCGAGGCTGTGCGCCGGCGGGAGCTGCTGGCTCTGCCCGCCGGCCTCAGTGAGGCGGAGGTCGTCGCGGAGCTGCGCCGCCTCGCCGGCAGGGACGTCCCGGCGACGCAGCTCGTCAGCTTCCTCGGCGCCGGCGTCTACGACCACTACGTGCCGGCCGTCGTCGACGCCGTCATCAGTCGCGGTGAGTTCCTGACGGCCTACACGCCGTACCAGCCGGAGCGCAGCCAAGGCGTGCTCCAGACCATCTTCGAGTTCCAGACGGCGATCTGCGAGCTCACCGGCATGGACGTCAGCAACGCCTCCATGTACGACGGCGGCACGGCGCTGGCGGAGGCCTCCATCCTCGCCGGCGTGCAGACGCGCCGCGGCGAGGTGGTTCTCTCCGCGGGCGTGCACCCAGAGTACCGGCAGGTCCTTGAGACGGAGTCGGCCGGATACGGACCTCGGCCTCGGACCGTGGGTCTGCGGGAGGGCGCGGCGACCGATCTCGACGCGCTCGCCGCCGCCGTGGGCGAGAACGTCGCGGCCGTCGCCGTGCAGCAGCCGAACTTCTTCGGCGTGCTGGAGGATCTGCCCGCCGTCGCGGAGTTGGCGCACGCGGCCGGCGCTCTCCTCGTGGTCGTGGCCGATCCGGTCTCGCTCGGGCTTCTCGAGGCGCCCGGCAAGCTCGGCGCCGACATCGTCGTCGGCGAGGCTCAACCGCTCGGCAACGCCATGAACTTCGGCGGTCCCGGCGTCGGCTACATGGCCGTCACCACCAAGCTGATGCGTCGCATCCCCGGCCGGCTCGTCGGTGAGACGGTGGACATCGAGGGGCGCCGCGGCTTCGTGCTCACGCTGCAGACACGCGAGCAGCACATCCGCCGAGAGAAGGCCACGAGCAACATCTGCTCCAACCACGCGCTCAATGCGCTGGCGACGCTCGTCTATCTGAGCTGGCTGGGCAAGGAAGGGCTGCCGGAGCTCGGTGTGCACTGCGCGCGCAAGGCCGCCTACCTGCGGGAGCGCCTGCTTGCGCTCCCGGGCGTGACGGCCTTCACCGCCGGCCCCGTCTTCCGCGAGTTCGCGGTGCGCTTGCCGCTCCCGGCCGCCACCGTGGTCGACGCGCTGGTGCCGGAGGGCTTCCTGGCCGGCGTGCCGGCGGGCCGCTTTGCGGCCCAGTACGCCGGCCTGCTGTCCGCCGCCGCGGCTCCGGGCGATGTGTCCGCCGCCGCGACGGCGCTGGACGACGTCCTGCTCGTCGCCGTCACGGAGAAGCGCACGCGCGCCGAGCTGGATGCTTTCGCCGGCGCGCTCGGCGACATCCTCGCGGACCGGGAGGTGGATCGTGGCTGACCGCGATGCCGTCCCTGTCTGCCGCCCGGCCGCCGTGGACCGCACGACGATCTACGAGAAGTCGAGCCCGGGGCGACGGGCGTTCACGCTCCCCGAGCCGGGCGTGCCGGAGGTTCCCGCGGACGAGCTCGTCCCGGCGGCTCTGCGGCGCACGTCCCCGGCACGCCTCCCCGAGGTGAGCGAGATCGACCTGCTGCGCCACTTCACCGGCCTCTCGACGCTCAACTACGGCGTCGACAGCGGCAGCTATCCGCTGGGGTCCTGCACCATGAAGTACAACCCGCGCGTCAACGAAGTGGCGGCCCGTCTCGACGGGTTCGCGGGCCTCCACCCCTATCAGCCGGAGGCGCTCGTCCAGGGGGCGCTCGAGCTGATGTACGAGCTCGAGGGATGGCTGGCCGAGATCTCCGGGCTCCACGTCACGACACTGCAGCCGGCCGCCGGGGCGCACGGCGAGCTCACGGGCCTGCTCGTGATCCGCGCCGCTCACCTCGCCGAGGGGCGCCACCCCAGGCGGATCATCATCCCGGACACCGCGCACGGCACCAACCCGGCCAGCGTGATCATGGGCGGCTTCGAGCCGGCTTCGGTCCGCAGCGATGCGCGCGGCGGCGTCGACATGGACGCGCTGCGCGACGTCATCGCCGGCGGCGACATCGCCGGACTCATGCTCACGAACCCCAACACGCTCGGCCTGTTCGACGAGAACATCGTCGAGATCGCGCGCCTCGTGCACGAGGCCGGCGGCCTGCTCTACTACGACGGCGCCAACGCCAACGCCGTGCTCGGCGTCAGCAGGCCCGGCGACATGGGCTTCGACATCGTCCACTTCAACACGCACAAGACGTTCAGCACGCCGCACGGCGGCGGCGGCCCCGGCGCCGGGCCCATCGTGGTCCGGGATTCGCTGGCGCCGTTCCTGCCGGTGCCGCTGGTGGCGAAGGGTGAGGACGGGCGCTTCTTCTTCGAGTACGACCGTCCCCAGTCCATCGGCAAGGTGCGTACGTTCTACGGCAATTTCGGCGTGCTCGTCCGCGCCTGGACGTACATCCGCAGTCTCGGGACCGAAGGCCTGCGTGCCGTGAGCGAGGCCGCGGTGCTCAACGCCAACTACGTGATGGAAGGCGTGCGCGACCTGCTCGACCTGCCGTACGGTGAGCGTCGCTGCATGCACGAGTTCGTCGGCTCGGCGAGTCCTCTCCGCGCCCACGACGTGCGTGCCCTGGACGTCGCGAAGCGGATGCTCGACTACGGCGTGCATCCGCCGACCACGTACTTCCCGCTCATCGTCGACGAGGCGCTGATGGTCGAGCCGACCGAGACGGAGTCCAGGGATGCGCTCGATCGTATGATCGGCGCGTTCCGCAGCGTGGTGGCGGAGGCGAAGGAGCAGCCCGTGCTGTTGCACGACGCGCCGGTGACGCTCCCGGTGCGGCGGCTCGACGAAGCGCAGGCCGCCCGTCACCCCGTACTCAGGCAACGATTCCCGGAAGACGCGGAGGCCGGCGCTTGAGGCCGCGCTCCGCGCCGCCCGTGTGCGCCCGACGACCGTGAAGCCCGAGACGCCGTGAGCATCGTCAAGGTCCTGCCCGACTTCCGCTCGGGAGGCGGGGCACAGATGGCGCTGGACGCCGGCCTGCTCGAGACGGTCGACGAGGTCATGGCGCGGCGCTACACGTGGGCTCCGCCGGCGCTCTCGATCGGCAAGTTCCAGAAGCTCCAGGTGGTGCCGGGCCTGCCCTTCGAGATCGTCCGCAGGCCGAGCGGCGGGCGGGCGGTGCTGCACGGCGAGGCGTTCGAGTGGTCGTTCGCCGTGGCCTTCCCGCCCGGCGTGCCGTCCGCTGGCCCGCGCGCCGCCGTCGACGTCGGCGGGCCGTACGGCATCGTCGCCACCGCCTTCGCCGGCGCGCTCGCGGAGCTGGGTGTGACGCTCGACGGCAGCGGCGAGACGCCGTACCAGCGCAGCGCGCTCTGCTTCGCCGGAGCGCTGCGCTACGACATCTGCGCTCGCGGCGAGAAGATCGTCGCCATCGCGCAGGCGAAGAAGGAAGGACGGACGCTCGTGCACGGGTCCGTCCTCATGAGCCGGCCGCCCGACGAGCTCGTCCTCGCGGTCGAGGCCCTGCTCGGCGAGCCGTGGCAGGCAGAAGGACTGGCGGGCGCCGGCACGGCGCTCGCCCCGGAGACGATCTGGAACACGACGCTGCTGCGTCTCGAGGCCGCCCTGCGCCGGACGGCGGCCGGATGAGGAGGTCCGCATGACGAAGATCCTGGTGCTCGGCGGCGGCCCCGCCGGCTACGTGGCCGCCGGCCGCGCCGCCCAGCTCGGAGCGGAGGTCACGCTCGTCGAGGCGCGCGAGATCGGCGGCACCTGCCTGAACCGTGGCTGCATCCCGACCAAGGCCATGGTCGCCGGCGCCGAGCGCCTGCACGAGGTCCGCAGCGCCGGCGCCTACGGCGTTCAGGTGGGAGAGGTCGGTCTCGACTTCCCCGCCTTCATGGCGCGCAAGGACGCCGTCACGACGCAGCTTCGTGACGGCGTCGCCCACCTCCTGAAGGCGCGCAAGGTGCAGGTGGTGGCCGGGCACGCTGCGCTCGCCGGCCCCGGCCGCCTGAGGCTCGCGCCGGGGGCCACGCTGCCGGACGGAACCATCCTCGCTGACGGCGGCGAGCTCGAGGGTGACGCCGTGATCCTGGCCAGCGGCTCCGAGCCGATGCGCATGGGACTCTTCGACTGGAGCGATCCCCGGCTGATGACCAGCGACGAACTGCTGCACATCGAGACCGTCCCATCGAGCCTTGCCATCGTGGGCGGCGGCGTCATCGGTTGCGAGTTCGCCAGCGTGTTCACGCGCCTCGGTACCCGGGTGACCGTGATCGAGATGCTCGACCAGCTGCTGCCGGGCGAGGACCAGCGCGTGAGCCGCACGCTGCAGCAAGCGTTCAAGAAGGCCGGGATCGCCGTACGCGTGAAGACGGCGGTGGAGTCGGCGGAGGCCGGCGACGCCGGCGTGACGCTGCGTCTCGCCGGCGGCGCCGAGGTCACCGCCGAGCGCGTGCTCGTCGCCGTGGGACGGCGGCCGCTCAGCGCCGGCCTCGGCTACGCGGAGGCCGGCGTGGAGATCGGCCCCGGCGGCTTCGTCGTCACCGACGAGAGCTGCCGGACGACCCTGGACGGCGTGTTCGCGGCGGGCGACGTGGCGGGCTCGCCGCTCCTCGCTCACTGGGCCTATCACCAAGGCGCGATCGCCGCCGAGAACGCGGTGACCGGCTCCAACCTGCACTGCGACCGCACGCTCATCCCCAACTGCGTCTTCAGCTCCCCGGAGGTCGCGAGTTGCGGTGTCACCGAGGACAAGGCGAAGGCGGAGGGCATCGC
>DASRZL010000071.1:0-11367 GCA_035686425.1 Thermoleophilia bacterium
CTGCTCTCGCACTCCGACCACGAGTGCGTCGACTTCGTCGCCGTGGCGCGTCGCGTCGTGGAGCTCGTGCGCAGCGGCGCCGTCGGCGACGACACGGCGGTCGCCGTCCGCGTCTCGGGCAGCACCGGCGAGATCGACGCCGCAACGGCCACCTCGCTGGCGCTGGCGCTCGCGGAACTCGTGCACAACGCTCTGGAGCACGCGTTCGACCCCGGCGCGGAGGGTACCGTCGACGTGAAGGTCAATCGTCAGGACGACAGCCTCGTCCTGAGCGTGCGCGACGACGGCAAAGGACTCGCGCCGGACGTGGACCTGAGTACGTCGACCGGCTTGGGATTCTCGATCGTGCGCACCCTGGTCGAAGATGACCTGAGGGGGTCCCTGGCGACGAGCAAGAAGGGCGGCACGGGCATCGTCATCAGCGTGCCGCTCGCGCCGGCGAGCGAATGACGGACAGGAGAGGAACGAGGGACGCAGCATGCGCGTACTGATCGCAGAAGACGAGGCGCTGATCCGCATGGACCTGCGCGAGATGCTCGAGGAGGAGGGCCACGAGGTGGTCGGCGAGGCGCGCGACGGTGCGGAGGCGATCGCCCTGGCCCGCACCGTCAAGCCCGACATCGTCTTCCTGGACGTCAAGATGCCGAACGTCGACGGCATCGAGGCGGCCAGGACCATCCGCGCGGAGTCGATCGCGCCGGTGGTGATGGTCACCGCCTTCTCGCAGGCCGGGCTCGTCGAAGAGGCTGCCGACGCGGGCGCGATGGCCTACGTGGTCAAGCCGTTCTCACGCAACGACCTCGTCCCGGCGATGCAGATCGCCGCCAGCCGGCACGCCGAGATGGCGCTGCTGGAGCGCCAGGTCGACGATCTGACGGAGCGGCTCGAGACGCGCAAGGCGCTGGACCGGGCGAAGGGTATCCTGATGGCCGGCGGCATCACGGAACCGGAGGCGTTCAAGCGACTGCAGCGGCTCGCCATGGACAAGCGCATGAGCTTGCGTGATGTCGCCGAGGCGGTCATCACCACGGAGGAGCTCAAGGGGTAGCGAGGATTCGTTGCCCGGCGCCGGGGGAATGTGCTACCCTGCTTGCGGCACAACGGCGTGCCGATCACGAGACGAGAGCAACGGCGCTCTCCGGTCCATGGCGACCGGGGGGCTTTTTTGTGCCCCCGCGTCGGCCGTCCTGGGGCCCGGACGGATCCTCCGGGCCCGCGACGAACGGAGGCACCAGATGACGACCAGCGGCTACAACCCCACTGGGATGCCCGGCCCCGAGACGCGCTACTTTCCGCGTATCCCGGACTTCACGCCGAGGACGAGCGACGGCATCATCACCGATGGCTCCAAGGCGGAAGGCGACTGAGGAGTCCACGACCTCGGTCATCGCGGCTCCCCCATTGCCGCGGACGACCGCCGGGGGCGGGGCCGAGAGGCCCCGCCCCCTTCTTGTTGTGTGGCCGGCGCCGGGATCCGCATGAGGCGGTGAGCCGGCGGTGAAGGCGCGCCGCTCCGCCGCCGCAGGGCAGAGCTCTGTCGCCGCCGGACAGCCGGCGGTGGAGGCGTGGCGCTCAGTCGCGGGCGGGCGGCGCGGCGATGCGCTTGAAGAGCGCCGCGATGTCCTCGCCGCCCTCCCCCGCCTCCTGCGCCTGGCGGCAGTAGTCGACGAAGGCGCCGATCGCCAGCGACTGCAGGCCGTGGTCGGCGAAGGTCCGCTGCCGGCGAGTCGAGCCGACGAGGTGGATGTCCACAGTGGCCTGGTCGCCGGCGTAGTCGCCGTCCTCGATCCTGCGAGCCGCGTCGTCGATGTGATCGAGCAGCAGCGCCGCCATGCCCGGCATGGCGGCGGCGAACTCGGAGGGATGTACGCCGCGCTCCGCGGCCAGCGCGGCCGCCTCGAGAAAGCCGGCCAGTGCGGCGAAGTAGAAGCCGAACGCCGAGACGTACACCGCGTTCGGCGGGCCGGGATCCTCGCCGAGGTAGCGCTGCGCCCCGGCGAGCTCCGCCAGCGTCGCCCCGTGCTCGGCGAACGCGGCGGCGTCTCCCGCATACATGATGACCGTCTCCGCGCGCCCGATGTGCCGCGGGTACCCGAGGATGCCGCCGGCCAGCATGCGGCCGCCGGCGGCCTCGACCCGCGCCATCTGAGAGCGCACCTGATCCTCGGCGCCGTTCGTCAGCTGGGCGAGCGTACGCCCGGCGAGTGCGTCGAGGACGCCGGGCGCCGCCAGGATCGCGTCCGCCGCCGGGTAGTCGGTGACGCACATGACCGTCAGGGGCGCGGCGCAGACGGCCGCGGCCGGCGAGGCGGCCGACTCCGCGCCCGCCGCGGCCACCGTCGCCGCTCGCACAGACTCGCTCCGGTTCCAGACCGTCACCTCATGCCCGCGGTCCAGCAGCACGCTCGCGAGGGTGCTGCCCATCGCGCCCAGCCCGATCACGCTCACACCTGCCATGGCCGTCACTCCTTCTCGGGGTCCCGCCTCAGTCGCCGGCGAGCGCCGCGATCGACTCCTCGAGCACCGTCAGCCCCTCGTCCAGCTCCTCCCGCTCGATCGTGAGCGCCGGGAACACGCGGATGCCGCTGCCCTGCGTCTGGCGCACGAAGACGCCGCGCCGGAGGCACTCGGCGGCGACGGCCGACGCAGTCGCCTCATCGCGGAGTTCGACCAGAAGAAGGAGCCCGGCACCGCGGGCGCCGGCCACGACCTCCGGGAAGCGCTCGCTCCACGACTCCATCCGCGCGAGCGCCTCGCCGCCGAGCTCCTCGACGCGTGCGGCGACGTCCGCGTCGATCAGGTAGCGGATGACCGCCTCGGCCACGGCGCAGGCGAGCGGGTTGCCGCAGTAGGTGCCGCCGTGGTCGCCGGCCTCGAGCCGTGCGGCCACATCGTCGGTCATGGCGAAGGCGCCCAGCGGGAACCCGCCGGCGATGCCCTTGGCCATCGTGAGGAAGTCTGCCTCGGCGCCGGCCGCAGCCGTGGCGAACAGCGGACCGGTGCGGCAGAACCCCGTCTGCACCTCGTCCACCACGAGCAGGCTCCCGTTGGCCCGGCACAGACGGGCTACCTCCCCGAGGTATCCCGGCGAAGGGATGCGGACACCGCCCTCACCCTGGATCGGCTCGACGATCACCGCCGCGACCGCCTCGTCCAGCGCGTCCTCGAGCCTGCTCACGTCGTCGTAGGGAACGAACCGGTAGCCCGGCATCTGGGGGCGGAACTTGTCGCGGTGCTTCGCCTGCCCAGTGGCCGAGACCATACTGATCGTGCGGCCGTGGAAGCTGCCCACCGTGGCCACGACGTCGGCACGACCCGTCGCCTTGCGCGCGAGCTTCACGGCGGCGTCGTTGGCCTCCGCGCCGCTGTTGGTGAAGAAGACCCGCGTGAGCCCTGTCGGGAGGATGCCAGCGAGCAGCTCGAGGAGCCGGGCCCGCGCCGGTGAATACGTCAGCCCGGAATCCGGGTTCTGGATGATGCGCGCGCCCTGCTCCGTCAGCGCACGCACGATAGCCGGGTGGGCGTGGCCGATCGAGGTCACGCCCCAGCCGGCCGTGAGATCGAGGTAGCGGCGGCCGTCCTCGTCCCACACGCGCACTCCCTCGCCGCGCTCGATCGAGATCTGCGTCTTGGCGAAGAACGGCGGCATGTGGGCGTTCTCGGTGGCGATGGTCTCGGGGGTCCCCATGTTCTCCTCTGGCGCGGCGATGGCCCGGCCGAGCCCGGCCGGCGGTCGCCTCCATTCTCGCACGGGCGGACGGCGGCTGAGTCCGTACGCGCGACGGGGCGCCGGGCCTGTGGCCCGGCGCCCCGTCGCAATGAGCACCCTCGTGCGCTACCGGTTCACTCCGGCGGCACCTCGAGGAAGGCGTAGTTGACGTCGATGCCTCTGCCCTTGTTGTAGGCGCGGCCGATCCAGTAGCCGACCAGGCAGACCATGAACACGCCGGCGACCACGATGTAGGGCCTCGTGCCGGTGAGGCCGTAGGCGGAGTTGGACACGAACGCGATCAGGGCCATCAGGCCGAAGATGGAGCCGATGATGCCGAAGACCGTGACCAGCGGGAACCCGCCGAGCGTGTACTTGGCGCCGGGCGAGGCCTCGTAGAGCGCCTTGGCTCGATACGGCAGCAGCGCAGCCGCGATACAGCTGATGACGAAGACGTAACCACAGGCGAGCGTCACGCCGAGCGTCATGCTGAACCACCAGCCGACGTAGTTGTAGCCGATGATGACGGCGCAGCCCAGGATGAAGTACAGAAGGTGCGCGTTCACTGGGGAGCGGAACCGCGGGCTGACCTTGGAGAGCCACGCCGGCAGCGTGCGGTCGAGCGACATGCCGACCATGATCCGCGTCATGCCGATGTAGCAGTTGCAGGTGATCTGCAGCGACGCGAGCATGAAGCTGACCGCGACGAGGACCGTGATGATCGGGTTGTTGGAGATCACGATGGCGAACATGCCGGGGAACGGAAGGATGCTGCCGATCCCGTCGCCGGAGTTGCTCACCCCGTAGTAGTAGGAGTGCGAGACCGCGTTGAAGAAGGCGGTGCCGACAGCCCTCTCCTCAGCCCAGGAGATGAGAGCAAGGACGCAGGCCACGGCGATCATGGACCCGACGATGATGAACAACTGGTTCTTGAAGACGCGGGCGCCCTTGATCTCGCCGCCCTGCTCCACGCTGTACGTGGCCCACTGCAGGCTCGTCCAGACGATCGGGATGGCCAGCAGCGTAGCGCCGATGGCGAACTTCGGGATCAGGGCGACGCCGGCGTCGGCGACGTCCCCCTGAAGCCAGGTGTAGTACTCCGCGCGCCCGTCGACCACGCTGGAGAAGTGGTTCATGGCGACCGCGAACTCCGCCGGTGTCGTGCGCAGGAACTGCACGACGAGGATGACGATCAGGATGCCGGTCGCGGCGAACATGAAGTACTGCAGGCGCACGTAGTGCTTGAAGCCCGCGATCAGCACGGCGGCCATCACGGCAGCACCGACGATGCTCGTGATCACCACGCCTTGGGCTGACTGCACCCAGACGGCGGC
Organism: Thermoleophilia bacterium; assembly: GCA_035686425.1. GTDB lineage: Bacteria > Actinomycetota > Thermoleophilia > UBA2241 > UBA2241 > CAIXSE01. The sequence goes on from DASRZL010000071.1 coordinate 5,044, forward strand.
GTCGATGAGGCTGGTGTTCTCGTAGTACACGCCGAGGCCCATGAACAGCGGCGCCAGGCCGAGGGTGGCGAGCAGCCAGCCGGCGAGCGCGACCCACTGAAGAATCCAGACCACGAACCCGCTCATGACGACGGGGAACCCGATGGCTCCGCCGAGCACACGGCTCTGGAACACGTAGTCGCCGCCGCTGCGCGGCATGGCGGTCGCCATCCACACGTAGGCCAGCGCGATCGGGAGCTCCAGGAAGATCGCGAGCAGGCACGCCTTCCACACGGAGACGCCCGGGAAGGCGGCAGGCGCCCAAACGAACGTCCACGGGAAGATCACGCCCATGGTCAGGAAGTTGTACATGAATGCCGACCAGGGCGACATCACCCTGGACAACCCCGAGGCCTTGCGGCTGAAGACCTCCGGTTTTGCTGCGGTTGTAGCCATTTCTTCCCCCTCGTATCCGTCTCTCAGGACTTCACAGACACGTCATTCGGCGGCAGTGCCCCGCCTCCTCACCCCGACGTCATCTGGTAACCGACGATCTTGCCCGGCTCAAGTGTCAGAATGCACCCCCTCAGGACCCCCTCGCCGTACTCGCTGCCCGGATTGACCACGGTGGTGCGCTTGATCTTGACCAGACCTCGCGCTTCGTGGATGTGCCCGCAGAGCTGAAGCAGCGGCTGATGGCGCTCGACCGCATCGCGGACCGCATGGCTGCCGGCCGGCGCCGACTGCGCCACGCCGCCGACGACGATCGGCGCCGGTGGATCGGTCGACCAGTCGAGCTTGGGACAATCGTCAAGCGTCGAATCGTACGGCGGCACGTGGAAGTTGAAGATCGCGTTCTCGAAGTCGTCGATCCCCTGCACGGCCTCCTCGAGGTGCTTCGCCAGCGTCTCTTCGTCCGTCTCGCGCGGGGTGTCCCACGGCGTCGGGTTGCTGAAGCCGCAGTTGGCCATCGGAAACGTCTCGTTGAGGGTGACGATGCGGCCTTCGCAATTGACGACGTGCTCGCTGTCAGCGGCCTCCAGCACGTCGATCAGCTCCTGCGGGTCGTCGTTGCCGCCTGTGACGTAGCACATGATGTCGGTGCCGGCGAGGCGCTCGTCGGCGAGCCCGATCCACTCCTCGAGCCGCCGGTGCGCCTCGCGTTTGAACGCTTCGTCGACGAGACTCTGGTCGACCTGCATCTCGCGGATCTCGTCCTCGCTCACGGTGACGTGATAGAAGCCGAGCGTCTCGATGCGATCCTTGAGCGCCTTGAGCTCGTCGGGGCCGTCGAGGTGCGACAGTTCCTCCTGCAGCGTCACCCGGTAGTGCCCGCCGCCCTCATCCACGATCGGCACGAGGAACTTACCCTCGATGTCGCCGCCCATGACGAGGTGGTCGACCTTGTAGAACTTGGCGCCGTTGATGAATTTGCGATACGTGCGCTGGGAGCCGTGCACGTCGGTGGCAAAGAAGATCCGCATACGTTTTTCGGCGGATCCGCCCTTCTTGCTAAAGAGTCCCATGCGTCAGCTGCCTCCGCCTCAATCGATCTCGTTGTACCATTTGACCTTGTCGCCCACCCTGGCGCGCAGCTTCCACCGCGTGCCCTTCGGGTAGTCGTCCATCGCACTCATGACTTCGGCGACCCGCTGGGAGACGATCTGCTTGTCCTCATCCTCGAGATCGAGGTGCGGCAGGTAGTCGCGCACCTTCTCGAGGTTCATGGTGGTGGTGCGCCACAGGCCCCACTCCCCGGCGCAGAGCTTGGCCACGTGCTGCGAGTTGACGTGGTCCTCGTCGTCGCCGCAGATCTCGTGCTCGCGCAGCAGCATGATCGTGTCGATGATGTCCTTCTCGTTGATCTTGACGATCTGCATCTTCTCGAGCAGCAGCTCCGCCAGCGGGATCGTCGGAGAGTCGACCTCGAGCCGGCCCTTCCACGGGATGGGGTGGCAGAAGTCGAGCTTGTCCATGAACACGTCCACGTGGATGTGGTTCGTGGGGTTGTTGAAGATCAGGCGCCCTCCCTCGGCGTGGAAGGCGTTGACCTCGAGGTCCTCGTCGTAGCCGATCGAGGCGAAGAACTTACGAATGGCGTCGTTCTGCTTGCCGTAACCGGCGAAGTCGATGTCCGTGTAGACGCGGTTGAGCTTCTCCTGGATGTAGCCGAACTGCGGGCAGTGATGCCAGAAGGCGAGCGCCCCGATGACGCGCAGGTGGACGCCCTGCTTCTCGCCGGCTTCGACGACGCGCAGGGCCTCTTCCTGGAACTGGCGGGCCATCTCGGGGTCGACCTTGCCCATGCCGACGTCCGGCCCCACTTCGCCTGCCGGACGGCTCATGTCATCGTTCATCTGCTGCTCCATTTCCGTCTAGACCGTTGCGAGCCACGACGGGAACTCAGGCCGGGAGGCGTTCGCGTGGAAGCGAGCGACCCGGTTCATGCCGTACTCGTAGAAATCGAAGTCGATCTTGGAGAGGCGCACCTGGATCATCGCCCACAGGCTCCACCAGAGATCGGCGACGAGCTTGTGCACCATCATCCTCGCGTAGCGCTCCTCCTGCATCGTGCCGCAGTACCGCGTGATGACGAAGCGTTCCTCGTCATCAGACAGGGGGTGCTCGACGCAGAAGTCGCCGAGGTCGAAGTACGGATCGGTCATGCCGCCGTACTCCCAGTCGATCACCCACATCGTGCCGCCCTCGTCGAGGATGAAGTTCTCGGAGAGCAGGTCGTTGTGACACGCCGCCGGGGGCGGCGCGTCGCGCTTCATCGCCTGCTCGATCTGGTCGCCGAGATCGAGCATCCAGTCGATGTCCTCAGGCATCGGCGCCTCGACGTCGCGGGCCATCTTCATGTACTCGCGGATCATGGCGAAGACGTCGATCTCGTTGGCGAACGTCGCCTTCTCGTGGTAGGTGCGCATGACGTCCACGACCTTGCCGAGCAGCTCCTCGCTGCCGGCGAGCGTCTCCGGGTGCATCGTCTCACCCTCGAGGAACGGCACGATGGTGCACATCTCGGGCTCGAGCGTGTACAGGATCGGAGGCGTGACGCCCGCCTCGGCCGCGGCGATGTGGTTGAGATGCTCGCGGTCGCGGTCGATGAACGTGTCCGTGCCCTGGCCGGGGATGCGCATGACGTACTTGCCGCCCCACGGCAGGTCCGCGCGGCCGCTCACGCTGACGACGTAGTTGTGGTTGGTGATGCCCCCGCCGAGGACCTCGAACGACACGTCGAGGCCCTTCCAGTCGGAGATGCGGGCGATCGCCGCCTCGGGGGTCAGATGCTCGACCGATGCCACCTCGTTCACCCTTTCGTCGTTGGATCAGGACACATGAACGTCAGACCACCTCGCACTGGGGCCCGGCCCGCTCGATCTGCCGGCAGACCGCGGGGTCGACAGTGCTGTCGACCACGACGACGTCGATCTGGTCGAGCGGGCAGATGACGACCGCCCCGACCAGGCCTATCTTGCTGCTGTCGGCGAGCACGACGACCTCCCCGTGGGTGCGGCGGATCATGGCCAGCTCCAGATCGGCGATGGCCAGCCCAGAGCTGGTGAGGCCGGCGCCCACATCCAGGCAGTCGGCGCCGAGAAACGTCTTGTCGGCGTTGAACTGAGCGAGCATGTCGATCGACCAGGAGCCCTCCACCGCCCCGATCTGGGGACGGTAGAGGCCTCCGAGAAAGACGAACTCGAGGTGCGGACCACGCGCCTCGAGCGCCGCCGCGAGGTTGTGCGTGACGATCCGCACCTCGATGTCCAACGGGAGGTGGCGGACGATGGTCGCCGCCGTCGAGCCCGAACCGAGGAAGACGGTGTCGCCCATCTCGATCATCTCCGCCGCGGCCTTGGCGATGTCGGCCTTCTGCGGCCGCTGGACGCCGGCGGTGTCCTCCCAGTGCTGCTCCGCCGGCGTCTGCTTGCGGATGACGGCGCCGCCGTACGTGCGCTTGAGCACGCCCTCCTGCTCGAGCAGCAGCAAGTCGCGGCGGATGGTGATCTCGGAGACACCGAGGGTTGCGCTCAGCGCCGGGACGCGAACGGCGCGCTGATCTTCGAGCGCGGCGACGATGCGCGCCCGCCGCTCTGCGGGCAGCATCTCACGTGTCGCTGGTGTCGAAACCGCATCCCCCTTGGCAGCTTTGCGCCTGCGGACCATCAATCATCACCAATCATTACCGTTCAAACATGATCGGATGATAGAGCCATCCAGCGCGCTGTCAAGAGTCTGAAGAGGAATATCCGCATGAGCGATCATGAGTGATGAGCAGTCACTCATGAATAATCCTGATTGCTCGACCGGTCGCGCGCGGGTGCGGCGGGGGTCCGGCGAACGGACGCCGGAGTCGACCGCGGTCCTCCCCGGGCATAACTGCCTCAGTCAATCGAGGAGGCTGTGATGCCCGAGTTCGACGTCGCCGTGATCGGCAGCGGCGCGGCCGCGCAGAACGTGGCGCCGCGCTGCGCGCAAGCGGGCCTGCGGGTGGCGGTCGTCGACCGCCTCCCGTACGGCGGTACCTGCGCCCTCCGCGGCTGCGACGCGAAGAAGGTCCTGCTCGCGGCTGCTGAGGCGGTCGGCCGGGCGCGCATGCTGGACGGGCGCGGGCTCGCGGGCGGGCCGGCGATCGACTGGCCGGCCCTGGTCGCGCGCAAGCGCGGCTTCACGCAGCCGGTACCCGTGCGCATCGAGGAGTGGATGCGCTCGACCGGCGCCGAGACCATGCACGGCAGTGCACGTCTGCTCGGCGCCGGGACGGTAGAGGTCGACGGCCGCACGTTCGACGCTACCGACGTCGTCGTCGCCGCCGGCGGCCGTCCGATGCCGCTTGGCATCCCGGGCGAGGAGCACGTGACCACCAGTGACGCGTTTATGGAACTCGACGCGCTGCCGCCGCGGGTCGCCTTCATCGGCGGCGGCTACATCTCCTTCGAGTTCGCCTGGCTGGCGCGGATGGCGGGCGCCGCGGTGACCATCCTCCACCGCAGCGCGCAGGTGCTCAAAGGCTTTGACGCGGAGCTCGCCGCCAAAGTGGCGGAGCGCTATCGCCACCTCGGCATCGAGGTCGTCACGGATGCGCCGGTGGCCGGCGTGCACCGGCGCGTCGACGAGCTCGTCGTGGACACCGGCGCCGGTGACTACGCCGCGGACCTCGTCGTCCACGGCGCCGGGCGCGTCGCCGCCATCGGCGACCTCGGCCTGGACGACGCCGGCGTCGACTGGGGACCGCGCGGCGTGCGCGTCGACGAGCACCTGCGCAGCGTGAGCGACGCGCACGTGTGGGCGGCCGGAGACGCCGCCGACATCGGCATGCCCCTCACTCCTGTCGCCTCGAAGCAAGGCAAGGTCGTCGCGGCCGGCATCCTCGGCGAGGAGGCCGTCTACGACGGCGCCGTGACGCCCAGCGTCGTCTTCAGCGACCCGCCGCTGGCCGCCGTCGGCATGAGCACCGACGAGGCAGCCGGGCAAGGCGACGCCCTGAAGGTCTCGCGCGTCGACTCGAGCGAGTGGTTCTCCCAGAGGCGCCTCGGGCAGACGCATGCCGGCATGGCTCTTGTCAGCGATGCGGCGACCGGCCGGCTGCTCGGGGGACACCTTCTGGGCGTGAACGCCGACGAAGTCATCAATGTCGTCGCCCTCGCGATCCGGCACGGTCTCACGACCCAGGACCTCACGGCCATGACATGGGCCTACCCGACGGCGACGTCCGAGCTGCCCTACGTCATCGGCTGAGCGACCCGAGGACCTCGCCGCTTTCGTCGGCCTGCGGGCTCGTGTCAGTCCTTGTGGGAAGCGGACGCCTGCAGCAAGAAGAGCCGCAGGACATCGTGATCGCGCGACATCGCCGTCGGCGTTCCCTCTGCCCGCCGTCTCCCTTGCCTTGCGCACAGAGGGCGCCGTTGTAGACTCGCCGCGGAGGCGAAGGACGCGTCGCGGCGGCACCGGGGGGTGCGGAGTGGACATGGGGCAGACCACGCGATCGCCTGGATCGGCGGCAGCGGCGCGGCCGGCGGCGCTCGTGCTGGTCGCCGTCTCGGCCTTCGCCCTCGCCTTCTGCCTCACCATGCTGTTCCACGGCATGCGCGGCGTCCTCGACCTGGGCGGCTTCGTCGCTGCGGGAGGCCCCTACGAGATCGAGCATCCGGCGCCGGATTGGGTCTGGCTCATCCCCGTCTCGATCCTCGCTGGGTTCGCCTTCGGCATCCTCAACGTCGGCGCCGCGTGGCGCGCCCGGGGGTTCAATCTGCTGGCGCCCGTCTGGGCCGGCCTCTTCCTGGCCCTGGGCTGGAACTTCCTCGAGTACGGCCTGAGGCCTCCCGGCGGCGGGGGCATCGC
>DASRZL010000072.1:0-88504 GCA_035686425.1 Thermoleophilia bacterium
CGAGAAACACCCGGGGTCTTTGAGATCGGGATACCCGGCCAAGGGCGCGGTGCTCTGCTTGTCTTTGCCCGCGTTCCTGTTCTCGCCCCACGTCGACCGGTACGCCGCGTGCAGCGGGACTCGGCGCTTGGTCTCGCCAACCCGACGCCTTCTACGCGAACGGGGCCCCGCCGCCCTGCGTGCCGAGACGGACGACGGGGTGCCTCGTGACTTCACGGTGTCGCAGCGATCAGCGGCGAGACTCGTTACTGCACGGTCGCCTCGATGAAGACGGTGAACACCCCCGAGCCGGGGACGGGGACGCGGAACGCGACCACCTCGACGATGGCCGACTTCTTCGAACTCCAGATCCGCCAGCGCGCTTCGTACTGATAGTGGTTGGTGGCGTCCAACTTGTCACCGGTGATCAGCCCCAGGTCGATGGGTCTCACGGCGTACGGGTCGTGACCTGGCGTAGCCAGGTTCACGGTCTCTTGCGACGTGGTCTCAAACAGGACGTTGAGGTTCGAGTTGTTCAGCGCCGAGATGCGCACCAGTCCCGGCAGCGTCAGCAGCTCCTCATAGGGGCTGCCGAGGGTGAGGTCGCGGCGGGCGGTGTACACCTTGCGCAGCTCGCCCGCGTGCAGGCCGTCGATGAGGTCGGCGTTGAGCCGCTTCACGCGGGCGGTCGAGTTGACCGCGAGCGGCGGCCTGCCCGCCTTGACCTTGAGGCCGAGGGCGGCGCCCGAGCCCTTGTTGGTCACCTGCAGCAGCTTGCCCTTGGTCGCGCCGCTGAGCGAGCTGGTGCGGTTGACCGTGTTGACCTTGCCGAGGTTGAAGACGGCGCCGATGCCGGTGCCGGCGAGCGCCGTGGCCGCCATGAGCACGACGACCGCGACGACCGAGCCGAGCAGGACGCCTTTGTAGAACGGGTGACGCATGGCTCCCCCTTCCCTAGGTGGGGACCGCGACACCCCCTGCCCGCGTCCCCGTGTGGGTGACCGGTGGTGTCCTCAAAGTCTACGACCGCCTCAACGGCGGTCTTGCGGTGCGGGCGGCTGCGGAGACGCGGAAGCGGCGCCGCCCAGATCACCGAGGAGACAGCCTAGCGCGACGCCGCGCAGGGGCAGCCTAGAGCCCTATTCCCGCGCCGGGAAGGGTGACGGGCGGCCACTTCACCCCGGCTCCGTCACCAAGCTGTTCTATGCGGGCGTGGCAAGAGCGGGGGTGCCGCGCATCCGCCTGCACGACCTACGGCATACGTCGGCGACACTGGCGCTCGCCGGCGGGATGCATCCCAAGGTCGTCCAGGAGCGGCTGGGTCACGCGACGATCTCACAGACTCTCGACACCTACTCACACACGACGCCTTCGCTCCATGAGGAAGCGGCGGCGCGTCTCGCGGCACTCGTTGACGGCGAGGGCTGAGACGTGGGAGTACAAACGGAGTACAGCGGACCAGTCGATAGTGCCGCGTGCAGGGGGTATTGGGGTGGTGGGCGACGTTGGAATTGAACCAACGACCTCCTGCTTGTCGAGCAGGCGCTCTCCCAACTGAGCTAGTCGCCCACGCAGGAACGGGAGTATAGCAAGCTCGCGGCGCGGTGTCAGCCGGAGCCCTGGCCAGCCGCCAGCCGGAGAAGGGCAGCCAAAGAGCGACGCCGGGCCGGCTCCAAGGAGCCGGCCCGGCGTCGCTACCGGATCATCTCATCCGTCCGCGCGTCCTGCGCGGGTCAGCGTCCTGCGCGCGTCAGCGCGACCGCTTGCCCGGGACGCGGCGCTTGACGCCGGTCTTGTTCCAGGAGCGACGGGCGCCGCCGTTCCAGAGGAGCTTGCCCGGGCGCGGCTGCACCTGGCTGCTCTCGAGGATGACGCGCTTCTCGTAGTCGAAGCTCGGCAGGTCGTGACGCTCGATGGTGGCCCCGATGAGCCGCTCGATGGCGACCAGGTCGTGCACGTCCTCGGCGGTGAGCAGGCTCACGGCGATGCCGCTGGCGCCGGCGCGGGCGGTGCGCCCGATACGGTGCACGTAGTCCTCGGGGTTCGTCGGGATGTCAAAGTTGATCACATGCGTGATGTTGTCGACGTCGATGCCGCGCGCGACCACGTCGGTGGCGACGAGGACGGCGATCTTGCCTCTCTTGAAGCCGTCGAGCGCCTGCTGGCGCTGGCCCTGCGAGCGGTCGCCGTGGATCGCCTCGCAGGTGATGCCGGCCTTGTTGAGCGTGCGCGCCAGCCGTTCGGCCCGGCGCCGCGTGCGCGTGAAGACCAGGGTGCGGTCGGGGTCGTGGTGGCGGAAGTACTCGACCAGCAGGTCGACCTTCTGCTCGTGGTTGACCGGCAGGACCCTCTGCTCGACGTTGTCGACCGGCTGGGCGCTGCCGCCGAGCTCGATGAAGACGGGGTCGTGCAGTGTGTCCTGGATGATGCTGAGCACGGTCTTGGTCATCGTGGCGCTGAAGAACAGGTTCTGGCGCTTGGCCGGGATCGCGTCGATGATGCGCTTCACGTCGGGCCAGAAGCCCATGTCGAGCATGCGATCGGCCTCGTCGAGCACCAGGGTGTCGACGTTGTCCAGGAGGATGTCGCCCTGGCGCAGCATGTCGAGCAGGCGGCCCGGCGTGGCGACCAGCAGGTCGACGCCCTTGCGGATGCGCTTGGCCTGCGGGTCGTAGGGCACCCCGCCGAAGACGGCCACGACGCTGCGCCCGCTGTAGGTGCTGAGCGTCTCGCCGACCTCCTCGATCTGCCCGCAGAGTTCGCGGGTCGGGGTCACGACGAGGGCGGAGGGGTGGGCGATGCGGCCGTCGGCTACGGTCGGGCGTGTCATGCGCTGGAGAATGGGCAGGACGAAAGCGGCCGTCTTGCCGGTACCGGTCTGCGCACAGCCCACCACGTCGCGCCCGTCGAGGACGCGCGGGATGGCTTGTTCCTGGATCGGCGTGGGCTCCGTGTAGCCCATCGCGGCCACGCCGGCGAGCAGCTCGCCTTTGAGGCCGAGAGCGGCGAAGGCCGGGATATCGACCTCCGGAGCGGGGCCGGCGGGGCGCTCGGCGTGCTTGCGCTCCGTGTAGCTCTCGTCGACGCCCTGGCCGCCGCGGTCGCCGTGGCGTCCCCGGTCGCGGCCGCGGTCGCCGCGTCCCTTGCCGTCGTGGTCGCGGCCTCCGCGCTGCCCGCGGTCGTCGCGCCGGTTGCCGCTCTCGCGACGCTCGCCGCCGGACTTCGCGGTGCTGGTGCCTGCGCTGGAGACGACCTCGGCCGGCGCTGTCTGCGTCGCGCCGGACTGCCCTTGCGGGGAGCCCGACTGCGTCGCGCCGTCCGGAGCCGCGCCGCTTCCGCGGCGGCGGCGGCCGCCACGGCGGCGGCGCTTCTGCCCGTCCTCGGCGGACTCAGAAGCGGCCCGGCCGGTACCGGCGATGGTCGTGTCGGTGGTGGTGGGGGTCACAGATTCTCTCTTCCTCGACGGCTCCGTACGCGACGTATCTCCGTGATCCGCGGGCGTGCGTGACTGCTCGCCGGGTATCAACGGGGTGCGCGGGAGTTCGTCTTGTGGGGGGCCGCCCTCCGGGCGACCAGACTGGCTACGGACTGGTGTTCCTTTCCTTTCAGAACACTGCCCGGTCGTCACAATGTCTGGGGGTCTGCTGCGGGAGGAAGGCCCGGCGCGATGCGCCTGGGGAGAAACCGGCTCCCGTCGTCTGAATCAAACCTTATCAGGTCTGCATTCTTCCCTCAAGCCCGGACGCCCACACGCGGCGCCGAGGTCACCGGGCACGTTCGCCGACTTCGCGCCTATGCCCCACTGGCCATCTGCCCAGGCGGCTCCACGCGACGGTCGGCCTTCCGGACACGCTTGGACTCGTACATCAGCATGTCTGCACGGGTGAGCAGCTCGTCCGGGTCACCCAGGCTCCGCCAGTCGGCGATCACCGTGCCGTAGCTGAGCATGACGGGGAGCCCCAGCTCCTCACCGGCCGTCTTGATGGCCTCGTCCAGCCGTTGCACCAGGATGGACGGATCGGAGGGCGACTCTGCGACCACGCAGAACTCGTCTCCGCCGAGTCGCGCGATGAGGTCTGTCTCCCGGAAGGCGGCCTGCAGCGCCTCGGCGACCGCCCTCAGGACGTCGTCCCCACGCTTGTGCCCGAGCCGGTCGTTGATGGCTTTGAAGCCGTCGATGTCCGCGTACAGGACGACTACCCTTGCCCCCGAGCGCTTCGCGCGCTTGGCCTGCTCGGGAAGCAGCACGTAGAAGCCGCGCCGGTTCTTGAGACCAGTGAGCTCGTCGTGCAGGGAGAGCTGCTCCAGCCGGTGCTCGGTCTTCTTGCGCACGGCGATATCGCGCGAGATGGAGAGGACCATAGGCTCGCCGTCCACGTCGGTCAGGCTCGAGCTGATCTCCACCGGGACCTGGTGGCCGTCGCGCATCTTGCGCGCGCTCTCGTACACGATGCTGTCCTCATGCAGGAGCCGCTCCATCACGCGCCGCAGCTGACCGGGGGTGGCAGGCGCGTCGACGGCCCGCGGGGTCAGCCCCAGGAGCTCTTCCCGGGTGTAGCCGAGGAGCCTGCAGGTCGCGTCATTGACCGCCACGAAGCGCGAGGGCTCGCCGTGCGCATCAAGGCCGTGCAGGTAGACGGCGTCGTTGCTGGCCTCGAAGAGAAGGCGGTAGCGCTTCTGACTGGCCCACAGCTGGCGCTGCATCGCCTGCAGCTCGACGACAGCGTCCTGCAGATGACGTCTCTGAGTGACGACGCGCTCAACGGCCCACCCCAGGCCTATGCCGACCGAGGCGTAGGCGGCGACGCTGACCGCGTAGTGGTCGGTCTGCACGTCGTGCAACACGAAGAAGGAGACTGTGGTCACGAGGATGGTCCACAGAGCCGTCAGCAGGCCGCCGCGAAAGCCGCCGAGGCAGGCCCCCGCGACCACGAGCGGTACGCCCAGGATCTCGATCGCGGACTGAGGCAGAAGCAGCGCGAGGACGCCGTACAACAGCGCAACGGCGGCAACCGCGCGATTGATGCGCACGGAATTCACACCGGCCTCCTCCGTCGGCGGGGGCGACAAGGTCATCAGGCCCTTTGCTGTCCCTGTCGGCACCAGGCCATCGGACTTGAGCGTTTCGGGCGGAGGGCGTCGCGCCTTTCAAGGCCTGAGGCCGCTAGGAGGCCGTGCCCGCTCCCCAGTCGAAGGCGTCCCCGACGGTCTTCAGGCCGGCGCGCGTCTCTTCATCGCAGAACGCGCCCGCTACGGCGTGCTCGTACATGCCCCTCGGCGTGTGTCCGAGACGGACGGCCGCGGCGCAGTCCGCCGAGAGCGACGTGTCCATCAGCGCGGGGTCGTCGCTGCCGATCGAGCACTTGACCCCGGCGGCGAGCATCGCCGGCAGCGGGTGCCCGTCCAGCGACTCGACGACCCCGGTGCGGAGGTTGCTCACCGGGGTCACGTCACAGACGATGCCGCCTCCGGCGAGCTCCGCGAGCAGCGCGGGATCCTCCACAGCGCGCACGCCGTGTCGCAGGCGGTCGGCGTGCAGGTCGTCCAGGGCGCTGCGGATGGAGGCGGGACCTGCGGTCTCACCGGCGTGCGGTGCGGCCTTGAGCCCGCCCTCGCGGGCGACGGCGAAGGCCCGAGCGAAGGGGGCGGGCGGGAACCTGGCCTCGCTCCCCCCCAGGCTGATGCCGGCGACACCGCGCTCGCGAAGGCGCACCGCCCACTCGGCGAGGCGCTCGCCGATCTCGGGCGGGAAGTCGCGCGTGATGTCCGGCGTGAAGCGGAGCTCCACGCCGTGCCGTTCGCGCGCCTCGTCGGCGCCGTCGCAGTAGCCCTCGAAGACCTCCTGCCAGGGCGTACCGCGTGCCACGGGCTCGGAGGGCGAGAACAGGGGCTCGGCGTAGAAACACCCCTGAGCGGCCAGGTCGGCGGCATAGTCCACGGCGACCTCGTGGAAGTCGCGGCCGTGCTGGAGCACGCGCGTCGTCTTGATCCAGACGCGGAGGAAGTCGTCAAAGCTGCGGAAGCGGCAGAAGCGTCGCAGGCCCCTCACGGAGCGCGCCGGCAACTTCACATCGTTGCGTCGGCCCAGCTCGAGGAGCCGCTCGGCACGCACGGTCGCCTCGAGGTGCACGTGCAATTCGATCTTGGGGTACGGCGCGCTCACCGCACCATGCTACCGCAGGGTGTGACCAGCCGGTCCGCCCGGTGATGGCCTCCGCGGCCGTCGAAGCCCCCTCGGCGGCAAGGACTGCCAGGTGAACACCGTCCGAGACCATCACATCTGGCACAACAAGAGGGACGCACCGGGCTCCATCGAGCAGCGGTACCCCGGCGGGACGGCTCCGGGAGCCCGCCCCGTCGCACCTCAGTCGCGCCTGAAGTCCGCGGCCAGCAACTCCATGAGAAGCGCGTCGCGCCAGACGCCGTCCTCGACGCGCTCGTACTCGCGCAACACGCCCACGCGCCGGAAGCCGAGCTGCGCGTAGACGTGCACGGCCCGGGCGTTGGCCGCCGCGGGGTCGACCGTCAGACGGTGGTGCCCACGCACATCGATGAGCCACGCGAGCAGCGTACGCATGGCGTCCGGGCCGACGCCGCGGCCCTGCGCCGCCGTCCCGACGAAGATGTCGACGGCAGCGGAGAAGTAGTCGCGGTCGGTCTCCTCCGTGTACTGGATACAGCCGGCCACGGCGCCGCGATCACCCGAGCCCGCGCTCGCCGGCACGATCACCAGCGTCACCGCGTCCTTCTCGTCGATGCGCTCCCACTCCGAACGCCGCCACCAGCGCGCGACCTCCGGCTCTTCCAGGATCGCGAGCAGCGTCGGCAGATCCGCGTCTACCGCCGGGCGGAGCATGACGAGCCGCCCGTGGAGAGTAGGAGGAATGTCGGTGGTCGCGTGCACGCCCGAAGGGTACCAGAGGGCAGAGGAGGCCTGGGGCCGTCCGGTCGCGCCCACGGCCCCACGCGCGCCTACTTGCGCTTCTCGCTCCCGCCCGCGCGCCAGACCAGGTACTCGTGCACGAACCCGTCCAGGTCGCCGTCGAGCACGCTCTGGGCGTTCCCCACCTCGTAGCCGGTTCGGAGATCCTTGACCATCTGGTACGGGTGCAGGACGTAGCTGCGGATCTGGCTGCCGAAGTCGACGTTGAGCACTTCCCCACGCTCCCGGGCGAGTTCCTCGGCGCGCTTGCGTTCTTCGAGCTCGACCAGCTTCGACTTGAGCATGTGCATGGCGACGGTCTTGTTCTGCAGCTGCGAGCGTTCGTTCTGGCACTGGACCACGATGTTGGTGGGCAGATGCGTGATGCGGATCGCGGAGCTTGTCTTGTTGACGTGCTGCCCCCCGGCGCCGCTCGAACGGTACGTGTCGATGCGCAGCTCGTCCTCGTCGATCTCGACGTCGACATCGTCGCTCACCAGGGGCGAGGCGTCGACGGAGACGAAACTCGTGTGGCGGCGGTTGGCCGAGTCGAAGGGGCTCATGCGGACGAGGCGATGGACGCCCCGCTCCGCCTGCAGCAGTCCGTAGACATTCTCGCCCTCCACAGTGAGGGTGGCGCTCTTGAGGCCGGCCTCGTCACCCTCCTGCGAGTCGTTGACCTCGACCTTGAACCCGCGTCGCTCGAACCAGCGCAGGTACATGCGCAGCAGCATCTCGGCCCAGTCCTGGGACTCCGTGCCGCCGGCCCCCGGATGGATGGTGAGGATGGCGCCGCCCTCGTCGTACTTGCCGCTGAAGAAGCGGAGTTCCTCGCCGCGCTGGAGGTCGGCCTCGAGGGAGTCGACGCCGGTCACGAGCTCCTGCAGGAGCTCGTCGTCGACGGCGTCGCCGCTCAGCTCCTCACGAAGCAGTTCTTCGGTGGACTCGAGATCGGCGAAGCGGGCCTCGACCTCTTCGAAGTCCTGAAGCCGGCGCTTGACGCGGCTGTACTCGGCGGAGACGCTGGACGCCTTCTCCTGATCGTCCCAGAAGTCCGGGGCGCGCATGCGCTCCTCGAGCGCCCCGATCTGCTCTGTCAGCCTGGGGGGGTCAAAGATAGCTCCGCAGCCAGCCAAGGCGCCCGAAGGCTTCCTTCAACCGCTCGCGGAGCGCGTCCAAGTGGACGAGTGTTTCTGAGGCGTTGGGACTCATGACCGAGGTAGTGTACAAGAATACGCGGACTGCTTCAGCCTGGCGGTCGCTGGGCCGATGGGCGTGGTGAGCGAGAAGTGCCTGCGCGACCGCCGACGCGGGCAGAGTGATCGAGATACCGGATCCGGGGAGCTCATGAGCGAGAAGCGCGAGGACAAGAGCGGTGAGGAGTCACGCGGCGTGGAGCTCCGCGACCCCGTGACCGGCCTCGCTGCCGGAACGCTCTTCGAGGAACGCACGAACCAGGCGCTCAAGCACGCGCAGCGCAAGCGCCTGGCTTTCTGCGTCGCCGTGTTCCACATCGACCGCTTCGACACGGTCGTCTCCTCGCTCGGGGACGACGGCGTCGGCGCGCTCCTCGAACAGATCGGCCGGCGGCTCAGGCACGCCGGGCGGGCAGAGGACACGATCGCGTACCTCGGCAATGGCGGGTTTGCGGCCCTTCTGCCCGGGGCGGCGGGGCCGGGCGAGGCGGCGGCGGCAGTGAGCAGCATCCTCGGGGCCGCCGGCGAGCCCCTCGCGGTCGGTCCACGCGAGCTCCTCCTGACCATGAGCATGGGGGTCGCCGTCTATCCCAGCGACGGGGTGACCGCTGGGGAGCTTCTCGGCAACGCCCTCGGGGCGATGCGTCTGGCCTCGGACGAAGGTGGCGACCGCTGGCGGTTCTTCCACCCGAGCATGAACGCCGAGCGCACCCACCGGCAGGCTCTCGACGCCGAGCTCCGCCGGGCGTTCGAAGACGACCAGTTCTTCCTGGAGTACCAGCCGGTCGTGTCCGTCGCCACCGAGGAGATCGTCGCCGTGGAGGCGCTGCTCCGCTGGCGGCATCCCGAGCGTGGCGTCGTGGAGCCCCTCGACTTCATCCCCGCCGCCGAGGACAGCGGGCTCCTGATCGCGATCGGCGCCCGTGTGCTCGAACAGGCGTGCCGGCAGGGGCGCGCCTGGCAGCGGAAGCTCGGGCGCCCGCTTCTCATGAGCGTCAACATCAGCGCCCGCGAGCTGCACGACGAGCGGCTGGTGGACACGGTGCGGCGTGTCCTGCGCGCCACCGGCTTCGATCCGCATGCGCTCGAACTGGAGATCACGGAGACCGCGGCGATGCGGGACGCACACCACACCGCCCAGGTGCTCGGCGCCCTGCGCGCTATGAGGGTCCGCGTCGCCATCGACGACTTCGGGACCGGCTATTCGTCGCTCAGCCACCTCGTGCGCCTGGCGATCTCGACGGTGAAGATCGATCGCTCGTTCGTGCGCGACCTCAAGTCGGTACCGGAGCACGCAGCTGTGGCCGCCGCGGTGATCGCCCTGGGGCACCGCCTGGGCCTCACGGTCGTGGCGGAAGGCGTCGAATCACTGGGCGAGCGCGACGCCCTCCGGGGCGAAGGCTGCGACGCGATCCAAGGCTTCCTCTACAGCATGCCCCTCGCCGCCGACGAGTGCGGCGAGCTACTCGCGACGAGGACGATCAGGCGCTAGCTGCTCCGCCGCGCCGCGAAGGAGCGGTAGGGCTGCTCAGGTGCCGTGGGATGAGCGGGCGCAGCCTGCGGTATCACATGGGGCCGGACAGCCGAGCCAACGGCTCGGCTATGCCCCGTGGCACTTCTTGTACTTCTTCCCGCTCCCGCACGGGCACGGCTCGTTGCGCCCGACCTTGTCGTAGACGATGCGCTGCTGTACCTGAACGGGGGCGGTGCTCGTCGTCGCGCCTTTGCCGCCGGCCGCCACGCTGGGCGGCGGCTCGTCTGCGAAATCGTCGCCCCCCGCCTGACCGTACTCGCCGGCGGCCATCGCCGCGCCGGTGAAGGACGTCTGGTTGATCAGGTCGTCCCCGCTCGTGTAGTTGAGCGCCTCAACCGGCTCGTCGAGGGTGATGGCGGTGAACATCGCGAGGTCCTCGGGCCTGTTCTTCATGAGCGTCGTGACCGTGCTCATCTTGACGCCCTCGAGCATGTCGTTGAAGAGGTCGAAGCCCTCGCCCTTGTACTCGACCAGCGGGTCGCGCTGGCCGAGCGCGCGCAAGTGGATGCCCTCCTGCAGGTAGTCCATGTCGAGCAGGTGCTCTTTCCAGCGGCCGTCGATGACCTGCAGCATGACGGCACGCTCGACGGTGCGCATCTGCTGCTCGCCGATCACGCGCTCGCGCTCGTCGTACTGCTCGAGCGCGTCGTCGACGGCCAGCTCGACGATCTCGTCCACGGTCGCGTCCTCGATGTCGACGTCGTCCATCTTGAGCGTGGGCGAGTAGACCTGCTTGAGCCCGATGAACAGCGAATCGAGGTCCCAGTCCTCGGAGTACTGCACGCCCTCGAGGCTGCCGCGGACCGTACCCTCGACGAGCTCCGCCACCATCTCGCGGACCTGCTCGCCGAAGTCCTCACCCATGAGGATGCGCTGGCGCTGGTCGTAGATGACCCGGCGCTGCTCGTTCATGACCTCGTCGTACTTGAGGACGTTCTTGCGGCGCATGAAGTTGAGCTCCTCGACCTTGACCTGCGCCTTCTCGACCACGTTGCTCAGCATCTTGGCCTCGATCGGCTGGCCCTCCTGAGGACCGAGACGGCTGAGGATGCGGTACATACGGTCGCCAGCGAAGAGGCGGATCAGCTCGTCCTCGGCGGAGAGGTAGAAGCGGCTCTCGCCGGGGTCGCCCTGGCGTCCCGAGCGGCCGCGGAGCTGGTTGTCGATGCGCCGGCTCTCGTGGCGCTCGGTGCCCAGCACGTACAGGCCGCCGAGTTCGATCACGCCTTCGCCGAGTTTGATGTCCACGCCGCGGCCGGCCATGTTGGTCGCGATCGTGACCGCGCCCTGCTGACCGGCGTTCTCGATGATGTGGGCCTCGCGCTCGTGCTGCTTCGCGTTGAGGACGTTGTGCGGGATGCCGTGGCGGTCGAGCAGGCGGGAGAGCATCTCGCTGATCTCGACCGACACGGTGCCGACCAGCACGGGCTGACCTTTCTCGTACCGCTCCACCAGGTCCCCCGCGACCGCGGCGTGTTTCTCCTTCGCGGTCGTGAAGATGAAGTCGTTCTCGTCCAGCCGGATCATCGGCGAGTTGGTGGGGACCTGCACCACCTCGAGCCCGTAGATCTGGCGGAACTCGTCCTCCTCGGTCTTGGCGGTACCGGTCATGCCGGCCAGGACCTCGTACATGCGGAAGTAGTTCTGCAGGGTGATGGTCGCGAGCGTCTGGTTCTCCTCGCGGATCGGCACCTTCTCCTTGGCCTCGATCGCCTGGTGCAAGCCCTCGGAGTACCGCCTGCCGTCGAGGATGCGGCCCGTGAACTCGTCGACGATGAGCACCTCACCGCCCTGGACCACGTACTCTACGTCCTTGGAGTACAGCGCCTCCGCACGCAGTGCCTGGATGAAGTGATTGACGAGCCCGCCGTTCGAGTCTTTGTAGAGGTTGTCGATATCGAGGGCGCGCTCGACCTTGGCGACGCCGCTCTCCGTGACGGCGACGGTGCGCTGCTTCTCGTCCACCTCGTAGTCCTCGACGGGGATGAGCCGCGGGACGACGCGCGCGAACTGACGGTACGTATCCGCGGCGGTCTCGGGCGCGCCGCTGATGATGAGCGGCGTGCGCGCCTCGTCGATGAGGATCGAGTCGACCTCGTCCACGATGCAGTAGTGATGTCCGCGCTGGACCATGTGCTCGCGGCGCATGGTCATGTTGTCGCGCAGGTAGTCGAAGCCGAACTCGGAGTTGGTGCCGTAGGTGACGTCGGCGTTGTACTGGGCGCGACGCTCCTCCGGCGTCATGTTGGCCTGGATCACGCCGACCTCGAGGCCGAGGAAACGGTAGACCTGGCCCATCCACTCGGCGTCACGTTTGGCGAGATAGTCGTTGACGGTGACCAGGTGGGCCCCGTGGCCGGAGATGCCGTTGAGATACATCGGCATGGTGGCGACGAGGGTCTTGCCCTCGCCGGTCTTCATCTCGGCGATGTCGCCGTCGTGGAGCACGATGCCGCCGAGCACCTGGACGTCGAAGGGCCGCATGCCGAGCGCGCGCGTCGCCGCCTCGCGGGCCACCGCGAAGACCTCGAACAACAGATCGTCGAGCAGCTCGCCGTTCTCGTGGCGCTGGCGAAACTCGGCGGTCTTGGCGCGCAGCTGGTCGTCGCTGAGGGCGGCGATCCCGGGCTCGAGCTCGCTCACCCGTGCGGCCTGGTCCTGGAGCGTCTTGAGGCGTCGGCCTTCACCGACGTGCATCAGCTTGTCGACGATCTTGATCACAGGGGTACGACTCCCGGGGTCTCGTGGATAGCGTCTAGGCCCATTGTCGCACAGCCTGCGGCCCGCGTCGTACCGCACGCGCCCGGCGCCCGTTGGGCGTCACCGCGCGCGTGGCCCGACGCGGGCCGTACAGCTCAGTTCTCTACCGGCTCGATCAGGCCGTAGTGGCCGTCGTTGCGGCGATAGACGACGTTCGTGCGGTTGGATTCAGCGTTCGTGAAGACGAAGAAATCGTGGCCGACGAGCTCCATCTGGAGCGTAGCCTCGTGCACCGTCATCGGCTTGAGCGCGAACTGCTTCGTCTTGACGATGCGGCCGTTGTCTCCGGTGTACAGGCTCTCCCCGGCGATCTCGTCGGCGAGAACCTCCGCGGCCACGACCGGGGCAAGCTCGGGGGCCGGCGTGGCGTCGATGACCGGCTTGTCGTGGCCGTGCCTCGTTTTGCCGTGGATCTTGTCGTGATACTTCTTGACGCGGCGCACCAGCTTGTCGGTCACCAGATCGATGGCGGCATACATGTCGGTCGACGCGTCGCGTGCTCTGATCACGGGACCGCGGGTGAACACCGTCGCCTCCGCGACGCATGGCTCGGCGATGCTCGGGTTCTTCTCGACCTTGAGCTCGAGCTCTACCCTGGTCACCTCGTCGATCTTGCGCTGCTGCAGGAGTTTGTGCACGTGCTCGATCTTCTCGCCTGCGTAGTCCTGCAGTGCGGGCGTGACGGTGACGTTGCGGCCCTTGATCTGCGTTTTCATCGACATCGCTCCTTCGGGACGGCATGGTCTCGCGATGCGTGGGCATGCGCTGCACGAACAGTACGTGCGAAGGTGAAAGCGTGGGGGTCGAGGTTTGCATGAGCGAGCGCTTCAGCGCACTGGTTCAACGTTTCACCTGTGGTGTAGACGTCGTCGACAATGATCACTCGCTTGAGTCTCTTATCTACCCCGAAGCCGTTCTCCTGCAACGCGAACGCGCCATGGACATTGGCGGCGCGCGACGCCCGGTCCAGCCCGCTCTGGCGGGCGCCGTGCCGCACGCGGCGGAGCAGCGGAGCATAGGCGAGCCCGGCATCCCCTGCAAGCCGGCGGGCGAAGGATTCGGCGAGGTCGAAGCCACGATCGAGTTTGTGCACGCGGTGGGCGGGGACCGACGTCACCACGACGTCCTCGTGCGTTCGGGCGGCCGGCCCATCCGCGCCGGCGACGGCTGTCGCGCCGGCCCGGGCCGCGGTGGCAGCGAACGCCGGCGCGGCGCGGCCGGCCATGTCGTCCGTCAGCGAGCGCAGCGCCCGGAACTTGCAGGCCGTAACGAGGGCGCGAGCCGGCCCGTCGTAGCAGAAGGCCGCCGACGCGGCGGTGAAGGCGAGGCCACGGCCGGCACACTCCCGGCAGACAGGCATGCCCCCGCCCTGGGCTTCGGCACGCGCAGCGCGCGCCGGCCGGCCGGCGCGCCGGAGCGGCGCACCGCAACGGCGGCAACGGTCGTCGGGAAGAGGATGAAGGTCGGCGGCGCACGCCTCGCACAGCCAGCTCCCGGCGGAGCGGCACACCACGCAGCGCCTGGGGAACACGAGATCGAGCAGGCCGTCGAGGGCGCCCTTGGCGTCCACTCGCGGCACCGGCATCACTCCCCGTCGGGTCCGTCGCCGAGGCCGCCGGGCTCCATGCGCGTGCGCGGCTCGAGCCTCGCCCCGGCGTCGACTTGCGCGTGCGCGGCGATGTCGGACCGGTCGCCGACTACCGCGTCCTCGCGCACCACCGCCTCGTGATGCACGACGACGTTGCGGCCGAGGATGCTGCCGGCGAGGCGAGCGCCGCGGCCGGCCTTGGCGCCGTCCCAGTGGATGACGCCCTCGAGCACCGCGCCGCGCTCGACGACGCAGCCGTCGCCGATGATGAGCGGACCGATGAGCTCGGCGCCGGACTCGACCAGGCAGCCGGCGCCGAGGAGGATCGGCGCCTCCATCCGCACGCCGGCCTCGATCTCGGTGCCCTGCCCGACCCACACGCGCGGGGCGATCTCCCGGCCGGGCACGTCGAGGTGCACCCGGCCGAGCAAGGCGTCGAAATTGCTGAGGCGGTACTGCTCGATGTTGCCGACGTCGTTCCAGTAGGTCTCCAGCTCCCAGCAGTGGAACGGGCGTCCATCGGCGAGCAGAGCCGGGAAGACGTCCTTGGCCCAGTCCACGAAGGAGCCGGGCGCAACGTAGTCGAAGATCTCCGGCTCGAGGGCGTAGATGCCGCAGTTGCAGAGCGTCGAGAGCGCCTCGGCGCGCGACGGTTTCTCCTGGAAGCCGGTCACGCGCATGGAGCCGTCGTGCACGACGACGCCGTACAGTGACGGGTCGTCGACTTCCTTCACCGCCATGCTGGCGATGCCGCCTGAAGCCTTGTGCGCGGCGAGAAAGGCGGTGAGGTCGAGGTCGGTGAGACCGTCTCCGCTCATGACGAGGAACGTGGAGCCGGAGAAGAACTCGCGGAACGCGTCGGCGCCGCCGGCCGTGCCCAGAAGCTGCTCCTCCTGGTTGTAGCGCAACCGGATGCCGAACCGGGACCCGTCGCCGAAGTAGGCGCGGATCTTGTCGGGGTGATAGTGCAGGTTGGCGGCGATCTCGTTCACGCCATGGCGGCGCAGCAGGCCGAGCAGGTGCTCCATGACGGGCCGGTTGAGGATGGGCACCATGGGCTTGGACGTGAGCCCTGTGAGCGGGTAGAGGCGCGTTCCGAGACCCGCGGCCATGAGGTACGCACGCACGCTCACGGGGCGCACTCCCCCGCCGCGCAGGCCCCGGCCAGGGCCGGGGCGAACGGCGAGCGCAGCACCCCGGCCTCCGTGATGATGGCGGCGATGTTGGCGGCCGGCGTGACGTCGAAGGCCGGGTGGCGCGCTACGGCGCCCTGCGGCGCCACCTGCTCGCCGCGGAACGACGTGACCTCGGCCGGGTCGCGCTCCTCGATCGGAATGGCGTCGCCGTTCTCGATGGTGAGGTCGACGGTCGAGAGCGGAGCGGCCACGTTGAAGGGCACGTCGTGTTCCTTGGCGAGCACGCTCACGCTGTAGGTGCCGATCTTGTTGGCGGTGTCGCCGTTGGCGGCGATGCGGTCGGCGCCGACCACGACGCCGTCGACCTCGCCGCGACGCATGAAGTAGCCGGCCATGTTGTCGCTGATCAGCCGGTAAGGGATGCCCTCGACCTGCAGCTCCCACGCGGTGAGCCGCGCGCCCTGCAGCCAGGGCCGCGTCTCGTCGACCCAGACGGAGATGCCCGGGAACCGGGCCGCAGCCGCACGGACGACGCCGAGCGCGGTGCCGTAGCCAGCGGTCGCGAGAGCGCCGGCGTTGCAGTGCGTCAGGATGCGGTCACCGGCGCCGAAGAGGGTGGCGCCGTGCGCGCCGATGCGCAGGCAGCGGTCGACGTCGTCGTCGTGGATGGCCTGCGCCTTCGCGAGCAGGCGGGCGGCGACGTAATCCGGGGTGCCCTCCGACCCGCCGCCCGCCAGCGCCGCCTCCCAGGCCCGCCGCATCTCGTCCAGGGCCCAGCGCAGATTGACGGCGGTGGGCCGCGTGGCCAGCAGGCCGGCGGCGGCCTGCTCGAGCGCGGCCCGGAGCGCAGCCGGGTCATCTGAGCCGGCGTCGGCTGCCTCAGCGGCCGCGAGCGCGATGCCGCCGGCCGCCGTGACGCCGATCGCGGGCGCGCCGCGGACCGTCATGTCGGTGATGCGGTCCGCGACCTCACGCCAGGTGCGGCAGTGGACGTAGCGCTCATCCTGCGGCAGCGCCAGCTGGTCGATGAGCACGACCTCGCCGGGCAGGATCTCGACGGTGCGCACGCGCAGCAGCGAGCCGCCGGGGCCGCTGCGCTCACCGGCTCCGCCATGCCCCTCGCCTGCTCCCCGCTCCGGACTCACTGTGGCTCCGGACTCAGGTGCCCTGATCCCACGAGGCGAGGTACTTGGCCTGCTCCTCGGTGAGCGTGTCGCAGTCGACGCTCATGCTCTCGAGCTTGAGCCGGGCGATCTCGTCGTCGATGTCCTTGGGCACCACGTAGACCTTGTTCTCGAGGTCGGCGTGATTCTTGACCATGAACTCGGCGGAGAGCGACTGGTTGGCGAAGCTCATGTCCATGACCGCCGCCGGGTGACCCTCGGCAGCCGCCAGGTTGACCAGCCGGCCGTCGGCCAGCAGGTAGATGCGGCGGCCGTCCGCCATGGTGTACTCGTCCACGAACTCGCGCATCGTGCGCTTCTTGACCGAGAGCTTCTCGAGCGCCGGGATGTCGATCTCGACGTTGAAGTGGCCGGTGTTGGCGATGATGGTGCCGTCCTGCATGACCTCGAAGTGCTCGCCGCGCAGCACGTGGATGTCGCCGGTGGCGGTGACGAAGAGCTTGGCGACCTTGGCGGCCTCGGCGACCGGCATGACGCGGAAGCCGTCCATGACGGCCTCGAGGGCGCGCAGCGGGTCGACCTCGAGCACGATGACGTCGGCGCCATGGCCCTTCATGCGCATCGCGAGGCCGCGCCCGCACCAGCCGTAGCCGGCGACGCAGACGGTACTGCCGGCGATGAGGATGTTGGTGGCACGGATGACGCCGTCGAGCGTGCTCTGGCCGGTGCCGTAGCGGTTGTCGAACATGTGCTTCGTGTTGGCCTCATTGACGGCCACGATGGGGAACATGAGCCGGCCCTCGGCCTCGAGCGCCTTGAGGCGAATGACGCCGGTGGTCGTCTCTTCGGTGCCGCCGATGATGTCGGCGG
This sequence comes from Thermoleophilia bacterium, assembly GCA_035686425.1. Lineage (GTDB taxonomy): Bacteria > Actinomycetota > Thermoleophilia > UBA2241 > UBA2241 > CAIXSE01. The sequence goes on from DASRZL010000072.1 coordinate 17,110, forward strand.
CCATGTCGGGGCGCTCGCCGTGGAGGACGCCGATGACGTCGGCGCCGTCGTCCATGGTTATGTTCGGCCGGTGGTCGACGCAGGCGTTGATGTGCGCGTAGTACGTCTCGTCGTCCTCGCCCTTGATGGCGTAGACGCGCACCCCGTACTCCTTCACGAGCGCCGCGGCCACGTCGTCCTGCGTGCTCAGCGGATTGCTGGCGCACAGCACCACGTCGGCGCCGCCGGCGACCAGCGTGCGCATGAGGCCGGCGGTCTCGGTGGTGACGTGCAGGCAGGCGCCGATGCGCACACCCTCGAGCGGCTTCTCCTTCTCGAAGCGCTCGCGGATGGCCCGCAGGACCGGCATGTGCATGTCGGCCCACTCGATGCGCAGCACGCCCTCGGGGGAGAGATCGATGTCTTTGATGTGGTATTCGTTGCTCAAACCGAGCCTCACTCTCTTTCGGATCGCGGCGCCTGCACCACTCCGCAGGCGGCCAGTCTCAAGCCGTAGTACGCGGCGACGATGGCGGCGGGGACGAGGCAATCGGACACGACGGCACAGCCCCCGTCGCGGGCCGCCCGGACCTCGAAGCGCGTGAGGTGCCGGGCGTCAGCGATGCCCGCCGCCACGACGCCGAACGAGTATACCCGAGCCCCCTCGCGCGGACGAACGAGGCGGGGTTGATATATGCCCGTCATGCCGGGGAAGTCGCGCTGCACTCCCTCCGGCCAGCGGCCCGTGAGCGGGCCGCGCGCCTCGAGCCCGACGTGGTCGGCGATCAGGGCGATGTCGCCCGCGGCCGGCGCGGGTTCGCCGGCGGACGGGCCGATCTCCCCCGCCCCGGCCGGCCCTACCCACTCGACCGGGACGATGAGTCCGACGCACGCGCCGTGCGCCTGCGCCGCGAACAACTCGAAGAGCGGCCCCTCGAAAGGGGCAGGCGGCCGCAGGTCGTGGCGCTCCAGACTCTCGAGCGGCACGCCGGGGAACAGCCCGGCGCCGCTCCGGCGGCTCGCCGCGTCGGCGGCCGTCAGCACAAGAGCGACGGAGTCGCCGGCCAAGCGGCGTCAGCCGGCGTCGCCGGCGAGGCTGGCCTTGAGCGCCTGGATGGCGTCGACAGGGGTGGGGTCGACGCCGTAGAGCACGGCGAGATAGCACGACGTGTAGTCGCCGAGCTGCACCAGCGAGAACAGCCGCGCGAGACGGGAGGCGCCCCGCGCCGCGACGACCTCCGTATCGACGCCGAGCGCCTCGTACTCGCGCGCCGTGAGCTGCGCGCGGCGGGTCAGGCGCTCATCGCCGAACTCGTCGTGCAGGAACAACGCGACTGTGGACGAGGTCAGATGCGGCAGGCTCGTCCAGCCCATGAGCTCGTTGTGGTCGAGCTCCGGCAGCTCGTTGAAGAAGGCCGGAGCTTTGGCATTCTCGTTGATCTGCCCCTTCCAGCGCCGGGCGACGGGGCCGGTGGGGCCGGCGCCGTACGCGACGACGAGCCGGTTCTCCAGCCGCCGGGCCAGCGTCTTGGCGGGGTTGCCCTCCTCGCCACACTCCGGGCCGAAGATCGCGTTGTCCCGCTCGAGCTGTGCGGCGGCCGCGGCGACGTCGCTCGCATGCTCGTGGCACAGCCCGGAGGCCTCCAGGGTGGCCAGCAGGGGCATCGAGAGCAAGCCGACGGCGGCGCGGGGTTGGCGACCCCCGGGGACGAGCACCAGCGGCATGCCCTCCGCCTCGGCGTACGCCGCCAAGCGACCGCCGGAGGCCACGCAGACGGGGGCGCAGCCGCGCGAGCGCGCCTGCGCCGCGCACGCGAGCGCTTCTTCGGTCTCTCCCGAGTAGCTCACGAGGACGACCAGCGTCTCCGCACCCACCCACTCGGGGAGCGCGTAGCCGCGCACGACGGTGGTCGGCACGGCGAGGTCGGGCAAGGCGGCGAGAGCGAGGTCGGCGCCGATGGCGGAGCCACCCATCCCGCAGACGGCGAGCCCGTCGGGCTCGGCGGGTGGGATCGCCGGGAAGGTCCCGAAGAAGGCGCCGGCGAGCCGCTCGCGTGCCGTCTCGTAGCCGTCGCGAAGCTGTTGCGGCAGCGCCGCCACCTCGGCGAACATGCCGGCGCGGTCGACGGCCGCGACTCTCGCGGGGCTGAGGTCCGCAGGACTCCCCACGTCAGCCCTCGCTGATGACGGAGAGCACGAGGTCGCGCTTCTCCTCCATGAGACCCTGGGAGTCGGCGCCCAGGTTGAGCCGCAGGAGCGGCTCGGTGTTGGACGGCCGCACGTTGAAGTGCCAGTGCTCGTAGTCGACGGAGATGCCGTCCAGGCGCCCGAGCTCGCCGCCGGAGAAGCGTTCTTCGACGCGGCTGAGCGCCGCCGGTACGTCGTCGACCACCGAGTTGATCTCGCCGCTGATGAAGTACTTGGTGCGGAGCGGCTCCAGCAGCTCCGCCATGGTGGCGCGCTTCTGCGAGAGCAGCTCGAGGATGAGCAGCGCGGGGATGAAGCCGGAGTCGGCGTTGTAGTTGTCGGCGAAGTAGTAATGGCCGGACACCTCGCCGCCGAAGAGCCCGCCCTCGCGCCGCATGCGCTGCTTGAAGAAGGCGTGCCCGACGCGGTTGAGCAGGGGCACGCCGCCGTTGGCGCTGATCACGTCAGGCACCGCACGGCTGGCGCGCAGGTCGTAGAGGATCTTCGCGCCGGGATTCTTGAGAAGCAGCGCCTCCGCCAACAGCGCGGTGACGAAATCGCCGGGCACGAACTCCCCGGCCTCGTCGATGAAGAAGCAGCGGTCGGCGTCGCCGTCCCAGGCGATGCCGAGATCGGCCTTCTCGGCCACGACGCGCTCGCGGATCTCCCGGCTGTTCTCCTCGAGCAGCGGGTTGGGCTCGTGGTTGGGGAACGTGCCGTCGACCTTGAAGTACATCTCGACGGAGTCGAGCGGTGTGCCGGCGAACACGAGTGGGGCAAGCACGCCGGCGACGCCGTTGGCGGCGTCCATGACCACCTTGTACGGCCTGATGGCGGAGACGTCCACGAGCCCATGCAGGTGCTCGACGTAGGCGGGGTACAGGTCGAGGCGCTCTATGCCCGTGCCGGTGATGGACACCGGCAACTCGTCGCACGCCTGGCTCCGCTGCTTGAGCTCGGGGATGCCGGCGTCGCCGCTCAACGGTAGCGCCCCCTCCCCCACCAGCTTCATGCCGTTGTACTGCGGTGGATTGTGTGAGGCAGTCACCATCGCGCCGCCGTCGAGGCCCTGCGAGGCCACACCGAAGTACAGCATCTCCGTCGGCACGAGGCCGAAGTCGACGGACGAGGCGCCGCCTGCGGCGGCGCCCGCCGCGAAGGCCGCGACCAGACCGGCGGACGACGGCCGCGGGTCCATCCCCACGCCGAGCCGGGTGGCCCCCAGCTGCTGTGCCAGCGCGCAGCCGATGCGCTCGGCCGCCGACTCGTCGAGCTCCTGCGGGTAGAGCCCCCGTATGTCGTAGGCTTTGAAGATGCCGTCGGGGATCGTCACGTGCTCTCCCTCCCGCGTAGCTGCTCGCAGAACTGGATGGAGTTGTCGGGCAGCTCCGTGTTCGGATACACGCAGATGCCGCCGGCGAGCCGGTTGCCGGCGCCGACCACGCAGGCCTCTCCGAGAACGGCGCCGTTGAGCTGCGTCCCGGCGCCGACGTTGCAGTCGCGCACGAGGATGCTGCCCTCCACCTGGGCGTGTGCGCCGACGACGACGCCGGACTGGACGACAGCCTCGATGATGGTCGCGCCCTCCCCGACCACGGCGCCGGAGCCGAGCACGGCGAGAGGGCCGATCCGGGCGCCGGCGTCGACGCGCGCGCCGTCGGCGACATAGCACGGTGGCACGACCCGCGCGCCGCCGGAGACCTCGGCCGACGGCGAGATGTAGAGGTACTGGTCGCCGAGCTGGTCCGCGATGGAGGTGTTCACGGTCCGCTCGAGGATGTCGAAGTGCGCCTGCAGATAGCTGTCGGGAGTGCCGATGTCGCGCCAGTAGCCGCGATCGACGTAGCCGTAGAGCGAGCCGGCGGAGGCGAGCTTGGGGAACACCCCGCGCTCGATGGAGAAGAGCCGCCCGCGGGGGATCATCTCGAGCACTTCCGGCTCGAGAACATAGACGCCGGCGTTGATGAGGGCAGTGCCCTCCCACTCGCCGGGCTTCTCGAGGAAGCTGGCGACGGCGCCGTCCTCTCGCAGCTCGACCAAGCCGTAGCGCCGCGGGTCCTCGACCGGGGTGAGAAAGATGGTCCCCATCCCCCCCTTGGCGACGTGGGTCGCCGCGAGCGCACCGAGGTCCACGTCGCTCAGCACGTCGCCGTTGAAGACGTAGAAGCTGCCGTCGTCGAGCTTGGACTCGCAGTTGGCGATCGCACCAGCAGTGCCGAGGGGCTCGTCCTCGACCGCGTAGTCCACCTCGAGACCGTAGTCCGTCCCGTCGCCGATCACCGCCTCGATCGCCTCGGCCAGAAAACCGGTGGAGAAGATCGCGCGCTCGACACCGTGACGGGCGAGATTGTCCAGGATGTAGGCGACGAACGGTCGCTCGACGACGGGTGCGACCGGCTTGGGCACGCGTGACGTGACGGGACGCAGCCGCGTGCCCTCACCACCGACGAGGATGACGGCTTGTCGCGGGATGCCTCGCGTCGGAGTCATCGCGGCGGCTCAGCCGGCGACGGGGGCCGGCACTGCGTCGCCGAGACCGATGCCCTCGTACTCGAGCCCGGCCTCGGTGGCCACGGCCGGGTCGACGAAGTTGCGGCCGTCGATGAGCAGCGGCCGCGCCATGGCCGCCGCGGCGGCGACCCAGTCGAGCCGCGCGAACTCCGGCCACTCGGTCACGAGGACTGCCGCATCGGCGCCCTCGAGCGCCTCGAGCGGCTCCGCGCAGATCTCGACGCCCGGGAACAACGGGTGGTCGCCGGCGTCGAGCATGGGATCGTAGGCCTTCACGCTGACGCCCTCGTGGATGAGGCGGCCGGCCAGGACGATCGAGGCCGCCTCGCGCAGGTCGTCGGTGTTCGGCTTGAAGGTGAGTCCGAGCAGCGCGACCGTGGCGCCGCGAAGGCCGCCGAGCCGCTCCTTGAGCTTGCCGACCACCCGGCGTTTCTGCAGCGCGTTGACCTCGATGACGGCGTTGAGCAGCTGGAAGTGATAGCCGGTATTCCCCGCCAGCTGCTTGAGCGCCTGCACGTCCTTGGGAAAGCACGACCCGCCGTAGCCGATGCCGGCGTGCAGGAAGTGCGGGCCGATGCGGTGGTCGAGACCCATGCCGTGAGCGACCGTCTTCACGTCGGCTCCGACCTGCTCGCAGACGTTGGCGATCTCGTTGATGAAGGAGATCTTGGTGGCGAGGAACGCGTTGGAGGCGTATTTGACCATCTCTGCGGTGGGGACGCTGGTGCGCACGACGTCGGTGTCGATGCCCCGGTAGAGTGACTCGACGACGGCGCCGTCCTCCTCGCGGAAACTGCCGATGACGATGCGGTCGGGCTCGAGGAAGTCCTGGATGGCCGCGCCCTCGCGCAGGAACTCGGGATTGGACGTGTAGGTGATGTCGGCTGCTCCGAGCGCCTCGAGGTCGGCCATGACCTTCTCGCCCGTGCCGACCGGGACGGTGCTCTTCATGACGAGCAGCCGCTCCCCGTGGCGCGCGGCGATCTCGCGGACCGCGTACTGAACGCGGGAGAGATCCGCATCCCCCGACGGAGACGGCGGCGTGTCGACGGCGATGAAGAGGACGTGGCAGGAGTCGAGCAGCACATCGTAGGACGTGGTGAACGAGAGGCGGGCGGCGTTGTCGCTGACGAGCTTCTCGAGTCCGGGCTCGAAGATGGGGACCTCACCGCGCTCCAGTCTCGCGATCTTGGCCTCATCGACGTCCATGCACAGGACATCGTGCCCGAGATGGGCGAAGCACACGGCCGAGACGAGGCCGACGTACCCGGTACCGACGACCCCGATCGGAGCGGCATCCATGCGGATCAGAACCTCCGTGAAAGGTGAGAAAGAGCCCCGTTTACGGGCGAAAGTCTACCACAGGCCGGGCCGCGGCCCGGACGTGTGCGCGTCGATGCGGCTCCTCATCGGGCGAGGCGCTCGTACTCGTAGCGGCTGGCCCTGTCGTGGGGATTCAGCGCCAGAGCGCGCGTGAAGGCGGCCCTGGCCGCCTTCTCGCGACCGAGCACTCCGTACTGCAACGCGCCGAGTGCGTACCAGACCTCGTAGTTCTGCGGCTGCAGCCGCGCCGCTTGCTGCACCCGCGCCAGCGCCTCGCGGTTGCGGCCCAGCTGCTGCAGCAGGAGGGACTCGGTCAGCAGAGGGCTCACGGCGAGTGGGTCCAGGCTCCCCGCGCGCCGCGCGTGTTCCAGGGCGGTGGCGACCTCGCCGTCGGCTGCCGCGGCGAGGGCATCGTTCTCGGAGCGCTGGGCGAGGTACGGCGGCAGCCAGCTCACGGCGAGCAGCAGCAGCGCCGTACTGGCGACGACGCGCGGCGCCCAGCCCACCCGGCGCGGCCGGCGCGGCGGCCGTGAACGGTAGCCGGGGTCGCCGTGGCCAGCAACCGTGGTCGGGTCGGCGCCCGGGGTGATATCCCCGGCGTCCGGCACAGCCTCGACGGCGTCATCCGCGGTCCCGTGGATCGCGGCGTCGGTGGAACGCGCAACGGTCGACACCGCCGCCGAGGGCTCCTCCCCGGCCACCGGCGGCGGCGCGGCCGCGGGCTCCTCCTGGGCCACGGCCGCGCGACTCTGGACGCGCCGCGCGTCCGCGCGGCGCGTCGCACGATACGAGACGCAGGCGGCGATGAAGACGAACACGAGCGTCCCGACGGCGGCCATGTCCCAGTCCCAGTCCCACGAGATGTGCACGAAGTAGGCGATCACGCCGGCCTGCATGGCCACGAGCAGCGGATGCAGCGGATCTCTCCGCCGCGAGAACGGGTTGCCGACCGCAGCCGCCACGAACAGTGCTATCGCCGCCACGTAGAGCGCGAGCCCCACGACGCCCAGCTCGCTGAGCACGTTGAACCACTGGCTGTGCGCGTGCTTGACGACGCCGCCCCCGGCGCGGAAGCGATAGTGCGTGAAGGGGAACGTGCCGGCGCCGGTGCCGGCGCTCCGCTTGAAGCGAGCCTGGCGGGCGGCCTCGCGCCAGAGTTCGGGCCGACCAGTGTTCATGGAGGCCAGGCGCGCCGGCCCGTTGCTGATACCGCCCTCGTCCGCGTCGTTGGCGAGCGCATGGAGCCGGTCTTTGACCCACGTGGCCCCGCCTCGCGGCTCGAGGAAGCGGGCGGAGCCGCCGACGATGACGACGGCGACGACGGCGAGCACCGCCGCGCCGGCCGCGACGCTCGACCATCGCGGCCAGCGCACCGCGCCCTGCGCAAGCGCAAGGGCAAGCTGAACGCCGGCCGCGACAAGCAGTGCCGCGATCGACCAGCGCAGGAACTCCGCGCCCTGCACGGCGCGGAGCGCGTCGTCGGTGGTCTCGGTGAAGAGCGTTCCCAAGCCGCGCAACCGCCACAGCACCAGTACCACGGGGGTGACGATCGCGGCGAGGCTGAAGACGGAGGCGAGCCTCGTGGTCGTGAAGCCGAAGTAGAGCACCAGCGCCACGATGAGCGCGATCCAGCCGCCGCGGGAGAAGGTGAAGAAGAAGGTGAAGCACATCGGCACCGCGAGCGCCGCGGCGAGCGTCCTCAGACCTGGGTGGGTGCGCCGGTCGCCGGCGACCGCGAGCGCGACGCAGAGACCCATCACCATCATGAGTGCGAGCACGTTCCAGTAGCCCACGGGACTGTCCAGCCGGGCATAGGTGTGCGCGTGAGTCACGACGTCCGGGATCGCCTTGCCGAGGAAGGCGTACACGCCGATGGCCGTGGCGACGACCAGGTAGCCGTAGCCGACCCCCCGCAGCTGCAAGTCCCGCACCGAGGTGAGGCCGAGGACCGCCGCCACGGCGAGGTAGAACGCCGTCAGGTTGAAGGAGACCCACGTGAGATCGGGGCCGAACGACCACAGCACCGAGACGCCGCTCCACACGGTGAACGCCGCGAAGACGCCGAGAGCGGCAAGGAAGAGGACCGGCGGCCGGCTGCTGCGGCGCAGGAACCAGACCCAGACGGCGGCTGCGCACAGCACCGCCACGGCGACGGGCGTGCTGCGTCCGATGACGTACCCGCCCGAGAGGAACGAGAACGCCGCCACCGCCGCCATGACGACCACGTAGGGAGCAGTGTTCCGCGCCCTGAAGGTCGCCCCCGCATCGCGGGCGGTGTGCGTAGGGGTCTCCATCGACGGGATTATACTGGTATGGTCAGACCGCGCGCGGACAGTCAAGTGGGTCCATCCTCCCGCATGTGGGGTATGGTCATCTGTGCGGGCGCGTGGTAAAACAGGATTTGACACCCGGCACGGTGCCGGGAAGATGTCGTGAGGGGGGGTGAAGACATGAGGGGCAAGCTCTTGATCGCCATCACGGTCGCCCTCCTGCTCATCCTGGTGTTCGCCGTTGTCGCACAGGCTGCAGTATCGCAGTCCGTCATCGACGCGATCATCGAGGACGCACAGGACGGCACCATCGATGGCAACTGGACGTCCGCGGAGATCGAAGCGGCACTCGCGTACATCCAGGATAACCCGATTTACCAGCAATATTCGGCTCTCGAAGGAGTCCTTGAGGACTATCTGGCGAGCCTGCAGGCTCCCGGTGAACAAGGCGGTGAACTCGCCTTCACCGGTGGCGAGGTGTTCCTTATCCTCGCAGCCGGCGCCGCGCTCATCGGCGGAGGCGCGCTGCTTCGCCGCAGCCAGGCCTGACCGGCAGCTGCGATACGCGTGACGCCGACGGCGCCCCACCCGAGAGGGTAGGGCGCCGTCGGCGTCTCCGCCGTCAGTCGCCGGTCACGTAGACCACGTCACGCGGGCTGTCGCCAGATACGACGACACTTCTCGGTGGCACCCCGAGGTCCCCCGCCAGAGCGGTCGCCGCCGCTCGCGAGCCCGGACGGAAGAAGATCGCCGGACGCCCTTTGGTGGGCGTCCAGCCACCGTCCGACGCCAGCGGTTCCGCGATGAACCCCCAGAGGCGCAGCCGCTCGAGAACGATCGCCGAGCGCTCGTCCGATGAACTCACGACGCCGACCTCGGTGTGGCGGGCCGAGACGAACGCGAACCCGAGCCGCGTCGAGCGGAGGTCCGGCGCCAAGGTACCCGGCCAGCAGGCGCGCACAAGCGTCTGCACGTTGGCGCGGGCTGCGCCCTGCAGGCCGTCGTGGTGCGCGAAGGCAGCGTCCGTCGCCACAGTCTCCGGCAACCACGAGACTGGCAGGCGACTGCCGATGATTGCGGCCTCGAGCCGGGCCGCGGCGCCGGAGTCGGCGGCTGCGCTCGCAGGCGCCGACAGCGGTCCGGCGACGACGGCCTCCTGGCCGCGGTTGCGCAGCATCGTGCACACCTCGGCGACCGCGGCCGTCGCCTGCCGGCTTGCCGGCGCCGGCGCGACGAGCGCGGCCAGCGCCGGACGCGCGTCCAGCTCCCGCGCGGCGCGCAACGCCAGGCCGTCATCGGCGCCGGTCACCAGCGTGACCTCGACCGGGGCTCCTGCCGAGCGGTCCAGGCGAGCGCTCACCTCGGCGGCATAGCGAGCCGCACTCGCATACGGCAGCGGTGCGACGACGAGCACGCGCGCCGGGCGCGCGCGCCGCGCGACCGACGCGTCGGTCTCCGGCGGCGTCAGCCCGAACACCAGGGACTGGCGCAGCGGCTCCACACGGCTGGCATCGACATGCCACACCTCCCCACCTCTGCATCGTTCCGCGATGACCGGAGCCGCCCGTACGCTGACGCGTCCAGGATCCACCGCCTGCAGAGCTTCGCCGAGCGACGTTGCGCTCTGAAGTGTCAGGTCGCTCTCCACGGCGCCGAAGCCGAGGACGTAGTTGGAGAACGCGACGACGCCCAGCTCGCTGAACGCCACCTGAGGGAGAGCGACGAGCAAGGTCTCGTACTGCGTCGCCCAGACGCGCTCGGGGCCACCCTCCCCGCGCCATGCGGCGCGTGTCTCGCGGCGGCGCGTGCGCGGTGCGCGCACCTCGTTCATGGAGAACATCGGCTCGACCGCCAGCTCCAAGGCCTTGCTGTCGAGGGCCACCCAGGCGTCCATATCCACACCGAGCGCCCGCCCGAGCGCCGCGGCCCCCGCACGCGCCCCCGCGGCGTCGACCACCGCCGCCAGCGGTGCGGACCCGTCACCCGGCGCAAAGCCGGAGATGCGCGGCGCGACGACCACCGCCGAGAGAGTGCTCTCTGCCGGACCGAGGTGCAGCCAGATGACGCCTGAGCACGATCCGCCGCGCCCGCCGAGCACGAAGACCGCTACGTCGTCGGGCGCCGGCGCCTCGAGCCTGACCGGCGGTTCCTTGCCGACGACGCGCTGCCACGGTCCCGGCGTAGCGAGCAGCATCACGACGCCCAAGGCGAGGAGGACGCCGAGCAGGAGGGCGGCCCAGGGGTCGAGCCGCCGCATCACTGCGCGCAGGTAGCTCACTTCACGGGCTTACACGAGGTCGCGATACCCATCATCACATCGTTGGAGAGTTCGTTGTCGAGCGTGTTGAGCACCCAGTAGAGCGTTCCGCGCTCCTTCCAGGCCACCATGTGCAGGTGATCGCCCTGGTAGAAGAGCATGTACTTGCGGCCGCGGATGGTCCGCGTCGCGCCGGGGTTGGCGATCGCCGGCGGATTCTGCCAGCGCATCGCCTGGATGCTCCAATAGCCGGACAACGGCGTGCGGATGACCGCCACTGAAGCGGAGGAGCGCTTGCCCTTGGTCGTCTCGATGAAGTAGTTGCGGAACTCGTCATAGGTCATGCCCGGCAACCACGCAGTGGGCGCCTGGAGCCTGAGTGGGGTCTCCTGGTCCACCGACCGCCACGTCTCCCAGTTGTACTTCTGGTTCTTCTCGAGCTTCAGCTGCGCCTGGACCTGCTCTTCGGGGACATCGATGACACCATCGAAGGACGACGCGACGAACACGCTGATGCCGTCGTACGTGCCCGGCGCCCGCTCGACGATGCGCACGTCGGCCGGCGAGAGAAGCTCGCCGATGAGCTTGGCCTGCGCCGCGAGGCGCTCGGGAGCGTAGATGGCCGTGACCGTGTCTGGGTACTCGTCGGCGTCGGCGACTGCCTTGGCCCTGTAGCCCTGCGCGCTCAACTGGGATGCGGCCGACGTCGCCAGGCCGTCGATGCCGCTGCCGTTGTACACCCTGATGTCGTACATCCTCTTGCCGATCCTGGAGCCTTTGACCTTGATGGGCGGCTGCGTCGGATCGGTGAACTGGTGCACCGCGTCGGCGATCTCGCCTTCGGTCGCGGTGACATACGAGATACCGTCCATCATCGGCGTCGCACCCTCCAGATGCGCCTGGTACACCTTCGACGTGTCGACCCGGAAGGCGAGCTCCACCAGCGGCTGGAGCTTCCTGAGGGAGCTCAGGTCCGACTTGGTCTCGCCGGTGATGCCCTTGATCAGCTTGATGACCTTGGTCCAGTCACTGCTCCAGCGCGCCGACTGCCGCTGCGTCTCCTTGAGGAAGAGTTGCTGCCGCTGCATCCGCGTGAAGTCGCCCTTCTGATCGTGCCGGTAGCGCACGTAGTTGAGCGCCTGCTTGCCACGCACGAGCTGGTAGCCCGCTTCCAGGTTGATCGACTTGTAGTCGGCGCTGGCCGGCACGAAGTACCGATGGTCCACGGGGACATAGACGCCCCCCAGGATGTTGACGACGTGCCAGAACCCGGCGAAGTTGACCTCGATCCAGTGATTGATCGGTAGGCCGGTGACATCCTTGAAGGTCTTGATCAAGAGCGCCGGCCCGCCGTAGGAGTAGGCCGTGTTCATCTTGTCGTAGCCGTGGTCGGGGATGTAGACGCGGAGGTCGCGCGGGAGCGAGAGCATGGAGATGCTCTTGGTCTTGGGGTCGAGGCGCACGAGGATCTGCGTGTCGGAGCGTCCTGGGTCTCCCGGCACGGTGCTCTGGTCCGAGCCGATCAGCAGGATGTTCAGCGGTTTGTTGGGGATCGGGCGGTCGATCTCCTCATCGGCGGCGGCGATAGCTGCCGTGTCGGCCGGCGTAGCTGCCGTGTCCTCCGTCTTGCCGAGGTCGTCGACGAGGCCGTTGGCATAGCCGACGGCGAGCCCCGGCGTCGCCAGCACCAGCACCACGACGGCGACGCCGACGACCTTGACGGCCAGAAGCCGGCCGAACGCGAGGTAGGCCGTCACGAGAGCGACCGCCGCCACCACGATGACGGGCGCCCCGAGGACAACCCAGTCCGGGATCTTGCCCGACAACTTCGCCAGGTCGAGTGCGGCTTTGGAGTTGCCGACGACGTCGCGGCCGTAGAACCAGTACACGAGCCCGGCGGCGATCGCCGCCGCGACGATCAGCGCCCACAGCCACCAGCGCGGCGACGCGGTGGCGCTGCCTCCGTGGGACGCGCCGCGCTCGCGGGGCCGGCGCGGGCGGCCGTCGCCGCGATCGCGCGGATCCGGGACGGCCGTCGTGGCCTCGCGCACGTGCTCGTCTTCTCCGGCTCTGTAGACTCTGTAGGTGCCCAATGCTCCTCCGCCGCGGCGCGCTCAGGCGCTGCGCGCGGCCTCGTCCTCGAGTGACTGGAGAGACGTAGGCATCTCGGGTGCGGTTCGCGCGGAGTCGTCCACCCGGACGACCTCTGCGTCAAGGCCGCACAGCTTGCCGACGATATCCTCGTACCCCCGGTCGATATGGTACACGCTGCGCACCTCCGTCACGCCGTCCGCCATGAGGCCCGCGGTGACGAGCGCCGCGCCGCCGCGGAGGTCCGGCGCCTCGACCACCGTCCCGCTGAGCGCCCGCGGCCCGGCGATCACCGCGTGGTGCCCGCTGGTCTCGATGCCGGCGCCCAGGCGGTTGAGCTCGTCGACCACGACGAAGCGGTTCTCGAAGACGTTCTCGGTGATGATCGAGGTCCCCTCGGCGAGCGACAGCAGGACCATGGTCTGCGCCTGCAGATCGGTGGCGAATCCCGGGTGAGGCAAGGTCGAGATGTCGACCGGGGCGAGCGGGCCGTCACGGCTCACCGTGATGCGCCGCTCGCCCTCCTCCACCGTCACGCCCATGGCGCGGAGCTTGGTGAGGAACAGCTCGAGGTGGGCCGGGTCGAGACCCACGGTCGTGACCCGGCCTCCTGTCGCGGCCCCCATGAGCAGGTACGTGCCGGCCTCGATGCGGTCCGCGATGACGGCGTGGTCGACGCCGTGCAGCGGCCTCCCGCCGGCGATGTGGATGGTGCTGGTGCCGGCCCCTTCGATGACCGCCCCCATGCCGGCGAGGAAGTCACAGAGGTCGATGATCTCGGGCTCACGGGCGGCGTTCTCGATGACCGTCTCGCCCTCGGCGGCCGTGGCCGCCATCAGCAGGTTCTCGGTGGCGCCCACGCTCGGGTAGTCGAGCGGGACGACCGCGCCCTTGAGTCCGCTGCTGTGCACGCGGATGAACCCGTGGTCGATGTCGATCTGCGCCCCCAGCTTCTCGAGGCCGCGGATGTGGAAGTCGATGCGCCGCGGCCCGATGTTGCAGCCGCCGGGCATGGCGATGGTGGCCTCGCCGAGCCGCGCGACCAACGGCCCCATGACGATGATGCTGGCGCGCATGGTGCGGACCAGCTCATACGGAGCGCAGCCGCTGAGGCCCGCGCCCGCGCGGACGCGCAGCTGGTCGCCTTCGCCACTCGCGTCCGCGCCGAGGGCGCGCAGCATCGTCACCATCGTGGCCACGTCGGTGATCCGCGGGACGCGGCGGATGACGCAGGTGTCGGTGGTGAGCAGGCTGGCGGCGAGCAGCTTGAGGGCGGAGTTCTTGGCTCCCGAGAGGACGACCTCTCCCTCCAGACGCCGACCGCCGCGCACCTCGAGGCGCGCGTCGTGTTCGCTCGAGCCGTCCATCAGACGTTCAGTAGTATACCGCGCGCCACGCCGGGCGACGGTCAGCGGGTGCGGCGGGCGACGTGGAGACGGTTTTCGGCGCGCTTGAGCGCCTGCTCTGCACGGAAGTAGTCGATCTCGGCCTGCGCGCCCAGGTCGCCGCTCTCGCGCATACGCTCGCGGGCGCGCCGCTGCGCCTCCTCGGCGCGGGAGACGTCGATACCGCCGGCGCGTTCCCCGTGGTCGACCACGACCAGCACCTTGTCGAAGAGCACCTGTGCATAGCCGATGCCACTGGCGATGTAGTCCCACTCGTCATCCATCTTGCGGATGCGCGTCTCGCCGATGGCCAGCAGCGTCACCAGCGGCTGATGTCGCGGCAGGACGCCGAGCTCGCCGTCGACGCCGGGGAGCACCACCATGGCGACGTCTCCCGCGTACACCTGACCGTCTGGCGTGACGACTTCGACCTTGAGTGTGCGCTCGTCGCTCACCGGGAGCCTCTCACGCGTCCTCGCCGGAGAGCTGCCTGGCCTTCTCGGCCGCGCCCTCGATGCCGCCGACCATGAAGAACGCCTGCTCGGGCATCTCGTCGCACTTGCCCTCGACGAGATCCTTGAAGCCGCGCACCGTGTCCGCGAGCGGCACGTACTTGCCGGCGGTGCCGGTGAAGGCCTCAGCGACCGTGAACGGCTGCGAGAGGAAGCGCTCGATCTTGCGCGCACGCTGCACGACGACCTTGTCCTCGTCGGAGAGCTCGTCCATGCCCAGGATGGCGATGATGTCCTGGAGTTCCTTGTACCGCTGGAGGATCTCCTGGACGCGCAGGGCGACCTCGTAGTGCTCGTTGCCGACCGCGTCGCGGGTGAGGATACGCGAGTTGGAGTCGAGCGGGTCGACGGCCGGGTAGATGCCCTTCTCCGAGATCGCGCGGGAGAGCACTGTCGTCGCGTCGAGGTGCGTGAACGTGGCGGCCGGGGCAGGGTCGGTGAGGTCGTCGGCGGGCACGTAGATCGCCTGTACCGAGGTCACCGAACCGCGCTTGGTGGAGGTGATGCGCTCCTGGAGCTCGCCCATCTCGTTCGCGAGCGTCGGCTGGTAGCCCACGGCGCTCGGCATGCGTCCGAGCAGCGCCGAGACCTCGGAGCCGGCCTGGACGAAGCGGAAGATGTTGTCGATGAAGAGGAGCACGTCCTGTCCACCGGCCTCGCGGAAGTATTCCGCGACGGTGAGGCCGGCCAGGCCGACGCGAAGACGGGCGCCCGGTGGCTCGTTCATCTGCCCGAACACCAGCGCCGTCTTGTCGATGACGCCCGACTCCTGCATCTCCAGCCAGAGGTCGTTGCCCTCGCGGGTGCGCTCGCCGACGCCGCAGAAGACGGAGAGGCCGCCGTGCTGCGTAGCGATGTTGTTGATCAGCTCCTGGACGATGACCGTCTTGCCCACGCCGGCGCCGCCGAAGAGGCCGATCTTGCCGCCCTTCACGTAGGGGGCGAGCAGATCGACGACCTTGATGCCGGTCTCGAAGAGCTCGTCGGTGGGGTCGAGCTCTTCGAAGGCGGGTGCCGGCCGGTGGATCGGCCAGTGCTCGACGCCGGTGAGCGGCTCGCCGTTGTCGATGGTGACGCCATTGACGTCGATGAGGCGGCCGAGAGTCTGCTCGCCGACCGGGACCGTCATCGCCTGTCCGGTGTCGACGACCTCCGTGCCCCGAGCGAGACCGTCCGTCGCCTCCATGGCCACGGCGCGGACCTTGTCGTCGCCGAGGTGCTGCTGCACCTCGCAGATCACCTCATTGCCCTCGCCCTCCCCGATGCGGACCTTGAGGGCGTTGTAGATGGCCGGGATCTCGTCCGGGAACCGGACGTCGATCACCGGCCCGATCACCTGGACGACTGTGCCTGTGTTCATCGCGTCAACTCCGCTCTTCACGTGTCTGGTGGGTCGGTCGCGCCGCGCTCATCCCAGCGCCTCGGCGCCGCCGACGACTTCGAGGATCTCCTGGGTGATCGCCGCCTGGCGGGCACGGTTCAGCGCCAGCGTGAGGCTGCCGATCATCTCCTCGGCACTGTCGCTCGCATTGCGCATCGCCGTCATGCGGGCGCCCTGCTCACTGGCGCTCGACTCGAGGAGCGCCCGGTACACGGCGATCTCGACGTACGCGGGCAACAGGCCCTCGAGGATGTCCTCCGGGGCGGGCTCGTAGATGTACGAGACCGGCGGCCGCTCCCCACCGCCGTCGGTGACCGCCTCTTGCGGCACCGGCAGGACCACGTCGTCCATGAGCGTCTGCTCGATGGGCGACGTGAAGTGGTTGTACACGAGCCGCACGCGGTCGACCTCGCCGCTCACGTACATCCTGATCAGTTCGGCGGCGATCGCCTTGGCGTCCGTGTAGTGCGGCCTGTCGCTCAGGCCCTGCCAGCTCTTCTCCAGCCTGCAACCCCGGAACTTCAGCGTCCCGATGCCTTTGCGGCCGACGGCCAGCACGCGCGTCTCCACGCCTTGGCCGCGGAGGTCGTTCTCGATGGCCATCGCCTTGCGGACGACGTTCGCGTTGAAGGCGCCGGCCAGTCCGCGGTCGCCGGTCATGGCGACGACCGCGACCGTGTGAGGCTCGCGCTCCTGGAGCAGCTCGTACTGACGCGTCTCCTCCGAGTACGTGGCAACGTCGATCATCATCTCGATCATGTCGCCGGCGTAGGGCCGCAGCGCCTCGATGCGCGCCTGATTGCGGCGCAGTTTCGCGGCCGCGACCATCTCCATGGCCTTGGTGATCTTGCGCGTGCTCTGGACCGACACGATACGCCGGCGGATGTCACGCAGAGTCGCCACGTCAGGCCTCCACCTCCGCTTCGGCTTCCGCCGCGATCAGCGCGTCGGCCTCGGCCGAGAACGCGCTGTGGTACGCGGCGATCGCGTCGCGCAGCCGCGTCTCGTTCTCCTCGGAGAGCTCGCCCTGCTCGCGGATCTCGTCCAGCACGTTCGCGGACTGGCTGCTCAGATACTCGCCCAGGCCGTCACAGAAGGGCCGCACGCGTGCGACCTCGAGGTCGTCGAGGAAGCCCTGGTTGCCGGCGAAGATCACCGCGACCTGCTCCTCGACCGGCATCGGGTCGAAGCGGCCCTGGTTGAGCAGCTGGACCATGCGCTCGCCGCGCGCCAGAGTGCGCTTCGTGACCTCGTCGAGATCGGAGCCGAACTGCGCGAAGGCCTGCAGCTCGCGGTACTGGGCGAGGTCGAGCTTGAGACGGCCGGCGACCTGGCGCATGGCCTTGACCTGTGCCTTGCCGCCCACCCGGCTCACGGAGATGCCGACGTTGATGGCAGGCCGGATGCCGGAGTAGAAGAGCTCGCTCGTCAGGAAGATCTGGCCATCGGTGATGGAGATCACGTTGGTCGGGATGTACGCGGACACGTCGCCGGCCTGCGTCTCGATGACGGGCAGCGCGGTGAGCGATCCGCCGCCGAGTTCGTCGCTCAGCTTGACGGCGCGCTCCAGCAGCCGCGAGTGCAGGTAGAAGACATCGCCGGGGAACGCCTCGCGGCCCGGCGGCCGGCGCAGCAGCAGAGACATCTGCCGGTAGGCGTCGGCCTGCTTGCTGAGGTCGTCGTAGAAGCAGACGGCGTGGCGGCCGTCGTACAGGAAGTACTCGGCCATCGCACAGCCCGCATACGGGGCGAGGAACTTGAGCGGCGCAGACGCCGAAGCGGTGGCGGTGACGATGATCGTGTACTCCATCGCGCCGTACTCTTCGAGCTTCTGCACGACCTGCATGACCGTCGACGCCTTCTGGCCGATGGCCACGTAGACGCAGATCTCTCCCTGACCCTTCTGGTTGATGATCGTGTCGACGATGAGCGACGTCTTGCCGGTCTGGCGGTCGCCGATGATGAGCTCGCGCTGGCCGCGGCCGATCGGGATCATCGAATCGATGGCCTTGATGCCGGTCTGCAGCGGCTCCTTGACCGGCTGGCGCTCGACGACGCCCGGCGCCTTGAACTCGACGGGGCGGAACTGGTCGGTCTCGATGGGGCCCTTGTCGTCGAGCGGGCGGCCGAGCGGGTCGACCACGCGGCCCACCAGGGCCTCGCCGACGGGTACCTGCAGCACGCGGCCGGTGCGCTTGACGAGGTCGCCCTCCTTGATGAGGGTGTCCTCGCCGAGGAGCACGGCGCCGACGTTGTCTTCTTCGAGGTTCAGGGCCAGACCGGTGACGTCGTGGGGCAGCTCGAGCATCTCCATGGCCATGCAGTTGCGCAGGCCGTAGACACGAGCGATCCCGTCGCCGACCTCGAGGACGGTCCCGACCTCTTCGACCTCCACCTCCGCCTGGTAGTCCTGGATCTGGGCTTTGAGGACGGAGGCGATCTCTTCGGGGCGCAGCTTCACTAGACGTCACCTCTCACTTCTGCGGTTGCCAGCCGGCGGCGCAGCTGGCGGATTCGCGCTTTGACGCTGCCGTCGACGATCACGTCGCCGACGCGCAGGACGAGGCCTCCAAGGATGTCCGGGTCGACGCGCCGGGCCAGGTGGACCCGGCGCCCGGTGGCCTCCTGGACACGGGCGGCTATCTTCTTCTCGGTCTCGGGCGTCAGCTCGGCAGCCGAGACGACCTCCACATCGACGACTCCCTCCTCGACGGTCGCGAGGGCGTCGTAGGCCTGCCGTAGCTCAGGCACGGCGGCGAAACGGCCGCGCTCGAGCATGAGCTGCAGAGCGTTGGCGAGCAGCGGCTGCCCGCCCCGCGTGACCTCGTGAAGCACGCGGTGCTTCGCGGCTGTCTCGACACGGGGGTCGGCGAGCACGTCGCGCAGCGCGGCCGAAGCCGTGAGGGCGGCGACGAAGTCGCCCAGGTCGCGGCGCACGTTCTCGACGACGACGCCCTCTTTGGCGGCGTCGAACAGGGCCTGGGCGTAGACCCGAGCCACCTGCTCGTCGCTCACCCCTGGCCCTCCGCGCCGAGCTTTTCGACGTCGAGCTCGGCGAGCGCTTCGTCGATGAGACGCTGCTGGTCTGCCGCACTCAGGCTGCTCGCCGCGACCTTCTCGGTGGCGAGCGCCGTGAGCTCCGCGACATGACCCTTGAGGTCACGGAGCGCGCTCCGCGTATCGCGCTCGATCTGCTCGTGTGCTTTCTCGAGCACGCGGTCCGACTGCGCCTTTGCCTCGGCCAGGATCTCAGCCTTGGCATGCTCGGCGGTCGTGCGGGAGCGCTCGAGGATCTCCTCGGACTCGCCGCGCACCTTGGCGAGCGTGGCCTTGTACTCGTCGAGCAGGCGCCGTGCTTCGGCGCGCGCCTCCTCGGCAGCATCCACGCTGTCCTGGATGCCTTGGCGTCGCTCGTCGAGCAGCTTCTGCAGCGGCTTGAAGGCGAGCAGCGTGAGCACGACCATCGCCACCCCGAAGGTGATGAGGGTCCAGATCATGAGGCCTGGTTCAGGGACGAGCATGTGTCACTCCTCGATGATTCGGTCCCTGGCCGACGTTCAGGCCACGAAGATGAGGATCAGGGCGACCACGAAGGCGTACAACGCGACCGCCTCGGTCACACCGATGCCGATGAACATGCTGGTGCGGATGTCACCCGACACCTCCGGCTGGCGGGCGATGCTCTCGTAGGCCTTGCCCAGCAGCATCCCCAGTCCGATGCCGGGGCCAAGGGCACCCACGCCCATGGCGATGCCGGCGCCCAGCAACTTGGCGGCTTCAGCGTCCATGCAGATTCCTCCTTGATGATCCGCGACCCGGCGTCGCGAGCTGCGCCGGCATCACTAGTGTTCCTGGTCCAACGCTCCCCCGATGTACACGGCGGAGAGGATGGCGAAGATGAAGGCCTGGATGAAGGCCACGAAGATCTCGAACATGTAGATCAGCACCGAGGCGCCCTGCAGCATCGCGGCCGCCAGGTAGCTCTGGAAGATGAGCGCCATGGCGAAGAACACGGCCAGGATCGCGTGGCCGGCCAGCATGTTGGCGAAGAGACGCACGGCGAGCGACACCAGCCGGAAGAGCTCGCTCACCGCGTGGATCACCCAGATGAGCTGCTTGAGGACGGGGGGAGCGCTCGGCGGCGCCCAGTTCTTCAAGTAGTGCAGCCCGCCGTTCTTGCGGATGCCGGCGTAGTGGGTGAACACGAAGGTGCAGAACGCCAGTGTGAGGGTGACATAGAGATTGGCGGTCGCCGTATAGAAGCCGAACTGCCCGTGCTCGGCCAATGGAAGCGGCACCAGGCCGATCAGATTCGCCGTGAGGACGAAGAAGAAGACCCCGGCGACGTAGGGGAACCACGTCGCACGACCACTCTTCATCACGGCGCCCACGATCCCGTCGTGCGCGAGGCCGTAGAGAGCCTCGACCACGACCTGGAGGCGCCCCGGCTTCTGCTTGAGAGTGAAGCGGATGAGGACGGCCACGACGATCAGGATGGCTGCCGTGAGCCAAAGGTAGATCACCGCCTTGTTGACCGACAGGTCGAACGGGCCGATGGTCGGCAAGGTGATGATGGGCTTGAGCTCGAACTCGGCCGCGACCTCGAACTCGTGCTTCTGGCCGGGCTGCTTGAGCACGTCGAAGCCCACCAGAGCGGCCAGGAGTACGACCGCGACGAGGCCCCAGATCAGCCGCTTGCGCTTCACCTCGGCGGCGCTCCGCTCGGGTGATCCGGCTCAAAGCCGAAGGCGAAGAGACGCACACCGAGATAGACGGTGAACGACACGACGAAAGCGATCGCCACGACGGGGAACGCCGCCGGCGCGAAGACACCGACGAGCACCAGACACACGAGTACCGAGGCCATCCGCAATACGGCTCCGCCGAGCGCAGCGGCCACGGCGTGGTTGAAGCTGCCGGTGCGTGCGCGGCGCCAAGCGAGTGCCTCGAGGCCCCAGTAGAGCACGACGAGTGCGGCGCCGAGAAGCGCCGCCCAGACGGGCTGCTCGAGGAACGCGGCCACGGTTGCGCAGGCGAGGGCGACTGCGCCCAGCAACAGCGGTGCTACGAGCGGCCTGCGGATACGCGTCATCCTCCTGAGTTGGTCACTTCGTCTCCAGGTAGATGGCGTAGAGCGCCAGCCCGAACCCGGCGAACACGCCAATCACCACGAACAGGGGGAACGTACCAAGCAGCCAGTCGACGCCGGCGCCGAATCCGAGCCCGACCGCCACACCTGCGAGGAGCAGGAACGCGACCGACTCGGCCGACGCGAATGACCGCGGCGGCTCCTCCTTGTGTCCGTCCCCGGACTGTCGTGGCGTCACACTATACCTGCCGTGAAAAGGGCCTGCAACGCGGCATCCGTTCCGCCACGGCGACGGACGCCGGGGGCGCGGCGCCGGGCGGAGGCGGGTTCACGCATCGAGACTGCCCTCCCGGCTGCGTCCACCGGATGCATTGTTCCCCACGCCGGGGGCAAGCGGGTCCGGCAGCCCGCGGCGTCGCGAGCGGTACCGGCTCAGGAGCCGCCCCATGTACACGGTCGAGACGATCGAGACGATGCCGAAGCCGACGATCGCCGGCAGGAACCGCTGCTGCGTGGCGATGGCGAGGCCGCTGAGGCAGATGCACCACGAGTAGAGCAGCAGCACGCTCTTGCGCTGTGAGAAGCCGTGCACGAGCACGAGGTCGTGGTGCACGTGGTCCTGCCCGGGCGAGTAGAACGGCACGCCGCGCCGCCAGCGCCGCCACACGATGAGGAAGAGGTCGACGAACGGCACGCCGAGCACGAGCAGCGGCAGGACGAGGGCCACGGCCGCGGTCCCCTTCATCACGCTCTGCACGCTGATGCAGGCGAGCACGAACCCCAGGAGCATCGACCCGGCGTCGCCCATGAAGATGCTCGCCGGGTGGAAATTGAAGCGCAGGAAGGCGAAGGTCGCCCCCGCGAGGACGGCCGCGAGGACGCCCATGGAGGAGAATCCGGTCGCCAGCGCGATGATCGAGAACGTGAGCGCCGAGATGCCGCACACGCCCGCCGCCAACCCGTCGAGGCCGTCGATGAAGTTCACCATGTTGATGATCATGGCCATCCAGAACCCGGTCACCAGGATCGACACCGCGAGGGGCAGGTACCACGTGATATCGGTGAACGGCACGCCGATGCGCGTGATACGCGTGTCGAAGTAGATGACCACGCCGATGGCGAGGAGTTGGCCGAGGAACTTGACGATCGGCTCGAGCTCATAGAGGTCGTCAAAGAGCCCGACGGCCACGACGATCGTAGCCCCGCCGATGATGCCCCAGACCGCGCGGTCGACCTCGACCAGCAGCATGACCGGGATCATCCAGCCGAGGTACATCCCGAGACCGCCGAGCAGAGGCGTGGCCATGACGTGCATACGCCGGTCGTCGCTCGGGGTGTCGACGGCACCTGTTCGATGAGCGAGCCGGCCCATCAGCGGCGTGAGGACGTACACGATGAGCGCCGCGATGAGGAAGCCCAGGATCGCGGTGCGCAGCGGGCTGGAGAGACTCAGCGGCCCGTCGACGGCAGTTCCTCCTTGTGCAGGGCGACGGCGGCCTCGGACAACATCTCCCGCGACAGCTCATCGGGGTAGCCCTCCAGGTAGTGGATCTCACGTACACCACAGTTGATGAGCATCTTGGCGCAGAGGATGCAGGGGTGATGGGTGCAGTACAGCGTCGCGCCCTCGATGGCGACGCCGTGAAGGGCTGCCTGGATCACGGCGTTCTGCTCGGCGTGGATGGCGCGGCAGAGCTCGTGGCGCTCCCCCGAGGGGATGCCGAGTTGCTCGCGCAGGCAGCCGATGTCGAGGCAGTGGGCGACGCCGCGAGGGGCGCCGTTGTACCCGGTCGCGAGGATGCGCTTGTCGCGCACGAGGACGGCGCCCACCTGGCGCCGCAGGCAGGTGGAGCGGGTGGCCGCCTGACGGGCGAGCTGGATGAAGTACTCGTCCCAGCTCGGCCGCTGCGGCGGCGTCCCCCCTGTGTCCGGACGCCCGCGGAGCGGTGGACCGTCGGCGCCCCCCTCGATACCTCTGCTTCGTGGGGTATTCACAGGAACTCGTACAGCGGGAAGCGGTCGAGTAATTCGACCACCTCGTGCCGGATCTCGGCGAGCGCCGCGTCGTTGTCGCGCACGGTGAGGGCGCGAAGCATGAGCTCGCCGGTCTGACGCATCTCCGGCTCCATGAAGCCCCTCGTGCTGACCGCCGGCGAGCCGACGCGCAGGCCGCTCGCCACCTTGAACGACGAGTCTTCGAAGGGCACGACGTTGCGATTGGCCGTGATGTTGACGCACTCGAGCAGATCCTGGCACTCCAGGCCGCTCAAGCCGGTGCTGCGCAGGTCGACGAGAGCGAGGTGGACGTCGGTACCGCCGGAGACGAGCCGCAGCCCGCCTTCGGCCAGCGTCTCGGCCAACACGGCGCAGTTCTTGACGATCTGCCGCTGCAGCTTGCGGAACTCGTCGCTCTGCGCGATGCGCAGGCACACGGCCTTGGCGGCGATCACGTGCATGAGCGGGCCGCCCTGCATGCCCGGGAACACGGCTCGGTCGATGGCGGTGGCGAACTGCTCGCGGCACATGATGATCCCGGCGCGCGGGCCGGTGAGCGTCTTGTGCGTCGTGCTCGTGACGACATCGCAGTAGGGCACCGGGTTGGGGTGCACGCCGGCGGCGATGAGCCCGGCGATGTGGGCGATGTCGGCGAGCAGCAGGGCCCCGCACTCGTCGGCGATCTCGCGGAACGCGGCGAAGTCGACGATGCGCGGATACGAGCTGTAGCCGCAGATGATGAGCCTGGGACGGTGCTTGAGCGCGAGCTCCCGCACCTCGTCGAAGTCGATGAGCTCGGTGTCGCGGCGCACGTGGTACGGGACGACGTCGTACGTGCGCCCCGAGTAATTGATGCCGAGCCCGTGAGTGAGGTGGCCGCCGTGGGCGAGCTCCATGGCCATCATCGTGTCGCCCGGCTCGAGCAACGCGAAGAGCGCCGCGAGGTTGGCGGACGAGCCTGAGTGCGGCTGCACATTGGCGTGCTCGGCGCCGAAGACCTGCTTGCACCGGTCGATGGCGAGCTGCTCGACCTGGTCGACGACCTCGCACCCGCCGTAGTAGCGCGCGCCCGGCGTGCCCTCGGCGTACTTGTTGGTGAGCACGGAGCCCGTGGCCTCGAGGACCGCCCGGCTGGCGAAATTCTCGCTGGCGATGAGCTCGAGCGTCTCCTGCTGGCGGATCAGCTCGCTGCGCAACAGCTCGTTGAGCTCAGGGTCGAGGTGATAGAGCGGCTCGCGCCGCCACTCGCGACCGACAGGGCTCATGCAGAATCCCCGCCATCGAGGAGCGCGACGCGACGCTCGTGCCTGCCGCCCTCGAACGGCGTCTCCAGCCAGACCTCGGTGATCGCCCAGGCCTCGTCCTCGCTGAGGACGCGGCCACCCAGGCAGAGCACGTTGGCGTCGTTGTGCCGACGCGCCATCTCGGCGAGGTACGGTGTGAAGCAATCAGCGGCGCGGACGCCCTCATGGCGGTTCGCCGACATGCAGATGCCGAGGCCGGTGCCGCACGCGAGCAGGCCGCGCTCGGCCTCGCCGGAGGCCACCATCGCGGCGACCTTGTGCCCGTACACCGGGTAGTCGACGGAGACCTTTTCGGAGTCGGTGCCGACATCGATGACCTCGTGCCCGAGGGAGCGGAGGCGGCGGACGACTGCCTGCTTGAGTGCGAACCCTCCATGGTCTGCACCGGCGGCGATCTTCATGAGAGGCTCCTTCTCGTCTTGAGGACGCGCGAAAGCCGCTGCCGGCGAGCGCGGTGCCGGGCCGGCTCGGCGAAGTGGGCTACGGACCGCCGATTGTATCAGTCCGTGCGCCGCGGGGCCCTTCGGGCCGGGGCCCGCTCACTAGCTCTTCCGTCCATTAGTCCGGAAGGAAGAGCTCGCCCCGCAGGACCGGCTGCACGCCTCCGCCGACGCGGACGTCCTCGATGCGCTCCGATGTCCCCGAGACGGCCACCGTGAGGAAGCTCGGACGCCCGATCTGCCGGCCTTGCAGCACGACGCGCTCCTCGTCCGGCGGGAGTACGCCCTCACGCGCCATGTAGGCGGCCAGCGGCCCTGCGGCGCTGCCGGTGGCCGGGTCCTCGGTGATGCCGGCGAACGGGAAGAGACCGCGCGCCTCCATCCAGGGGTCGTCCTGCCCGGTGAAGGCGCAGGGGTAGATCTCCGCGTACCGCCGCTCGAAGTCGGCAGCGAGCCGCAGATCGAGCGAGACCCGGGCCAGCGCGCGCTGGGACGCGAGCGGGATGATCGTGTAGCAAAGGCCGGTGTCGACCGGTACAGGGTCGAACTCGGGGTGCAGGTCCTCGAGGTCGAGGCCGAGGACGGCTGCCACCGAGGCTCGCGGCGCCGGGGCATGGAACACGGGCGGCCGTTGATGCACGGTCGCGGAGACGGGGACACCGTCGCGGACCGCGACCTCGACGACCGTAGGGCCGACGTCGAGCTCGAGCACGACGCGCGTGATCGGCTGGCAGACGTCGACGAGACGGAGCCGGACGAGCTCGCAGGCCGTGCCCACGCTCGGGTGCCCGGCGAAGGGCAACTCGACCGCCGGCGTGAAGATGCGCACGCGCGCATCCCCTTCTCCCTCCGGCGGCAGCACGAACGTGGTCTCGGAGAGGTTCATCTCGCTGGCGATCGCCTGCATCTGCACGGCGTTCAGCCCCTCGGCCTCCGCGAACACGGCCAGCGGGTTCCCTGCGAACGGGCGGTCGGTGAACACGTCCACCTGGTAGAACGGCAGCCTCCTCATGGCGTCAGCGGCTCCTCCCCGTCGCCGGCCAACAGCGCGGCGACGCCTTTCTCGTCGACGGCTCCCCGGCGCAGGACACGCCAATCGCCGTCGCTCTCGTACAACGTCAGGTCGACGATCGTCGACGCCTCGCCGCTCACGGGCCCGGCGTCGAGAACGAGGTCGCACGCGGCCTGCAGACCGCCGTCAACCTCGTCGACCGACCGCGGCGCGGCGGCGCCGCTCCGATTGGCGCTGGAGGCCAGCAGCTCGAACGGCAGGTCGGCGAGGACCCGCGCGGCGGCGGGCCATGCCGGGACGCGCACGCCCAAGGTGGCGATGGCGGTCGTCGTCACCCCCGATTGCCCTTGCGCGGTGCGTGACACCTCGCCCGCCGGCGGGAAGCCAAGCCCCGGCGGGTACGGAAGCAGGAGCGTGAACGGCCCCGGCAGGAGGCGGCGCACAGCGCCGAGCAGCCGGGGCCCGGGCGCCAGGGACGCCTCCAGCACTTCCAGCGTGGGGTAGATCACCTGAAGGGGTTTGCCGGCCTCACGGCCTTTGGCGGCGATCACCGCCTCGCGCACCCGTGGCGTGACGGGACCGCCCACGCCGTACACGGTGTCCGTGGGAAAGCAGACGAGCCGGGCCGCCGCGACAAGCGCGGCCAGACTCGCCGCGTCGGCGTCGGGCCCCGCCAGGTCGATGCGGCGTGGACCGGTCACGGCGCGACGTCTGCGCGCCGGCCCCCGTCCGTCGCCGGCTCGATGCCGGTCACCGGACGCACGGGGACGCCACGGGCGGCGAGGTACGCTTTGGCCTCGGCGATGGTGTACGTGCCGTAGTGGAAGATGCTCGCCGCGAGGACGGCGTCCGCCTCCCCCTCCGTCAGCCCGGCGGCGAGGTGCTCAAGCGTGCCGACGCCGCCGGAGGCGATCACCGGCACGTCCACCTCGCGGGCCACGGCGCGCGTGAGTTCGAGGTCGTACCCGTCGAGGGTGCCGTCGCGGTCCATGCTCGTGAGCATGAACTCGCCGGCGCCCAGTTCGGCCGCGCGCGCCGCCCACTCGATCGCGTCGATGCCCGTGGGGGTGCGCCCGCCGTGGACGTACACCTCCCAGCGCAGTGAGCCGGCGCCCTCCCCGCCCCCTGGGACCCTGCGCGCGTCGATGGCGACGACGATGCACTGGGAGCCGAAGCGCTCGGCGCACCGGCGAACGAGCTCCCGGTCTTCCACCGCGGCGGTGTTCATCGTCACCTTGTCGGCGCCTGCGGCGAGGATGGCGCGGACGTCTTCTTCGCTCGTCAGTCCGCCGCCGATGGTGAACGGGATGAAGACCTGCTCGGCGCAGCGCGCCGCGAGGTCGAGGATGATGTCGCGGCGCTCGTGCGAGGCGGTGATGTCGAGGAAGATGAGCTCGTCGGCGCCCTCCGCGTCGTACCGCGCCGCCAGCTCGACGGGGTCGCCGGCGTCGCGGATGGCCACGAAGTTGACGCCCTTCACCACGCGGCCGTCGCGCACGTCGAGGCACGGGATGATGCGTTTGCGGTGCACTGCGGCCGCCGTCAGCCGGCGAAGATCGCCTGCGCGCCGGCGAGCGTGAAGGACTTGTCGTAGAGCGCCCGGCCGACGATGACGCCGACCACGTTCGGCGCATTCATCCGCTTCAGGCGACGCAGGTCGTCGAGGAGGGCGATGCCGCCGGAGAGGACGATCTCGAGCTGCGAGACCTCCGCGAGGTCCGCAAGGCCCGGAAGGTTGGGTCCACCCAGCATGCCGTCACGCGCTGTGTCGGTGTACACGACGCGCTGCACGCCGTGCTCCGCGAGAAGCTTGACGAAGCGGATGGCGCTCATCTGGGAGCGCTCCTGCCAGCCGTGCGTGGCCACCATCCCGTCGGTGCAGTCGAGCCCTACGATGAGGCGCTCTCCCATCCAGTTCACGGCATCGTCGAGGAGCTCGAGGGCGGTGACCGCGGCGGTCCCCATCACGACCCACTGCACGCCTGTTCCGGCCATCATCGCCAGGGCTTTGGGAGTGCGGATACCGCCGCCGTACTGCACAGGTATGTCGAGCGCCTTGACGATGCGCTCGACGATCGCGAAGTTGGTGAGGTCTCCCGTGCGTGCGGCGTCGAGGTCGATCACGTGCAGCGCCTCCGCGCCCTCGTCCTGCCAGTACCTGGCGAGCTCGACGGGGTCGTCGCTGAAGACGGTGAAGTCGTCGAAGTCTCCGCGGCGCAGGCGGACCGCCTTGCCGGCCTGGATGTCGACGGCGGGGAACACGATCATGAGGTGCGCGCCTCCCATTCGACGTTGGCGACGAACGCGGAGAGCAGTGCGAGCCCGACGCGTGAACTCTTCTCCGGGTGGAACTGTACCGCCCAGACGTTGTCGCGCGCTACTGCGGCGACCACCGGCCCGCCATACTCCGTGGTCGCGGCGACGACACTCGGGTCGGCGGGGACGGCGGCGTACGAGTGCACGAAGTAGACGATCGCCGGGGCCGGCAGCCCGCGGGCCATGCCCGCGCCGGCCGGCCCCCAGTCCAGGTCGTTCCAGCCGATGTGCGGCACCTTGAGGCCGGTGTCGAGACGCTCGACCGTGCCGGGAAGCACGCCGAGACCCGGCCAGCGACCGCCCTCCCCACTGCTCTCGAAGAGCAACTGGAGGCCGAGGCACACGCCGAGAAACGGTGTGCCGGCCGCGATCCGCTCGACGACGGCGGCCCCGAGGCCGCTCTCCTCGAGTCGCGCGGCCGCGTCACGGAAGGCGCCGACGCCGGGCAGCACGACGCCCGCAGCGCCCCGCACCTCGTTGGCGCTCTGCGTGACGCGCACCTCGGCGCCGCTGCGCGCCAGCGCCTTGGCGACGCTGGCGAGGTTGCCCATTCCGTAGTCGACGACGGCGACCCGCGGGGGGGTGGCCGCGGCGGTCAGAGCGCGCCCTTGGTGGAGGGCACCTCGTCGTCGCGCCCGTGCAGCTCGCACGCCTGCGAGAGCGCCCGGGCAAACGCCTTGAACACGGCCTCGACGACGTGGTGGGCATCGCTGCCTGCAAGGAGGCGCACGTGCAGCGTCAAGCCGGACTGCATCGCCAGAGAGCGCAAGAAGTGCGGCGCGAGGTCTCCGTCGAACTCGCCGATGCGTACGCCGGCCAACTGCAGGTCGTGGACGAAGTACGGCCGGCCCGACAGGTCGAGGGCCACCATGGCGAGAGCCTCGTCCATGGGCAGCAGGAACGAGCCGTAGCGGCGGATGCCGCGCTTGTCGCCGAGCGCCTCGCGCAGCGCCTGCCCCAGGGCCAGCCCGACGTCCTCGACAGTGTGGTGGCCGTCCACGTCGAGGTCGCCCCTGGCCCGCACGGTCAGGTCGAAGCCGCCGTGGTGGGCGAACAGCGTCAGCATGTGATCGAAGAAGCCGATGCCGGTGGCGACGTCGGCGTTCCCGCCGCCGTCGAGCACAAGCGACAGGTCGATGGCGGTCTCGTTGGTCGTCCGATGGACCTCGGCGCGGCGCTCGGTCATGGAAGGCTCCTCAGTCGGCGCGAAGACGGGCCGAGAGCGCGTGTGCGCGCAAGCCCTCCTCGACGGCGATGGTCGCCACGGCCGGGGCGAGCGCGGCGGCGGCGGGCCCATCGAGTTCTACCACAGCCATGCGTCTGCGAAAAGTATCGACGGACAGCCCTTGGCCAAACCGGGCTGAGCCGCCGGTGGGCAGCACGTGGTTGGTGCCGGCGGCGTAGTCGCCGAAGGCCGTGGCCGCGTACGGGCCCACGAAGACCGCGCCCGCGCTGCGCACGCCCCGCAGCAGGTCCCCCGCGCCCTCGATGTGGAGCTCCAGATGCTCGGGGGCGAACGCATTGCTCAGCGCGAGCGCGGCGGCGCGGTCCGGGCACGCGACGACGACGACGTTGTCGGTGGAGATGCCGAGCTCGGCCGAGAGCCGCTCGCAGGCGGCCCCGACCGGACCGGACAGCGTACCGCCGACGTCGGCGAGGCAGGCCATCGCTCCGGAGCCGTGCTCGGCCTGGGCGAGGAGGTCGGCGGCCAGCCACTCGGGCCGGCCGGAGGCGTCGGCGATGATGAGGACCTCGCTCGGTCCGGCGAGACTGTCGATGCCGACCTCGCCGACAAGCAGGCGCTTGGCCTCGGTGACGTAGGCGTTGCCGGGGCCCACGATCACATCGCAGCGCGGCACGCAGGCGGTACCCAGCGCCATGGCCGCGACGGCCTGCGCGCCGCCGATGGGATAGAGGCGCTCGAGGCCGAGCAGCGCGCACGCGGCGGCGACGCCGGTGGCCGCTCCGCCGCCCGGGCGAGGCGGCGAGCACACGACGATATGCTCGACGCCGGCGACCTGGGCCGGAATCGCGGTCATCAGCACCGAAGAGGGGTAGTCGGCGAGGCCGCCCGGCACGTAGAGTCCGGCGACCGAGAGCGGCAGGACCTCCTGACCGACGACCTGCCCCTGCGTCAGGGCCTCGCGCCACGGGACGACCGGCTCGCGCTCATGGTAGGCGCGGATGTTGGCGGCGGCGACCTCGAGCGCCTCCCGCAGTTCGTGAGACAACGCGCCGAGTCGCTCCCCCATCTCTGCCGACGGGACGGCGTAGTCGGTCGGGAGGTCGACCTGGTCGAGGCGCGCCGTGAGCTCACGCACGGCGGCGTCGCCGCGGGCGCGCACGTCGGACACGATCGCTCCCACGGCCGCCTGGACCGCGGCGGGCGCCGGCGCCAGCTCGCGCAGCGCCGCAACGGTGGTGGCGATGTCGTCGTTCCAGGGCAGCTGTCTCATCTGTCCTCCAAGGCCGAGCGCAGTCTGTCGACGAGTGCGCCGATGTCGCGGCGCAGCAGAACCCGCGAAGCGCGCGCGGCGACGAGCCGGGCGCCGCAGACGGCGACGACGGCGCGCGCCTCCAGCGCCGGGGGCCCCGGACGCTCCGCGGCGAGACGGGAGGTCACCTCGACGACACCGTCGGCCAGTCCGAGCGCCGGAGCGAGCACCGGCTCGTCCATGGCGAGGATATCCGGCTGCAGGCCTTTCGCGGCGAAGTGGCGGCGCGTCGTCTCGGGATGCCGCGTAGCCACGCGCAGCGTGTGTCCGGGCCGGTCCGCCGCGGCCGTCGCGGCGAACACGAGATCGTCGCGGCAGCAACGCAGGTCCAGCAGGTCGGCCGCGCCGCGGCGACCTTCGAGCAGCAGATCCCTGCCGATGACGCCGAGATCGAGCCCGCCGCGATCGCAGGCGCGGAGCACGTCGGCCCCCGTGGCGAGCAACCAGACGCCGCCCGCCGCCGGAAGCAGCGCCGGCGGGCGCTCGTCGCGCGGCGAAGCAGCCGGCAGACCGGCCGCCTCGAGAATCTCGAGAAGCTCAGTCGGAGGCGGTTCGCCCTCGCAAGCGATCCCGATCCTCACTCCGCCCCCAGCGCCTCGGCGATCTCGCGGGCACCGCCCGTGATCTCGCGGCCGTCGACGAGCCGCAGGATGAACGAGCCTCCGCGGCGGAGCACCAGCGGCGGCTCCACGCCGGCGGCGCCGTCCGGCAGCGCTTGCACGGCGAGTCCGGCGCGGCGCAACTCCGCCGCACGCGCCGGCGCCTCGAGCCCGCCGACGAAGGCGATCGCCTCGGGCGCCCCGCGAAGCTCCACGCCGGCGTCGTCGAGCGCCTCGGCGGCGCGGTCCACGGCGATCGCGAAGCCGGCGCCGGGGATGTCCCACGAGAAGCGTCCGAGCAGACGGTCGTAGCGGCCGCCGCTGGCGAGCGGCAGGCCGACACCGGGCGCATACGCCTCGAGGAGCAGCCCGGTGTAGTAGCCGAGGTCCTGCATCAGGCCGAAGTCGAACGCCAGCCGCCCACCGAACCCCGCTTCTTCCGTCAGGTCTTGTACGCGGGCGAGGCGGGCGACCGCCGTCTCCATGACGTCGTTGCGCGCGAGCTTGCGTGCCTGCCCGAGGACCTCATCGCCACCGCTGAGCTCGAGGATCCGCCACAGGGCTTTGAGGATGTCCCACTCAACGTCGGCGTTGCCGGCTATGCTCTCGACCAGCGGGTAGTCGCGGTCACGCAGCGCCTCCCTGAACTTCTCCCGGTCCTCGCCGGGGAGTCCGAGCGAGCCGATGAGCGCGCGCTGGAAGGAGGCGGAGCCGAGCGTGACGGTGTAGTCACGTAGGCCGAGCCCCGCGAGCGCGTCACAAAGGAGCGTGACGCACTCGGCGTCGGCCTCGGCCGAGTCCAGCCCCAGGAGCTCCACGCCCGCCTGCTGGAACTCCCCGTCCTGGCCCCGCTGCGGCGCCCACGGGCGGATGCTCGGGGCCACGTAGCTGAAGCGGAGAGGCAGCGGCTCGTCGTCGCAGCGGTCGGCGGCCATGCGCGCCACCGGCACGGTCATGTCCGTGCGCACCATGAGTTCGTGTCCCTGCTCGTCGTGCAGCCGGTAGCCGGCGGAGAGCGTGTCGTCGTCCGCCGACTCGAGCGTCTCGGCGAACTCCAGCCACGGGGTGCGCACTTCGCCGTAGCCGTAGGCGGCGAAGCGGGCGCGCAGCCTGTCCTCGACCGCCCGCAGCCGCCCCGTCTCGGACGGAAGCACATCGCGCATACCCTCCGGGATCATCGTCCGCCTCCCCTTCCGCGAGCCGGCCTCAGCCGACCCCGATACAGCTCTCTCCGAGCAGGGCCTTGAGCTCGGCGTACAGACCGGCGACGGGATCGATGCGGAGCCCGTCGCCCACGCGCAGCTTGGCGCGCTGGTCGCCGCGCACCATCTGCAGCACCACCGGCACCTGGCCGGGGAAGTCGGCCAGCACCCGGCGCAGGTCGTCGATGACGTCCGGCGCCACGCAACCCGCGTCGATGACCACCGTGAGCGGATGGTACTCGCTGACGCCGTTGAACTGGACGACCTCGATGGCGACCAGCATGCTTTCGCCCTCGGCGCGGCGTTCGATGCGGCCCTTGATCTTGACGATCGCGTCCTCGACAAGGAGCTCGCGGTACTGCTCGTAGACCTTGGGCCAGGCGCGACACTCGATGCCGCCGTCGACGTCCTCGAGGCGGAAGGAGAGCCATACGCCGCCGTTCTTGCTCACGCGCTTCTGGGCGTTGGCGACGATGCCGCCGGTCCAGGTGACGGCGCCGTCGCCGGCGTCGCTCAGCGCGCCCGCCGGCACCTCGATCTCGTCGCGCAGTTGCTCGCGCAGGCCCTGGAGGGGGTGGGCCGAGACGTAGAGGCCGAGGACCTCCTTCTCGGCCTTGAGCAGCGTGGCCTGGTCGTACTCGACCTGGGGCACCGTTGGACGCGGCTGACCGCTGTCCTCCTCGGCGACGTCGTCGAAGAGACCGCCCTGGCCGTGCGCCGCGTCCTTGCGGCGACGCTCGCCGTCTGACATGGCCACCGGGAGCGCCTCGAGCATGCCGCGGCGCGGGTCGCCGGTGCTGTCGAAGGCGCCGCTCCTGATGAGCGCCTCGAGCACGCGCTTGTTGGCCATCTGCGAGTCGACGCGGGCGCAGAAGTCGTACAGTGACTCGAACGGCCCGCCCTCCACCCGCGCGGCGATGATCGCCTCGATGGCGCCGACGCCGACGCCCTTCACCGCGTTCATGCCGAAGCGGATCTGGCCCTCGACCACGGTGAAGTCGACCTCGCTGGTGTTGACGTCCGGGGGCAGGACCTCGATGCCCATCTCACGGCACTGGTTGACGTAGAACGGCACCTTGTCCTTGGTGTTCATGACGCTGGAGACGAGAGCGGCCATGTACTCGACCGGGTAGTTGGCCTTGAGCCACGCGGTACGGTAGCTGATCATCGCGTAGCAGGCGGCGTGGCTCTTGTTGAACGAGTAGTCGCCGGTGGCCTCGAAGCTCGCCCAGAGCTTGCCGGCCACGGCCGGCGGCACACCGCTCGCGCCGAGGCCCTCCATGAGTGGCTCCTTGAGGGTGGCCATCAGCTGCCTGTTCTTCTTGCTGATGGCCTTGCGCAGGTCGTCCGCCTGCGCCGGACTGAACCCGCCGACCCGGCGGGCGATGGCCATGTACTGCTCCTGGTAGATGGTCACGCCGTAGGTCGGCTCCAGGATGGGGCGCAGGGACTCGTGGTCGTAGACGACAGAGGCCGGGTCCTTCTTGTTGCGCGCGTAAGTGGGGATGTATTGCATCGGCCCCGGCCGGTAGAGGGCGACGATGGCGATGAGGTCCTCGAACTGCGTGGGACCCACGTCACGCAGCGCCTCCTTCATGCCGGGGCTCTCGAACTGGAACACGCCGGTGGAGTCGCCGCGGGCAAGCATCTTGTAGGTCTTCTCGTCGTCCAGCGGCAGCCGGTCGATCTCGATGCACGCGCCGCGGGTCTTCTCGATGATCACCAGCGCGGCCTCGATGACGTCGAGGTTGCGCAGCCCGAGGAAGTCCATCTTGAGGAGGCCGAGCTTGGCGACGTCGTTCATGTCGAACTGTGTGACGAGCTCGGCCTCGCCCTTCTGCTGCAGCGGCAGGTACTCGGTGAGCGGCTTGTCGCTGATCACCACGGCGGCCGCGTGGATGGAGTCGTTGCGGATGAGGCCCTCGAGGCTCATGGCGAGGTCGACGACCTCCTTGACCTCCTCGTCCGCGTCGTAGGCCTGCTTGAGCTCGCCGCCGGGGAGCATCGCGTCCGCGAAGCTGGCCGGCGGCGCCTGCTCGGGGATCATCTTGGCGATCTTGTCGCCGATCGCGTACGGCTTGCCCATCACGCGGGCGGCGTCGCGAACGGCTGCCCGCGCCGCCATGGTGCCGAAGGTGATGATCTGGGCCACGCGGTCGCGGCCGTACTTCTCGGCCACGTACTCGATGACCTCTCCCCTGCGCTCCACGCTGAAGTCCATGTCGACGTCCGGCATGCTCTTGCGCCCCGGATTGAGGAAGCGCTCGAAGAGCAGGTCGTACTGCAGCGGGTCGATGTCGGTGATGCCGAGCGCGTAGCTGACGATGGATCCGGCGGCCGACCCGCGGCCGGGACCCACGGCGATGCCGTTGTCCTTGGCGAACTTCACGTAGTCCCAGACGATGAGGAAGTAGGCGTCGAAACCCATCTCGCCGATGACGCCGAGCTCGAAGTCGAGGCGCTCGCGCACCTCATCGCTGGGCTCGACGCCGTAGCGGCGCACGATGCCCCGCTCGCAGAGCTCGCGCAGGTAGCCGCCCTCGGTCTTGCCCTCGGGCACCGGATACGTGGGCAGCTTGTACTCGCCGAAATCGAGGTGCACGTCGCAGCGCTCGGCGATCTCGACCGTGGCCGCACAGGCGCCCGGGTAGTCTTTGAAGCGCTCCGCCATCTCGTCGGCCGACTTGAGGTAGAACTCGTCGCTGCCGTACCTCATGCGCTTCTCGTCGGCGAGGTTGCTCTGCGTCTGGAGGCAGAGCAGCGCGTCGTGGGCGTAGGCGTCCTCGTGGCGCAGGTAGTGGACGTCGTTGGTGGCGACGGTCCTGAGGCCGGCCTTTTCGGCGAGCTGCGCGAGCCTTGGCAGCAACTCGCGCTGCTCGGGCAGGCCGGCGTCCTGGAGTTCGACGTAGACGTTCTCTGGGCCGAGCAGGTCCGCCAGCCGGCGGACTTCGGCCAGCGCGGCCGAGTCGTCGCCGTCGCGGAGCAACATGGACGTCTTGCCGCTCATGCAGCCGGTGAGCGCGATCAGGCCCTCGTGATGTTCGCTGAGCAGATCCCAGTCGGCGCGCGGCTTGTAGTAGTAGCCTTCCAGGTACGCCGTCGTGGAGAGCTTCACGAGGTTCTTGTAGCCGGTCTCGTCGCGGGCCAAGAGGGTGAGATGTGCGTTCTTCTCCTTGACGCCGGCGCGGCTGCGGCGGTCGGTGGCAACGTAGAGTTCGAGCCCGATGATGGGCTTGATGCCCTCTTCCTCGGCGGCGCGGTAGAACTTGACGGCGCCGCCCAGCGTGCCGTGGTCGGTGAGCGCCACCGCCGGCATCCCCAGCTCCTTCGCCCTCTGGACCAGCGCCTTCACACGGCAGGCGCCGTCGAGCAGTGAGTACTCGCTGTGCACGTGGAGATGGACGAAGTCGGAGGTCATCGGTGGCCGGATTCTAGCATGACGGCACCACGACCCCCCGATGGTCACGGCGCCCGGCGCCACCGCTCCCAAGCGTCGGCTCGTCCGCGTGCGATTCCCGGTCAGTATACCCCGTGGGGTATACTTGGACCGGAATCAACGGCCGGGCCCGACACGGGGCGGCGGCCAGGGGAGGACATCATGTCGATGTGTTGGGTGCAGGCCGGGATCTGCGGCGAGGAGACGTCGATCGAGGCGTCCAAGACAGGGCCGTCCGAGATAGCCCTGTCGTTCACGACCACCTGCGAACACATCACGGCGCTCGCCGAGGAGTTGCACGCGGTGGACGCCGGCACGGAGCTGTCCCGCCCCATGAACGAGACGCTGACGTACTCTGTGGCCGCCAAGCATTGCTGCCGTACGAGTTGCGTCGTGCCCGCTGCCGTCCTCAAGAGCGTGGAGGCGACGGCGGGGGTCTTCCTGCCCGCCTCGTGCACCATCGAATTCATCGACGGCGGGCTCTGATCGAAGGCCGCGCCGCCGGCGGCGTTCAGGCCTCCCGGCCGCGCAGCATCCCGAACTCGATCGAGTCGACCAGGGCTTCCCAGCTCGCCTCGATGATGTTCTCGCTGACCCCGATGCTGCCCCAGCTCTCTTCCCCATCGCTGGCGTCCAGCAGGACGCGGGTGACGGCGCCCGTGCCCTTGGTCTCGTCGAGGATGCGCACCTTGTAGTTGACCAGCTCGATGTCCGCGAGATGCGGGTATTTGCTCACGATCGCCTGGCGCAGCGCCGTGTCCAGGGCGTTGACCGGGCCGTTGCCCT
This sequence comes from Thermoleophilia bacterium, assembly GCA_035686425.1. GTDB lineage: Bacteria > Actinomycetota > Thermoleophilia > UBA2241 > UBA2241 > CAIXSE01. The sequence continues at coordinate 53,680 of DASRZL010000072.1, forward strand.
CGGCAGTGCTGATGATGCGCTCGCCGTCGACGTGCACCTTGATCGTCGCCTCGACCACGGCGCGCCCATCCTCGCGCTTCTCGACGATCAAGCGGAAACTCTCGAGCCGGAACAGCGGCTCGTGCGGCGCAAGCTCCTCGCGGAGCAGGAGGTCGAACGAGGCGTCGGCAGCCTCATAGTGGTAGCCGTCGTGCTCGCGGCTCTTGAGCCGCTTGAGCACGCTCGCGACGCGCGTATCGTCGCCCTCGAGCTGCAGCCCGAGCTCCTGCGCCTTGCGCACGACCGCTCCTCTGCCGGAGAGCTCCGAGACCACGATCCGCTGCTCGTTGCCGACCTTCCCGGGATCGATGTGCTCGAACGTCTCCGGCGCCTTCTCCACGGCGGCGACGTGCAGGCCGCCCTTGTGGGCGAAGGCGGAGCGGCCGACGTAGGGCGCGTGCGCCCAGATGGCCGCGTTGACCACGTCGGCGACGAAGTGCGACGTCTCCGTGAGGCGCGCGAGCTGCTCGTCGCTCACCACCGGGTAGCCCATCTTGAGCTGGAGCGCCGGGAGGATGCTGACGAGATTGGCGTTGCCGCAGCGCTCGCCGTAGCCGTTGATCGTGCCTTGTACGTGGCGGGCGCCGGCCTCGACGGCGATCAGGCTGTCCGCGACCGCGCACTCGCTGTCGTTGTGGATGTGCACGCCGACGACGACCTCGGGGAGCGCCGCCGTGACCTCGCGGACAACGTCCGCCACGAACGGCGGCAGCGACGCGCCGTTGGTGTCGCAGAGGCAGATGACCGCGGCGCCCGCTTCGGCGGCCGTGGTCACGCAGTGGAGCGCATACGCCGGGTCGTCGCGCCAGGCGTCGAAGAAGTGCTCCGCGTCGTACACGACGCGCTTGCCCTGCCCGGCGAGAAAGCGGACCGACTCGTCGATCATGCGCAGGTTCTCGTCGCGGCTCACGCGGATGACCTTGGTGAGGTGCAGGCCCCAGGTCTTGCCGACGATGGCGACCGTCGGCGTGAAGACCTCGACGAGCACCCTCAGACCGTCGTCGGCCTCCGCCGTCACGCCCTTGCGCCGCGTCATGCCGAAGGCGACGAGCTCCGCATTTTGCAGACGCTCGTCGCGCATCCTGCGGAAGAACGCGATCTCCTTGGGATTCGAAGCCGGGAACCCTCCCTCGATGAACCCGATGCCCAATTCGTCGAGCTTGAGCGCGATGCGCGCCCTCTCGTCGACCGAGACCGACATGCCTTCTTGCTGCATGCCGTCGCGGAGGGTCGTGTCGTACAGTTGCACCCGCTGCTCGCGGAGCGGTGCTCCTTCGGCGCCCCGCTCGATAGGCACTGTGCGGTGCTGCTCCGCCGCCCCGCGCGAAGGCTCGACTTCGGTGGCTTTTCCACGGCGACTGTTCATCGGGTCCTCCCCGCGCCGGGCGGGCGCTCGCGGCGCCGCGCCGTCGGGTATCGGCTATTTTCTCGCGTACTCCATGTAGGCGCCGAACTCCTCATCGCGGCCCTCGGTGAGGGCGCGGAAGCGCTCCTGCATGCGCCGCGTGACCGGACCGGGCTCGCCGATGAGGTGATCGTCCAGCTCGCGGATCGGGACGATCTCCGCCGCCGTACCGGTGTAGAAGAGCTCGTCGGCGATCACGAGGTCGCTGCGAGTGAGCGTGCGCTCCCGCAGCTCGATGCCCTCACTGGCGGCGAACTGCATGACGATGTTGCGCGTGATGCCCTCGAGCACGCCGTCACTCGGCGGCGGCGTCATGAGCACGCCGTCGCGCGCGGCGAAGATGTTCTCGCCGGAACCCTCGGCGACGTGGCCGTGCTCGGTCAGCATGACGGCCTCGTCGTAGCCGGCGTTGAGCACCTCGATCTTGGCGAGGATGCTGTTGAGGTACTGGCCCGTGGCCTTGGCGGCGCGAGCCAGCGCCGTGTGGTCAAGCGACTGGATGCTGGAGGTCTTGGCGCGCACGCCATGCTTGACGCCCTCCTCGCCGAGGTAGGTGCCCCACGGCCACGCCGCGATGACGACCTGCACGGGCGCGTCCATGGGGAACAGCCCCATCTCGCCGTAGCCGCGGAAGACCAGCGGACGGATGTAGGCGGCGTCCAGGTCGTTCGACTCGAGCACCTCGCAGGTGGCGTCGTGGAGTTCCTCGACGGTGTACGGCACCGGCATGTAATAGAGCTTGGCCGAGCGCACGAGGCGCTTGAGGTGCTCGGTGAGACAGAGCACGCCGGCGCCGCGATCGGTCTTGTAGGCGCGGATGCCCTCGAAGACGCCCGAGCCGTAGTGCAACGCGTGCGTGAGCACGTGGATCTTGGCATCGGCCCAAGGCACGAGCCGGCCGTCCATCCAGATGGTGTCCATCTCGGGGATCGGGGCCATCGTCTTCCTCCTGTCCTCCACGCGGGTCCGCGCGGCAGCTTCAACCTCTAGTCAAGGGTTAGTGGACCTTCCGCACCCGCTCAAACGCGCTCGGCCACGAGGTCGCCGACCTCGGACGTCGAGTGGCCCATCTGGCCGGAGGCCATGCCCTTCATCTTGGTGCCGGTGACCTCGGCCACGGCGCTCTCGACGTCCTGTGCCGCCTTGCTCTCGCCCAAGGCGTCGAGCATCATCGCCCCGGCCACGATGGCTGCGATGGGGTTGATCACACCCAGACCGGTGTACTTGGGCGCCGAACCGCCGATGGGTTCGAACATGCTGACACCCTCGGGATTGATGTTGCCGCCGGCCGCGACGCCCATTCCGCCCTGGGTGATCGCGCCCAGGTCCGTGATGATGTCGCCGAACATGTTGCCGGTCACCAGGACGTCGAACCACTCCGGGCTCTTGACCATCCACATGCAGGTGGCGTCCACGTGGTAGTACTCGCGCTTGACGTCCGGGTACTCCTCTTCGCCGATCTCGTTGAAGCGGCGGTACCAAAGGTCGTAGACGTACGTCAGGACGTTGGTCTTGCCCACCAGTCCGAGGGTGTTGTCCGGGCCGTTGCCGCGCGCCTTCTTGCCATGCTTGCGCGCGTACTCGAACGCCCAGTGCAGACAGCGATCGACCTGGGCGCGGCTGTACAGCATGTTCTGCACGGCGACTTCATGCGGCGAGCCCTTCATCATGATGCCGCCGCCGCCGGCGTACATGTCACCGGAGTTCTCGCGGACGACGGTGTAGTCGATCTCCTTCGGGCCTTTGTCCTTCAGCGGAGTCTCGACGCCGGGGTAGAGACGCACGGGACGCAGGTTGATGTACTGGTCCAGCTCGAAGCGCAAGCGGAGAAGGAGGCCCTTCTCCAGGATGCCGGGCTCGACGTCCGGGTGCCCCACGGCGCCGAGGTAGATCGAGTCGAATCCCCTGAGCTCTTCGACGGCCGAGGCCGGCAGGATCTCGCCGGTGCGCAGGTAGCGCTCGCCGCCGAAGTCGTAGGGCATCAGGTCGAGTGCGAACTGGTGCTTGGCGGCGGCTGCCTGCAGGACCTTGAGTCCCTCAGCTACCACCTCAGGACCGGTGCCGTCGCCCGGCATCACCGCGATCTTGTAGGTCTTCCCCATTTGTTCTCTCCGATGCTGGATGCTTGTGCCGTGAGTCAGTGGTTACGCGCCCTGCCCGCCCACGCGGGACTTGACGTACTCGAGCAGGCCGCCGCAGTCGATGAGCTCCTGCATGAAGGGCGGGAACGCTTCCGAATCGTAGGTCTTGCCCTGCGTCACGTTCTCCACCGTGCCGGCGGCGAGGTCGACCTTGAGGCGGTCGCCCATCTTGGCGCCGGCGGCCGCGGCCGGACACACGACGATCGGCAGCCCGGTGTTGATGGCGTTGCGGTAGAAGATGCGCGCGAACGAGGCCGCGACGACCACGCTCACGCCGGAGGCCTTGATGGCGACCGGGGCGTGCTCGCGCGAGCTGCCGCAACCGAAGTTCTCGTCGGCGACGATGATGTCTCCGGGCTGGACCCGGTTCACGAAGTCGGCGTCGATGTCCTCCATCGCGTGCCCGGCGAGCTCCGCCGGGTCGTTGGTGTTGAGGTAGCGAGCCGGGATGATGACGTCGGTGTCGACGTCCCGGCCGTACTTGTGGACGGTGCCCTCGAAGATCATCGGGAGCCTCCCTTCTCGGCGCCGACTTCTTCGGGGGTGGCGATGTGGCCGGCCAGCGCGGAGGCGGCGGCCACGTACGGGCTCGCCAAGTAGACCTCGGAGCCGGGGTGACCCATGCGGCCGACGAAGTTGCGGTTGGTGGTAGCCACGGCGCGCTCACCATCGGCCAGGACGCCCATGTGGCCGCCCAGGCAGGCGCCGCAGGTGGGCGTGCTGAAGGCGCAGCCGGCCTCGACGAGCGTCCGCATGGTGCCGTCGGCGATGGCGTCGAGGCTCACCTGCTGGGTGCCCGGCAGGATGATGCAGCGCACGTCGGGGTGGACCTTCTTGCCGCGCAGGATGCTGGCAGCCTGGCGCAGATCCTCGAGGCGGCCGTTGGTGCAGCTGCCGATGACGACCTGGTCGATGGTGACGTCGTCGAGGTCGGCCGCCGCCGCCGTGTTGCTCGGCAGGTGAGGCTTGCTCACCGTCGGCCGAACGGCCGCCACGTCGATCTCGACGACGCGCGCGTACTCGGCGTCGCGGTCGCTGGCGAACACCTGACCGACGCTGCGTGCGCGACTGCCGTCGGGCCGGCTCTGCAGGTACTGCGTCGTCTTTTCGTCGAAGCCGACGATGCCGCTCTTTCCGCCGGCCTCGATCGCCATGTTGCACATGGTGAAGCGCTCGTCCATGGAGAGGGCCTCGATGGCCTCGCCGGTGAACTCCATCGCCTGGTAGAGAGCGCCGTCGACGCCGATGAGGCCGATGGTGTGCAGCATCAGGTCCTTGCCGGTGACCCACGGCTGCGGGCGGCCCGAGTAGACGAACCTGATGCTCTCGGGCACGCGCAGCCACACGTGGCCCCAGGCCATGGCGGCGGCGAAGTCCGTGCTGCCGACGCCGGAGCTGAAGGCGGCCACGGCGCCGTAGGTGCAGGTGTGGCTGTCGGCGCCGATGACGACGTCGCCTGGCGCCACCATGCCGGTGTCGGGCAGCAGCACGTGCTCGATGCCCATGCGCCCGACCTCGAAGTAGTTGACGATCTCGTGCTTGCGGGCGAACTCGCGCATCTTCACGGCCTGGCCTGCCGCCTTGATGTCCTTGTTGGGCGCGAAGTGGTCGGGCACGAGGGCGATGCGGGCCGGGTCGAAGACCTCGGTGAACCCGGCTTTCTCGAACTCGGCGATCGCCAGCGGCGCCGTGATGTCGTTGGCCAGAGCGAGGTCGATCTTCGCCTCGATGATGTCGCCGGCGTGCACCTCATCGCGCCCCGCGGCGCGAGCAAGGATCTTCTCGGTGATCGTGGAACCCATCAGACCTCCCCTGCTGCCGCGGCGTTGTTGACAGCCCTCACATAGGCCTTCGCCGAAGCTTCCATCACATCGAAACTGACTGCCTGTCCGTTGAACGAGCGGCCGTTGACCTCGACGGCCACGCGCACCTCAGCCAGCGAGTCCTTGCCGGACGAGATCGCCCGGACCTGGTAGTCGGCGAGGCTGCCGCTGATGCCCACCGCGTCGTCGATGGCCGCGAACACGCTCTCGACGGAGCCGTTGCTGAAGCTGCGGCCCTTCTTGAGCTCGCCGCGCACCAGAACCTCGACCTGGCTCGTCGGGATGATCGCCGAGCCGGACTGGTTGACGAAACTCGTGAGCGTGAACTGATCCTCGCGCTCGCGGATCTCTTCGCTGACCAGCGCCTCGAGGTCGAGCACGGTGACGTGCTTCTTCTTGTCCGCCACGTCTTTGAAGCGCTTGAACGCGTCGGAGAGCTCGGCGTCGGAGAGAGCGTAGCCGAGCTCCGCCAGTTTGGCGCGCAGCGCGTGGCGCCCGCTGTGCTTGCCGAGCACGATGTCGTTGTCGGCAAGCCCGACATCGGCCGGGGTCATGATCTCGAAGGTCGACGCCTCGTTGAGCACGCCGGCCTGGTGAATGCCGCTCTCGTGAGCGAAGGCGTTGCGCCCGACGATCGCCTTGTTGCGCTGGATCTGGTAGCCGGTCAGCGTGCTCACCAGGCGGCTGCTGCGGGCGATCTCCTTCGTGTCCACGGTGGTCTCGCAGTCGAACGAGTCGCCACGCGTACGGATCGCCATCACCACCTCTTCGAGCGAGGCGTTGCCGGCGCGCTCGCCGATGCCGTTGACGGCGCACTCCACCTGGGTCGCGCCGGCACGCACCGCGGCCAGCGAGTTCGCCGTGGCCAGCCCCAGGTCGTTGTGACAGTGCACGCTCACGTGCACGTCGCGCAGCGACGGCGCCAGCCGGAAGAGCTCGCGGATGAGGTCGCCGAACTCGACCGGCATTGCGTACCCGACCGTGTCGGGCACGTTGATGGTCGTCGCGCCGCACTCGACGGCGACGGCCAGCACCTGCGCCAGGAACTCGGGGTCTGAGCGGCTCGCGTCCATGGCGCTGAACTCGACGTCCGCGCCGGCGTGGGTGCTCGCGAGGTCGCGCGCCAAGCTCACCGTTGCGCGAGTGTCGGCCAGCACCTCCTCCGGCGTCTTCTTGATCTGGTACTTCATGTGCACCGGGCTGGTGCTGATGAACGTGTGGATGCGCGGGACCTCCGCGACCTTGACCGCATCCCAGCAGACCCGGATGTCCTTGTCGATGGCCCGCGCCAGGCCCGCGATGCGCGGGCCCTTGACCTCGGTGGCGATCGCCTTGACCGCCTCGAAGTCGTCAGGCGAGGCGATCGGGAAGCCGGCCTCGATGATGTCGACGCGCAGCTTCGCGAGCTGGTGGGCGATCTCGAGCTTCTCGCCCCTGTTCAAGGTAGCGCCCGGCGCCTGTTCGCCGTCGCGCAGTGTCGTGTCGAAGATCCTGATGTGTCTGGTACTGCTCACGAGTCACCCACACCTCCCAAGGCACGCGTCGTCGTCAGATGGAGCAGTGGATCCGGATGTGATCCAAGAGATGGCCGTGCAGGCCGCAGGTGTCTACGCATCCCCCCGCGGGGGGAGGAGCAGCAGGCAGCCGAAGAGGGAGAGGTCGCGGGAGCGTACCCCAATGTGGGCCTCCCGGCTGGACTCGCTTGTCGCACGGCGACGCATGGTCCGGAGAGTTTACGTCACTCGTGCGTGCACGTGCAAGCATCGTGCGCGCGAGGCCGGTTCCCACACCGGCCTCCACAGGACTGATTCCGTCCGGTCGGGCCCGCAGGGGTGCGACCGTGCCCGTGAAGATCGGCAACGCTCCGGCTCGAGGCCGTACGCCGAGGGGGCGACGGGCCTGCCAGCCCGTCGCCCCCGGCGTTCTCGCGCACGTTCTGCGCAGCTGCTAGAGCTCCACCCGCTTGCCGTCGGCGAGACCGCAGCTCGCGACGAGCTCCTCGAGCTGCTCGGGCGTGATCGGCTCGTCGAGCGTCAGCCCCATCACGGCCTTCTGGTCCTTGACCTCGCGGCCCACGCCCATCTGGCCGATGTTGATGCCGAACTCGCCGACCTTGGTGCCGATCCTGCCGATCATGCCCGGCACGTCGGCGTAGCGCAGAAAGGCCATGTGCGGCGCCGGCTCGATGTCGACGTCCTGGCGGTACACCTTGACGAGGCGCGGCCGGTGCTTCGGCCCGAGCGTGGTACCGGAGACGGAGAGCTCGCCCCGCGCGTCGTGGGTGGTCACGGTGATCAGATTGAGGAAGTCGACTGCCGCCGGCTGTTTGGTCTCCTTGGCGCCGATCCCGCGCTCTTCGGCGATGTCCTGCACGTTGACGAAATTGACCGGGCCGTCGACCTTGTCGGCCAGCACGCCCTGCAGCACGCCGAGCGTGAGGATGCGCGTGTCGTAGCGGGCGATGCCGCCGCCGTAGGCGATCTCGAAGCTGTCGACCGGACCGTCGGCGATCTGCACGATGAGCTTGCCGAGCTGCTCGCAGAGGCCGAGGAACGGCATCAGCTCGTCGGCGTCCTCGCCGGGCGCCAGCGGGATGTTCACGGCGTTGCTCGCGAACTCGCCCTGGAGCACGGCGGCCACCTGCTCGGCGATGATCATGCCGGCGCGCAGCTGCGCTTCGACCGTACTGGCGCCGAGGTGCGGTGTCGCGACCACGCTGTCGTACCGGAACAGGGGGCTCTCGGTGGTCGGCTCCGTGGGGTAGACGTCGACGGCCGAGGCGGCGACCTTGCCGCTCTCGATGGCGCGCGCCCAGGCATCCTCGTCGATGATGCCGCCACGGGCCACGTTGATGACGCGTACGCCGTCCTTCATCTTGGCGAATTCGTCGTCGCTGATGAACCCGAGGGTCTCCGCGTTCTTCGGCAGGTGGACGGTGATGAAGTCGGCCTCGCGGTAGATCTTGTCCGGGCTGTCGGCGCGCTCGAGGCCGAGCTCGTGGAACTTCTCGGCGGGCACGAACGGGTCGTAGGCGAGCACGTTCATGCCGAGGCCGCGGGCGTCCTCGGCGACGAGAAAGCCGATGCGGCCGAGGCCGATGATGCCCAGCGTCTTGTCGCGTACCTCGACGCCCCCCTTGCCCCACTTTCCCTTGGCCCAGTCGCCGGCCTTGAGGTCGGCGTGCGCCTGGGCCAGGTTGCGGGCGCAGGCCATGAGGAGAGCGATCGTCTGCTCGGCGGCGGAGAGCACGTTGCTCTGCGGTGCGTTCACCACGATGACGCCGCGCTTGGTCGCCTCCTTGACGTCGACGTTGTCGACGCCGACGCCGGCGCGGCCGACCACCTGCAGGTTCTCTCCGGCGGCGATCACGTCCGCGGTCACCTTGGTCGCCGAGCGGATGATCAGGCCGTGATACTCGGGGATGCGCTTGAGGAGCTCGTCGGCGTCCCACTCGGTGCCGATATCGACCTGGAAGCCGAGGTCCTCGAGGTAGTTGACGCCCTCGGGGGCGAGCTTCTCTTTGACGAGTACCTTCTTCAGTTCGGTCATGTCACGTCACCCTTCTCAGAGCATGACGGTGCTCTCGAGGAACACCTGCTCGGCGGCGCCCACCGAGGCGCCGAACTTGACGTCGTACCCCAGCTCGGCGAGGACCATCTCGACGGTGCTGAGGCCGACGACGATATCGCTGTGGCCGAAGTAGCCGCAGTGGCCGAAGCGGAAGATCTTTCCCTTGACGGCGCCCTGGCCTCCGGCCAGCCACACGCCCCACTTGTCGCGCGCGATCTTGCCGATCTTGCCGCCGTCGACGCCCTCGGGGACCTTCACGGCGGTCACGGAGTTCGCCTCCGGGTCCTCGACCGCGAAGAGCTCCAGACCGAGGGCCTTGACGCCTTCGCGGGCTGCCTTGCCGAGCACGCGGTGCCGCTCGAACACGTTCTCGAGGCCCTCTTCCCTGATCAGGTCGATGGCGGCGTTCTGCGCGACCATGAGGCTCACGGCCGGCGTGTACGGGGTCTGGGCGGAGTCGCCGGTCATCTTCTTGCGCATCGCGACCCAGTCGAAGTAGAAGCGCGGCGTGGCGCACTGCTCGACCACGGCCCAGGCCTTCTCGCTGACGGCTGCGTAGGCGAGTCCCGGCGGCACCATGAGCGCCTTCTGAGAACCGGCCAGGCAGACGTCCACGTGCCAGTCGTCGGTCTTGAGGTCGCTGGCGCCGAGGCCGCTGATGGCGTCGACGACGAGGATGGCCGGCGTCTTCGCGACGACCTCGCCGATCGCCCGGATGTCGTTGACGACGCCGGTGGACGTCTCGCTGTGCTGCACGTAGACGGCCTTGATCGCCGGGTCGGCGGCCAGCGCCTTCTCGATGTCGGCCGGGTCGGCCTTGGTGCCCCACGCGTAGTCGATCGCGGTGACCTCGGCGCCCCACGTGGCGGTCAGCTTCTTCCAGCGCTCGCCGAAGTTGCCGACGGACGCGACGAGGACGTGGTCGCCCGCGTTGACGACGTTGGTGACCGCGCTCTCCATGGCACCGGTACCGCTGGCGGCGAACACCATGATGTCGTTCTCCGTCTGATAGATGTACTTCATCCCGGAGACGACCTGCGTGAGGATCTCGGTGAAGCGCGGCGCGCGGTGATGGATGACCGGCTCGGCCAGAGCCGAGAGCACCTCCGGCGGCACTGGCGTGGGGCCGGGGGTGATGAGGAAGCGCTTCTGCATCTTGTCGTCCTTTCCGGATGTGTTCGGCTGCCGGACTCGGCCGGCGTGACCATCTGAGTGGAGATGCAAGGCCGCCATTCTAGAGAACCTGTGCGGCCCATCACAAACGTTGAACGCTCAATCAGGCGTGGTCGTGTACGGATGCATGCCCGGCCGGCGCGATCGAGCGATCGTCAGCCGCGGCTGCAGCTGCGCGAAGCGCAGGCGTCTCGGGCACGGGCGACGGCCATGACGTCGCCCGGCGGCACCCAGGGCTCCGGTCGCGACGCCCAGGGACGTAAGCGCCGGCGCGGGACACGGGCACGCGGCGGTGCGGACGGTGAGGTCAGGAGGAGGCGGAGCCGGCTGGTGCGGCGCGGTCCCGTTGGACCGCGCCGCACCAGCCGTCACGACGGGCGATGTGAAGAGCTCCGCATGGCTGCGAGCATAAGGGACGGCCGAGCTCCGTGTCCACTCGCCCTGCCTGCTCTCCTACAGCTCGACGCTCTTGCCGACGTCGAGACCACAGCGGTCGACGAGTTCACGCAACTGGTCGTCGGTCAGCGGCTGGTCCAGCGTGAGCGCCATCGCCGCCCGGTGCTCGACCGCGCCGCGCCCGACCGACATGTTGCCGATGTTCACTCCCCACTCACCGAGCATGGTCCCCAGCTTGCCGCCGACGCCGGGAAGGTCCCGGTAGCGCAGGAACAACATGCGCGGCGCCGGACCGATGTCGATCTCGTCGCCGAACACCTCGACGAGGCGCGGCTTGTGCTCGGGACCGAGCGACGTGCCGGTCACCGACACCTCCCCCCACGCCCCCTTCGCAGAGACGGATACGAGTCGTGGGAAGTCGGTGACCGCCGGGTCGCTGGTCTCAGTGACCACAAGACCCGCCGCATCGGCGATGATCTGCGCGTTGACCAAGTTGACCTTGCCCTCGGCGCCCTGGTCAAGCGCCCCCTGCAGCAGTCCAAGCGTGAGAAGGCGCGTGTCATAGTACGCGAAGCTGCCCCCGTACCGGACATCGACGGACTCGACGGGCCCGTCGGCCAGCTGGACCGCGAGCTTCCCGAGTTGTGCGCACAGGCCGACATAGGGCATGAGCTCGGCCGCGTCGTCGTCGAGGACCGCCGGCACATTGACCGCGTTGCGGACCAGTCCGCCCGTCAGCGCCGCTGCCACCTGCTCGGCGACGGTCTCCGCGGCGCGCGCCTGCGCTTCCACGGTCTGTGCGGCTGAGGGGTCGACCAGGATCACGCCCTCCAAAGCCGCAAGCGAACTCTCCTCGGCGCCGAGCCCGACGGCAGAGCCGGCGACGGTGCCGGTCTCGACCGCACGTGCCCAGGCGGTCTCGTCCACGATGCCCCTCGCAAACGCACTGACGAGGCGCACGCCGGGCTTCATGACGGCGAACTGCGCTTCGCCGACGAGCCCAGCGTTCGCCGGCACCCCGGCGACATGGACACTCAGGAAGTCAGCTTCGCGGCAGAGCATCGTGAGATCGTCGGAGCGCTCCAGCAGGAGGTGCTCCAGCCTGTCAACCGGCTCTCCGGGATCCCAGAGGATCACCCGCATCCCGAGCACCTGGGCGGCCTCGGCCACGAGGGGCACCGCCTCATCGAGTCCGATGAACCCGAGGGTCTTGCCCCGGACCTCGACGCCACGCACGACCGGTGCGGGACGCCCGGGCAAGCGTGATCCGAGCGCCACGTGCGTGCGGACGATCTCGTGAGCGCAGGCAAGCAGCAGCGACACCACGACTTCGGCCGCGGAGACGCGATCGCTCGACGGCGCGCCGGTGACGACGATCCCGTGGGCTGTGGCCTCGTCGAGGTCGATGTCGTCGACGCGGGCCCCGGTGCGGCCGATGACCTCCAGCACGTCGGCCGCGCGTATCACCTCGGACGGCACACCGACCGAGGGTCCAGCGATGAGGCCGTGGTACCCGGGGATCAGGCGCGCGAGGCCGGCGGCATCCGACTCGCTCGCACTGTCGACGTGGAAGCCGTCGGCCTCCAGCCGTGAGACGCCCTGGGGAGCCAATCGCCCCGCAACGAGGATCTTCTTCGTGCTCATCTGACGACTCCCAGGCCGACGGTCCCGACAGTGAGCAAGGCTAGACCACAGCGCCGGTCGGCGTCCAGTTGTGCCGGGCGCGCCTACCGCGCCGACAGCAAGCCGGTGTGGAGTGCGTCTGGGCCGAATCGGGAACGCTCACCATGTACCAGAAAGGAAGTGATCTGACATGACCTTCAAGGATTCATCCATCATGCCGGTCCTCGCCGTCGACGATATCGAGCGGGCGACGACCTTCTATCGCGACAAGCTCGGCTTCACCGTACGAGAAGACTCGCGGATGCCGGACGCGACGATCGTCCAGGTAGGCTCAAAGGACTACCTGCTTCTCTACAAGACCGAGTTCAGACGCGGCGACAACACGGTCGCCTCGTTCCTCGTCGACGACGTTCAAGCCGCCGTGCGCGAGCTTCGCGACCGCGGAGTCACGTTCGAAGAGTACGACTTTCCCGGTCTCAAGACCGAGAACGGGGTGGCGGACCTCGGTGAGGTGGGCAAGACCGCGTGGTTCAAGGACACCGAGGGCAACACGATCAATATCACGAGGGACCTCAAGGAGTACCTCAGCAAGGCTGCCTGAGCAGACCGATCGCAAACAGGTGAGCCGCATTCGAACGGGGCGGCCGGGGCGCCTTCAAGCGCCCCGGCCGCCCCGGGCCATTCAGTGGGGAATCCGCGATCAGACGTCGATGTCGAGCCCGCCCTCGTCGATCCAGCTCATCATGCCGCGGAGCTCCTTGCCGACGGTCTCGATGAGATGCTCCTTGCCCTGGCGCTGCAGCGCGTTGAACACGGGGCGATTGGCCTGGTTCTCGAGGATCCACTCGCGCGCGAACTCGCCGCTCTGGATCTCGGCAAGCAGTTCGCGCATCGTGTCGCGGACGCTCTCGTCGATGACGCGTGGGCCGCGCGTCAGGTCGCCGTATTCGGCGGTGTCGCTGATGCTGTAGCGCATCCCGGCGATGCCCTTCTCCCACATGAGGTCGACGATGAGCTTGAGCTCGTGCAGGCACTCGAAGTAGGCGATCTCCGGCTGGTAGCCCGCCTCGACCAGCGTGTCGAAGCCGGCGGTGACCAGCTCGGTGGCGCCGCCGCAAAGCACGGCCTGCTCACCGAAGAGGTCGGTCTCGGTCTCCTCGGCGAACGTCGTCTCGAGGCCGCCGGCGCGCAGGCCGCCGAGTGCGCTCGCGTACGCCAGCGCCTGCTCGCGCGCCTTGCCGCTCGCGTCCTGGTAGACGGCCACCAGCACCGGCACGCCCTTACCCTCTTCGTACTGGCGACGGACCAGGTGACCCGGGCCCTTGGGAGCGACCATGGTGACGTCGGCGGTCGCCGGCGGCACGATCTGGCCGAAGTGGATATTGAAGCCGTGGGCGAACATGAGCGTGGCGCCGTCCTTGAGGTTGGGAGCCACGTCGTTCTTGTACACGACCGCCTGCGTCTGGTCGGGGACCAGCATCATGATCACATCGGCTTGCTTCGTCGCCTCGGCGGCGGTGAGAACCTCGAAGCCGGCCTTCTCGGCGCGCTCGCCGTTGGGCGTGCCCTTGAGCTCGCTGACGACGACGGTGACGCCGCTGTCGCGCAGGTTCTGGGCGTGGGCATGACCCTGGCTGCCGAAGCCGATGATGGCGACGGTCTTGCTCTGGATCAGGGAAAGGTCGGCGTCCTTGTCATAGAACATGTGGTGTCTCCTCCTCTGGACGGCCCGGCGGGCCGGCGTGCTCTCGAACGCTGAATGCTACCGCCTCGCACGGGCTGCGGCAACGCGGGCGGCCGGGCCGGCTACGCGCTCCGGCCCCTCACCGGTACGTCGTCCCGTCGTGCCGCAGCCACCCCCCGGCGTGATCCCCGTCCGGGTCGCGGTGCGTCCAATGGATCGTGCCGCCCCGCGAGCTCCACTCGTACTCCCCGCGGAAGGCGACGGTGTCCCCCACCTCCAGGCCGTCGATGCGCGGGGCGAGATCGATGTTGTGCGCCACAAGCAGCGTCTGCCCGGATTCGAGACGGAGGATGAAACGCTGGTGCCGGCTGCCCTCCTCGTCGTCGGCGAGCAGGCGCATGACCGTGCCGACGCCTTCGACCTCGAGGTCGGTGGTGCGCGCGGCGAAAGCCTGGGCAAGCGCCTGATCCCCGCTTGCGGCAGCGGCTCCCGAAGAGGGACCGCCGGCATCATTCGTCCCGCCACACCCCGCGGTGAGCAGCAGCACGAGCGAGGGCGCGACGACGAAGAGCGCCACGAGCCCGGATGCGACCTCTCTGCTTCTCAAGTCCATGCCTGCAGTTCGACGATGTTGCCCTCGGGGTCGGCGACGTACACGAACGTGAGGACGCCGGCCCCGGGGACCTCCGAAGACGCCACGTCGCCCACGCGACTCCCGCCGTGCTCGAGCACGTTCCGGACCGCCGCGGCAACGTCGTCCACCTCGAAGGCGATGTGGGCGATGCCTTCGCGGTTCGCGGCCACGGCGGGCCGGGGCTCGCTCCTGGCGTAGCCGAAGATCTCGAGCGTCGGCCCCCGCTCGCCGTGCCCGGGCAGAAGCAGATGGATCCCGGTGATGTGCGCGCCCCGTACACCGGTGCCCTTGTCGAGCCACGCTCCCGACAGGTCGCGCCGCGGTGGCGCCGGTTCGCACCCGAAGACGTCCTCGTAGAACGCCGCAACGGCCTGCCAGTCAGAGGCCACGATGCTGGTGTGCCTGTAGCTCGCCTTCACGACTCCCCTTTGTCCGCCGCGCGCTCCCTGTATCATCGCGCCGTGAGCACATCATCATCCGACGCGGCGGGCAAGACCTCCGCGCACGACTCAGCCCTCGCCGCCGCCTTCGTAGACACCATATCGGTGGGCGTCGGCATGTTCCCGCTGGGCGCCGCGTTCGGGCTCCTCGTGGTGCAGTCGGGGCTGGACTGGTGGTGGGCGCTGGTCTTCTCGGTGCTGGTCTACGCCGGGTCCATGGAGTTCCTCGCCGTCGGATTGGTGGTCGCGGTCACGCCGTTGCCGCAGCTCGCCCTGACCACCTTCCTCGTCAACTTCCGCCACGTCTTCTACGCCCTGTCGTTTCCCCTGGACAGGGTGCGGGGCCGCGCCGGCAAGACGTACAGCATGTACGCGCTGACCGATGAGGCCTACGCCCTCACCGCGGGCCGGCCGGGCGTGTCGCTGAGCAGCGCCCGCGTGCTGTGGCTGCAGGCGTTCTGCCAGGCGTACTGGGTGGCCGGCAGCGTCGCCGGCGCGCTCCTGGGAAGCTGGCTGGCAGTGGATCTCCTGGGCCTGGCGTTCACGCTCACGGCGCTCTTCGTCGTGCTCGCCATGGACGCAATGCGCGTGGAACGCGACCTGCCGGGCCCGGTCCTCGCGTTGTTCTGCGCGCTGCTCGCCCTTCTTGTAGCCCCGGGGCAGATGCTCGTCACCGGTATGGGCCTGTTCGTCGCGGCGCTGTGCGTCCGCTTCGTGTTGCAGAAGGCGAGGCGCGACGCGAATGCCTGACAACGCGTACCTCATGGCCGCGTCCCTGACGATGTTCGCCGTCACCTTCGCCCTGCGCTCTTTGCCCTTCGCCGTCCTTCGGCCGCTGCGCGACTCCGCTCTGATCGGGTACCTGAGCAGCCACATGCCGGCCGGCATCATGGTCATCCTCGTGGTGTACACCTTGCGCGGCGTCTCGTTGAGCGAGGCGCCGCACGGGCTGCCCGAGATCCTGGCTCTGGTGGTCACCGTGGCCCTGCACCTGTGGAAGCGCAACGCCGTGGCCAGCATCATCGTCGGCACGGCGGTCTACGTCGCAGTGGTCAATCTGGTGTTCGTCTGAGGCCTGGGCGCGGCGGCGCCGTCGGGCCGGTTCCCCGGTGCCCCAACGGTCGTTGACGCAGTCCAGGTCCTTGTCGCCGCAGCCGCTGAGGCTGACGAGGATCGTCCCCGTCTTCATCTCCCGGGCCTTGACGGGCGCGTGCGCCACGCTGCGCTGACCAGCGCCGGTCTCGGCGAAGGACGCTTCCCGCTGCGGCGGCAGAAGCTGACCTCCGTAGCTTCGATGTAACCGCCTTCGTCGGGCAGCGCCTGGCCCGCCGCGCCTGACCGATCAGTCATCACCGCGTGGTCTCGGTGTCTCGCATCGGCCAGCGGCCAGTCCACGCGCCGCGGCCGCACGCCTCAGCGGCCCCGCTCGTTGTCAGAACGGGCAACGGCGGCGTCACACGGAACTGGCGACTCAGGCCTGAGCAGCGCGATCGCCGGGTAGATGAGCAGAACATTCATCGAGTCACATCGAGGGTCCGGGTGACCGTCCTCCCAAGGAGATACAGACCATGAGACGTAGCCACATCTCGCCGCTCGTCGCGGCGCTCGCCCTGCTCACACTGCTTGTCGCCGTCCCCATCGCGGCGGCGACCGGCAGCAGCTTCAACCCGTCACTGTCGTGGACGAAGGTCTACGGCGACGATCCCTCGGGCTGGACCGGCCGTGCCGGCCTTCAGGCCGTCCAACTGCGTGGCAACCTGTACGTGATGGGCGGCCGCACGCCGGACCCGTCGCAGTTCAACCCGTTCGGCAGCATCCTGTGGAACGACGTGTGGAAGAGCCGCGACCTCGGACGCTCGTGGCGCAACGTGGGCACCGCGCCGTGGGCCGCCCGGGGGTACTTCCAGGCCGTCACCAAGGACGGCGCCATGTTCGTGCTCGGCGGCCAGAACCAGCCGTCCGGGCGGCAGTCCGAGTTCTTCAACGACGTCTGGAGGTCGTACGACGGCAAGAACTGGAAGCAGCTGACCGCCAGCGCTCCGTGGAAGGGTCGTGCCGGCCTCAGCGCCATCGTGTTCCGTGACTACATCTACGTCATGGGCGGCAGCAACGGCGACGACGTCGCCATCGGCGGCAGCGGTCGCGAGGTCTTCAACGACGTCTGGCGCTCACGTGACGGCAGGTCCTGGAAGCTGGTCACGAGCGACGCCGCCTGGCCCGCGCGGGCCGGCGCCGCGGTCGTCAAGAAGGGTGGCTACATCTACCTCCTCGGCGGCGAGGACGGCTTCCTGTGCACGGTGGGTCCGGCCGGCCTACAGTGCCCGTACTTCAACGACGTGTGGCGTTCGCGCAACGGCGCCTCGTGGAAGCAGGTGACGGCGTCCGCGGCGTGGAGTCCCCGCCCCGGGCACCAGGCCCAGGTGCTCTACGGCGCCATCACCGTGTTCGGCGGATTCGGCTGGCCCTCGCTCGCGGACCCGACACAGCCGCCCGGACCCTTGAACCCGTTCCTCCCCGGCCATCCGACCGACCAGTGGTCCAGCCGCGACGGGAAGAACTGGACCCGGTTGCCGGGCAGCCCGTGGAACGCGACCAGCGCCGCGGACGTCAAGTACGACTTCGATTCGCTCATGGTCAGGACGGGCTATTTCGGGCTGCGCCAGTCGATCTACACGTTCGGCGGCGACCGTGAGATCTCGTTCGTGAACCCCGATCCTTCGCTCGTCGACGACGACGTCTGGCGCGCCACGCCGCGTCTTTGGCGCTGGTAGTACGACGCTGACGCCGCCCGCTCATCGTCGGTCCCGGCGACGAGCGGCGCGAACGCCGAAGGGCGGGGCCGGCTGCGCCGGCCCCGCCCTTCGGCGCGTGAACGGAGCTGATCGGCGTCAGCCCCTTCCGCGCCCCATCGCGATGGTCCCGGTGCGAACGACCTCGAGCACGCCGAGCGGCTGGAGCAACTCCAGCAGCGCCTCCAGCTTGTCGTTGGTGCCGACGACGCGCAGCGTGAGCGTGCGCCGGTCCACGTCGACGATCTTGGCCTTGAAGATCTCGGCGATCTGCAACGCCTCGGTGCGCTTGTCGCCCTCGCCGGCGACGCGCACCAGCAGGAGCTCGGCGGAGACCGCGTTGTCCGGCGCGAGGTCACGGATCTTGAGCACGTTGATGAGCTTGTGGAGCTGCTTGGTGACCTGGTCGACCGGGTGCTCGTCGCCATCGATGACGATGGTGATGCGCGAGAGCTTGGGGTCCTCGCTGAGCCCCACCGCCAGGCTCTCGATGTTGAAGCCGCGACGAGCGAAGAGCCCGGCGACCCGCGTGAGCACGCCGGGCTTGTTCTCGACGAGGATGGAGAGGGTGTGCTTCATGACTTCCTCTCCTTGCGACTCTGCCCGCCGATCATCTCGGTGATCTCCTGGCCGGCCGGCACCATCGGGTACACGTTCTCCTCGGCGGAGGTGCGGAAGTCGATCACCGCCGGGCGGCCACAGGCGATCGCCTCGCGCAGCGCCGGCTCGATCTCAGTCTTCTCCGTGACCGTCATCCCCACAGCGCCGAACGCCTCGGCGAGCAGCTTGAAGTCGGGCTGCACCTCGACGCAGGTGAACGAGTAGCGTTTGTTCCAGAAGAGGTCCTGCCACTGGCGGACCATGCCGAGATACCCGTTGTTGAGGATGCAGACCACGACGGGCACGTCGTAGCTCACGGCCGTCGCCAGCTCCTGCATCGTCATCTGGAAGCCGCCGTCGCCGCTGATGTCGATCACCGTCTTGTCCGGGTGACCGATCTTGGCGCCGATGCTGGCCGGCAGGCCGAACCCCATGGTGCCGAGGCCTCCCGAGCTGACGAACTGTCGCGGGTAGGTGTAGGTGTAGTGCTGCGTTGCCCACATCTGGTGCTGACCGACATCGGTGCAGATGATCGCGTCGTGCCCCGTGACGCGGTCGATCTCCTCGATCACCAGCTGCGGCGCGAGCTTGCCGTCCGCGGGGTCCTCGTAGTGCAGGGGGAACTCGTCCTTGCGCTCGGCGATCCGCCCCAGCCACTCGACGGTGCGCTCGGGCGACCACTCCATGCCCTCGAGCTCCTTGACCAGACCCGCGGCGACGTACTTGGCGTCGCCGACGATCGGGATGAGGGCCGCCACGTTCTTGCCGATCTCCGCCGGGTCCACGTCGGCGTGGATGATCTTCGCGTGCGGCGCGAACGCCTTGAGCTTGCCGGTGACGCGGTCGTCGAAGCGCGCCCCAAGGTTGATCAGCAGGTCGCACTCGTGCACCGCGTAGTTGGCGGTCACGGTGCCGTGCATGCCGAGCATCCCCATGGAGAGCTCGTGCGTCTCCGGAAAGGCGCCGAGCGCCATGAGCGTCGTTGCGACGGGGAGGCGCCGCAGCTCGGCCAGCTGCAGGATCTCCGGCGCGGCGTCCGAGGCGATCGCGCCGCCGCCGAGGTAGAGCACCGGCCGCTGCGCCTCGTTGATGACCCTGGCTGCGGCGCGGATCTGCTTGATATGGCCCTTGAAGGTGGGCTTGTAGCCGGGCAGGTCGACCGCGGTCGCTTCCCGGTAGGTGAGCTCCCCGAGCGCGATATCGACGGGGATGTCGATGACCACCGGCCCGGGCCTGCCCGTGGAGGCGATGTGGAAGGCCTCGTGGACGATCTGCGGCAGTTCGGCCGCGCTCTTGACGAGGTATGAGTGCTTGACGATCGGCAGGGTGATGCCGGTGATGTCGGCCTCCTGGAAGGCGTCGGTGCCGATGAGATCGCTGCGCACCTGCCAGGTGATGGCCACGAGCGGCGACGAGTCCAGGTAGGCCGTCGCGATGCCGGTGACGAGGTTGGTGGCGCCGGGGCCGCTGGTCGCGGTGCAGACGCCGACCTTGCCGGTGGAGCGCGCGTACCCGTCGGCGGCGTGCGCCGCGCCCTGCTCGTGACGGACGAGCACGTGACGGAGGTTCTTGGCGTCGTAGAGGGCGTCGTAGAAGGGGATCGCCACGCCGCCCGGATAGCCGAACAGCACCTCGCAGCCCTCGTGCTCGAGGGCGGCGACGAGGGCTTGCGACCCCTTCATCTTCTTGTCTGGACTCATTGCAGCACTGCTCCCTTCTCCGCGCCGGAGACGAGTTTGACGTAGCGGGCGAGGTACCCGGTTACGCCGTCGCGCGGCGCGATGGGCGGCTGTGCCGCCTTTCGCCGCGCGATCTCGTCCTCCGGAAGGTCGAGGGTGAGCATGCGTGCAGGAATGTCGATGCTGATCGTGTCGCCGTCCTGCACGAGACCGATAGGGCCGCCCGCGTGCGCCTCCGGCGCGACGTGCCCGATGGCCGCCCCGCGCGTCGCGCCGCTGAAGCGGCCGTCGGTGATGAGCGCCACGTCCTTGTCCCGGCCCTGGCCCGCCAGCATCGACGTGGCGCTGAGCATCTCGGGCATGCCGGGGGCGCCCTTGGGCCCCTCGCCGCGGATGACGAGGACCGAGCCTGTCGCGATATCGCCGCTCGAGATCGCCGCCACCGCTTCTTTCTCGCTCTCGAAGACCCGGGCAGGGCCGCTGTGGCGCAGCATCTCGTCGGCGACGGCGCCCTCCTTGACCACGGCGCCGAGCGGGGCGAGGTTTCCGAACAGCACCGCGAGGCCACCGGTGGCGTGATAGGCGCGGTCGAGGGGCCGGATCACGTCGTCGTCGACGACGCGGGCGCCGGCCACGGCCTCGCCGACGGTACCGCCGGCGACGCTGAGCGCCGAGCCGTCCATGAGCCCGGCCGCGATCAGCTGCTTCATCACGGCCTGGATGCCGCCGGCGTGGTAGAGATCCTCCATGTGATGCGTGCCGGCGGGGGCGATCTTGCAGATGTGCGGCACCCTGGCCGCGACCTCGTTGATGCGCCGCAGGTCGAAGTCGAGGCCCGCCTCAGTGGCGATCGCCGTGAGGTGGAGCACGGTGTTGGTGCTGCAGCCGAGGCTCGCGTCGGCGGCGAGAGCGTTCCCGACCGCCGCGTCCGTCAGGATATCGCGCGGCTTGAGGTCGGCGGCGAGCACGTCCATGACCTTCATGCCGCTGTCCTTGGCGAAGCGCAGGCGCTCGCTGTACACGGCGGGGATCGTGCCGTTGCCGGGGAGCGCCATGCCGATGACCTCGGCGAGGCAGTTCATCGAGTTGGCGGTGAACATGCCGGAGCACGATCCGCACGTGGGGCAGGCGCTGCATTCGATGGCCTTGAGGCCCTCGTCGTCGAGCTTGCCGGCCTGGTGCTGGCCGACGGCCTCGAAGACGCTGTTGAGATCGAGGGTGCGGCCCTCCAGGTGGCCGGCGAGCATCGCGCCGCCGCCGACCATGACCGAGGGCACGTTGAGCCGCATCGCCGCCATCAGCATGCCGGGCACGATCTTGTCGCAGCACGGCACGAGGACGAGCGCGTCGAAGGCGTGGGCGATGGTCATCGACTCGACGGTGTCGGCGATGAGCTCGCGGCTGGGCAGCGAGTAGTGCATGCCGAGATGGTTCATGGCGAGTCCGTCGCAGATGCCCATCACGCCGAACTCCATGGGCACGCCGCCTGCCAGGCGCACGCCGGCCTTGACCGCATCGACGACGCTGCGCAGGTGCACGTGTCCGGGGACGACCTCGCTGAAGGCGTTGACGACCCCGACGAACGGTCGTTGCATCTCGGCGTCGCTCACGCCGAGCGCGCGCAGCAGTGAACGGTGAGGCGCGCGGGCCAGGCCGCTCTTGATCTCGTCGCTTCTCACGGCACTCCACTCTCCTCGTCGCCCGCAGACTGGCCGCCTCCGCTGCGGGCGGCGGCCACGAACCAGAAATGATACCGGAAACGCCGTGCCTGCGGGGAGACGGCGGCCGACCGGCGGGATAGGCGTCGGCCGGGCACCGGGCGATTGGCGGCGGCGGTCGGCGGGCATCTACGTCGTGAGCACCCGGTGGGACGGAGGTATCAGAATATACCCCCGGGGGTATAGGACTCGCAGTTCCGCCACCAGCGAGGAGGTTCACCATGCAAGGAGTTGAGTACGGCATCGGCCGTTTCCTTGATGAACCCTACGAGGCCGCCAAGGCCCGGGTCATCGAGGCTTTGAAGGCCGAGGGCTTCGGCGTCCTCACGGAGATCGACGTCAAGGCGACGATGAAGGAGAAGCTCGACGTCGACGTCCCGCCCCACACCATTCTCGGCGCGTGCAACCCGAAGCTGGCGCACGCGGCGATCGAGGTCGAGCCCGACCTGGGCGTGCTGCTCCCGTGTAACGTCGTGGTCTACGCGACCGACGAGGGCACGCGCGTCACCGCGGTCAACGCCGGTGCGATGCTGGGCATGGTGGGCAACGAGCGCCTGGCGCCGATCGCCGAGGAGGTACAGGCGCGCTTGAACAGAGTCCTCGAGAGCCTGTGAGACAATCACGATCAACGGGCAGGGCCAAGACCTGCCGTCCCAAGGAGGAGACGACGTGGCAAGCGAAGTGAAGACCCTGACCGACGCGACCTTCGACACCGAGGTCGCGGACACCGGCACGCCGATGATCGTCGACTTCTGGGCGCCCTGGTGCGGCCCCTGCCGAATGGTCGGCCCCGTCATCGACGAGATCGCCCAGGAGCACGCCGACAAGGTGAGCGTCGGCAAGGTCAACGTCGACGAGAACCCCGCGACGGCCCAGAAGTACGGCATCATGAGCATCCCGACGATCATCCTCTTCAAGGACGGCGAGCCGGCCAAGAAGGTCATCGGCGCCCGCTCCAAGGCCGACTTCCTGCGCGAGTTCGAACTGGCCTGACCATCCCGCCGCCGCCCCGCGCCGGCGGGCGGCGACACCGTTCGAAGCGTAGAGGGCGGCCCCAGGGCCGCCCTCTACGTGCGAGAGGCCCGGCGTGCCGGGCCTCTCGCGGGTCGATCCCAGTCTGCGGCCTTACGGCAGCGGACGGCTCACGTGATGGCGTCGCGGCCGCGCTCGCCGGTGCGCGTGCGCACGGCGTCGTCGATCGGGAGCACGAAGATCTTGCCCTCGCCGATCTGGTTGCTCTTGAGGGAAGCGCTGATGGCCGCGACGATGCGCTCGACGTCCTTCTCGAGCACGACCATGTCGACCTTCATCTTGGGGTGGAAGCGGTACTCGCCCGGCTTGGTGTCCTCGCCTCGCGTGAAGCCCTTCTGGATGCCGAAGCCCTTGACCTCGGTGACAGACATACCGACCACGCCCTCGACCGCCAGGGCCTCGGCCACGGTGTCGAGGTTGTACGGCTGGATGTAGCACTCGATCTTCTTCATGCTCGCCGCTCCTTTCAGCCTGCCGGGCGCGTGACCCGGCGGGATGCGCTCAACCGATACTCAAGCTTGTGCTGCGTCGTACTTACCCTGAACGGTGTCTCAGACGACGCCCTGGTCGAGCATCGAGTCGGCGACCTTGAGGAAGCCGGCGATGTTCGCGCCCGCGACGTAGTTGCCCTCCATGCCGTAGGCGGCGGAGGCCTCGACGCACTGCCTGTGGATGGCCTTCATGATGCCGTGCAGGCGGGCGTCGACTTCCTCGCGCGTCCACGAGAGGCGCAGGCTGTTCTGCGACATCTCGAGGCCGGAGGTGGCCACGCCGCCGGCGTTGGCGGCCTTGCCGGGACCATAGAGGATGCCCTTGTCCACGAAGAGGTTGACGCCCTCGGGGACGGTCGGCATGTTGGCGCCCTCGGAGACCACGTGCACGCCGTTCTTGAGCAGATTCGCGGCGTCCTTCGCGCTGATCTCGTTCTGCGTCGCGCTCGGGAAGGCGCAGTCGGCCCTGTGGTCCCACAGCGGGTTGTAGTCCTTGGCCTTGTCGACCGGAGTGTAGATGGCGCTCTTGTACTTGTCGGCGTACTCGCTGATGCGGCCGCGCTTGACGTTCTTGAGCTCGAGGAGGAAGGCGTGCTTGTCGCGGTCGATGCCGGCCTCGTCGTAGATGTAGCCGCCCGAGTCGGAGCAGGTGACGGGCTTGCCGCCGAGGTCGAGGATCTTCTCGATCGCGTACTGGGCCACGTTGCCGGAGCCGCTGACGAGGCAGGTCTTGCCCTCGAGAGTCTCGCCGCGCGTGGTGAGCATCTCGGCGGCGAAGTACACGGCGCCGTAGCCGGTCGCCTCGGGACGGATGAGCGAGCCGCCCCAGTTGAGACCCTTGCCGGTGAGCACGCCGACGAACTCGTTGCGGACCTTCTTGTACTGCCCGAACAAGAAGCCGATCTCGCGAGCACCCACGCCCATGTCGCCGGCGGGCACGTCGGTGAACTGGCCGATGTGGCGCGACAGCTCGGTCATGAACGCCTGACAGAACTTCATGACCTCGAGGTCGCTCTTGCCCTTGGGATCGAAGTCCGAGCCGCCCTTGCCGCCGCCCATGGGCAGCGTCGTGAGCGAGTTCTTGAAGACCTGCTCGAAGGCGAGGAACTTGAGCATGCCGAGGTAGACGGTCGGATGGAAGCGCAGGCCGCCTTTGTAGGGGCCGATGGCGCTGTTCATCTCGATGCGGAAGCCGCGGTTGACCTGGACTTCGCCCTTGTCGTCGACCCACGGCACGCGGAACATGATCACGCGCTCGGGCTCGGAGATGCGCTCGAGGACCTTGGCCTCGCGATACTTGGGATTCTTGTCGAGGACGACCTCGAGGGACTCGGCCACCTCTTCGGCGGCCTGATGGAACTCGGCCTCTGCCGGGTTCCTGGCCTTGAGCCAGGCCATGTATTCGTCGACGAATGCGCTCATGTAGTGCCCTCCACGTAGGCGTATGAGTAATGCTGAGTGGCGTGATCAGGCTCCGCGCGCGCTCGAACGACGGGGCGCGAGGCGCCCGGAGTATACGCCCTCACCCGGCACCCCGCAGTCGCCATCTGGGCCAAACTTTGGCGGTCCGGCTGGTCCACTTGGTACACCGTGGCGAACCACCTTGCGTCGCCGCGTCGTCTGCCCGCTGCCGTGTCTGCCGTGAGTGGCGGGCGAGTGCTTCCGAACCCGCCACTTGTGACCCCCGTGTCTTGGACATTTCGTATAAGACCATGAGAGGTGATTGGCTCTTCGTTCGACTACATTGACTAAGCCCAGGCTCGCTCCTATAGTGAATCACGAGGGCGCCAGGAGCCACCGCGACTGCTTCCGCCCCGCCGCACCGAACCAACGCGCGAGCGCTCCCGCATCTGCGCGCGTCCGCGCCCGTCAGGCCAGCGCAGCGCCCGACCCCCGAGGGCGCCAGGAAGGAGTGCACGCATGGCTCTCAGAACGCCCGAGGAGTTCATCCAGAGCCTCGCCGATCTGCACCTGCAGATCTACCTGTTCGGCGAGAAGGTCGACGACTACGTCAACCACCCCCTCATCCGCCCCAGCATCAACTGCATCGCCACGACCTACGAGCTCGCGGCCCAGCCCGAGTACGAGGATCTGATGCTGGCGACCAGCCACCTCACCGGTAAGAGGATCAACCGCTTCTCGCACATCCACCAGTCGACGGAGGACCTCTCCAAGAAGGTCAAGATGCAGCGTCTGCTCGGCCAGAAGACAGGCTCCTGCTTCCAGCGCTGCGTGGGCATGGATGCGATCAACGCCCTCTACTCGGTCACCTACGAGACCGACCAGGCCAAGGGCACCGGGTACCACCAGCGGTTCAAGCAGTACGTGCAGCACCTGCAGGACAACGACCTCGTCGCCGACGGCGCCATGACCGACCCCAAGGGCGATCGCTCCCTGCCGCCGCACCAGCAGCCCGACCCGGACGTGTACGTGCACGTCATCGAGAAGCGCGACGACGGCATCGTGGTGAGCGGCGCCAAGGCCCACCAGACCGGCGCCTGCAACTCGCACGAGATCATCGTCATGCCGACGGTGGCCATGCGCGAGGGCGACGAGGACTTCGCCGTCAGCTTCAGCTGCCCGGCCAACGCCGAGGGCGTCTACTACATCTACGGCCGCCAGAGCTGCGACACGCGCAAGTTCGAAGAGTCGGACCTGGACGTCGGCAACATGCGGTACGGCGGCCAGGAAGCGCTGATGGTGTTCGAGAAGGTGTTCATCCCCTGGGACCGGGTCTTCCTGTGCGGCGAGCTCGAGTTCTCCGGCGCGCTCGTCGAGCGCTTCGCCGGCTTCCACCGCCAGAGCTACGGCGGCTGCAAGGTCGGCGTCGGCGACGTGCTGATCGGCGCCGCTGCGACGGCCGCCGACATGAACGGCGTCGCCAAGGCCAGCCACATCAAGGACAAGCTCATCGAGATGACCCACCTCAACGAGACGCTGTTCTCGTGCGGGCTGGCCTGCTCCTACGAGGGCGTCAAGATGCCGGCCGGCAACTACCAGATCGACATGCTGCTGGCCAACGTGTGCAAGCAGAACGTGACCCGCTTTCCCTACGAGATCGCCCGGCTCGCCGAAGACATCGCCGGCGGTCTCATGGTCACCATGCCGTCGGCCCAGGACCTCGCCGATGAGAAGATCGGGCCGATCGTCGAGAAGTATTTCGCCGGCCAGTGCGACACGCCGACGATCGACCGCATGCGCATCCTGCGCCTCATCGAGAACCTCACGATCGGCGCCGGCGCCGTCGGCTACCGGACCGAGTCGATGCACGGCGCGGGCTCCCCGCAGGCGCAGCGCATCATGATCGCCCGCCAGTCGAACCTGAACCACAAGAAGGAGCTGGCCAAGGCCATCGCCGAGGTCGGCAAGCCGTGGGACAAGGCGAAGGTCAAGTCGCCGACCGCGGTCACCAGGCACTGACCATGGACGACGACGGCACGCCGGCGGAGAGGCGCATGGAAGTCGTGTACTGCGGGGGCTGCAACCCGCACATCGACCGCTCCGCCGTCGCCGCCGACCTGCCGGTCGACGACCCGGATGTACCCCCGGGGACGACCGTGCACCTCAGCGGCTGTCCCCGGGCGTGCGCGTCCGGGCACCAGCTCGTCGCGGAGGGCGGCGAGCAGGCCGGAAGTGGCGCGGAGGGCGCCCCCGCCGGCCACCCCGTGGCACCCGTCGTCGTGATCGCGGGCGAGCTCGTCGACGGCGTCCCCACGCCGTCCCGCGAGATCGCCCCCACCGTAACGCGCAAGCTCAAGGAGTGAAGGGGATGGACTGGAAGTCGGAGTACGCCGGCAAGCGCGTCACGGCCGCCGCGGCCATGAAGAGCGTGAAGTCCGGCGACCGCGTCGTGTTCGCGCACGCCTGCGGCGAACCGCTCGACCTCGTCGACGCGCTCGTCGCCCGCGCCGGTGAGCTCGAGCGCGTCGAGATCAACCACATGGTCGCGATGGGCAAGGGCGAGTACGCCCGGCCCGAGTACGCCGACTCGTTCTTCCACAAGTCGCTGTTCGTCGGCGCCAGCACCCGCGAGGCGGTCAAGGACGGTCGCGGCGACTACATCCCCGTCTTCTTCAGCGAGATCCCCAAGCTGTTCTGCGAAGGCTACCTGCCCCCGGACGTGGTGCTCGTCCACGTCTCGCCGCCCGACAAGCACGGCTTCTGCTCCTTCGGCATCTCCGTGGACTACACGAAGCCGGCGGCCCAGGTGGCCAAGACGGTCGTCGCGCAGGTGAACCCCAGGATGCCGCGCACCCACGGCGACTCGTTCATCCACGTCTCCGAGATCGACCACATCGTCGAGAGCGAGCAGGAAATCATCGAGCTGCAGCCACCGCGGATCGGCCCGGTCGAGGAGGCCATCGGCAAGCACATCGCCGGCCTCGTGGACGACGGCTCCTGCCTGCAGCTCGGCATCGGCGGCATCCCCGACGCGGTGCTGCTGTTCCTGCACGACAAGAACGACCTCGGCATCCACAGCGAGATGTTCAGCGAGGGCGTCGTCGACCTCTACAACGAGGGCGTGATCACCAACCGCAACAAGGCGATCAACCGCGACAAGATGACGGCGACCTTCCTCATGGGTACGCGCCGCCTGTACGACTTCGTCGACGACAACCCGGCCGTCAACATGTTCCCGGTCAACATCACCAACGATCCGTACCTGATCGGCCAGAACGACCGCGTCGTCGCCATCAACTCCGCCCTGCAGGTCGACCTCATGGGTCAGGTCGTAGCGGACACGATGGGAGCCGACCAGTTCACCGGCATCGGCGGCCAGGTCGACTTCGTGCGTGGCGCCGCCCGGAGCCGCGACGGCAAGGCGATCATCGCCTTGCCGTCCACGGCGAAGAAGGGCGCCGTCTCGCGCATCGTCGCGGCGCTCTCGCCGGGCACCGCGGTGACGACCATGCGCGCCGACGTCGACTTCATCGTCACCGAGCACGGCGTCGCCCACCTGCGCGGCCTCGGGTCGCGCGAGCGCGCCGAGGCCCTCATCGCCATCGCCGATCCGGCGTTCAGAGACCAGATCCGGGAGGAGGCGGCCGAGGTGTACGGGGTCGGCCGCCTGCCCCGTCAATCGCTCACCAAGGAGAGCTGAGAGCCATGGAGCACATGCACAACGAGCCTGAGCCGCGCGTCATCTCGTCCTCCAGCGGCCAGCCGGCCGAGCTGCGCCGCGTCGAGCGCAAGATGCGCATCCACCGACAGCCCAAGACGCTCATCACCGGCGTCGGGGCCGTCGACCAGCTGGGCATCGAGGCCGGGAAGCTCAACGGCACCAAGGTCCTCGTCATCACCGACCAGGGCGTCAGCGACTGCGGCATGTGCGTCGACGTCGAACGGCCGCTCGTCGAGGCCGGCCTCGGAGTGGACTTCTACGACAAGGCCGTGCCCGAGCCTCCGATGAGCACCATCGAGGAGATCGTGCGCATCGTCGAGAAGGGTGGCTACGATCTCATCGTCGGCTTCGGCGGCGGCTCGCCGATCGACGTCGCCAAGGCGGCGGCCGTGCTGCCGCACACCGGCGACACCGTGTACGACTACGTCGGCATCGACCAGGTCAAGAAGAAGGGCCTGCCGATCATCGCCATCCCGACCACCGCCGGCACCGGCTCCGAGTGCACCGCGATCGCCATCTTCGCCAACGAGAAGCTCAACGTGAAGCAGGGCCTCGTGAGTCCCTTCCTCATGCCGAACGTCGCCCTCATCGACCCGGCGCTCACCCTCAGCTGCCCGCCCAATGTCACCGCCGCCTCAGGCATGGACGCGCTGATCCACAACATCGAGGCGTACATCTCGGTCAACGCGACCATGCACACAGACTCGTTGGCCTACGAAGGTATCAAGCTCATCAGCCAGAGCATCCGCACCGCCGTGTACGACGGCAGCAACATGTGGGCCCGCGACGCCATGGCGATGGGCTCGATGATGGGCGGCATCGCCTTCGGCAACGCCGGCGTCGGCGCCGTGCACGCGCTCTCGTATCCAATCGGCGGCATGTTCCACGTGCCGCACGGCGTCGCCAACACCATGGTCCTGCCGTGGGCGATGGAGTTCAACAAGCTCGCCTGCCTGCGCTGGTTCCGCCAGTTCGGCGAGGCCATGGGTGAGAACATGACCGGCCTCTCCGACCGTGAGGCCGCCGACAAGACGGTCGCAGCGCTGCGCCTGCTGGCCGACGACCTCGGCGTCCCGCAGTACCTGAGCGATGTCGGCATCCCCGAGTCGGCGATCCCCGACCTGGTCGAAGGCGCCAAGACCCAGGCGCGCCTCTGGAACAACAACCCGCGCAAGTTCACGCCCGAGGACATGGAGCAGGTCTACCGCAACATGGCCGTCCGCCCGGGCAGCGAGCCCGTCGAGGAGAAGAAGCCGGCCGTCGGCAAGTAGGGCCAGCGCAAGACGCCAGACACCCGACGGGCCGGGCGACCATCGGTCGCCCGGCCCGTCGGTCAGTCGGCGCCGGCCGTCACCCGGCTGCCGTGCGGCACCACCAGGCAGCGGGCGCCGGGACCGGCACGGTCCAGCGCGGCTCCGATCGCCTCGTCGACGCTCGCGAACGGCGTCATGCACATGCTGCGCACGACGTCGTCCGGGAACTCCGAGACGAGGTACACGTCGGCCCTCGCCAGCAGCCCGGCGACGGCGGCCGCCTTGTGGCCACCCAGCACGAACTCCTGCCGGATGCGGTCGATGAGCTCCTGGGGCCTGCCCATGCCCCGCATCCACTCCTCGAAGACCATCTGCCCGAAGCCCTCCGCGCAACGGGCGGCCAGGATGATGACGCCGCCGTCGCGCACGGCCCCGCCCACGTTGTCGAGAGTCTTCTGGGCTTGATAGAGGTTGATGTCCTTGGGCTTGCCGCCCGGCGAGGCGATGACGATGTCGGCTGCCTTCGGGATGCGCAGGTCGCAGCGTCGGTCGTACTCGGCGGCCCCGGCGCGGTGCGCCTCGAGATAGTGCCCGGCGACCGCACGGATGATCCGCTTGTCCTCGTCGAGCAGCACGTTGAACACGAAGTCGATGCCGATCATGGCTCCGGCCTCGTCGATGTCCTCGCGCACGGGGTTGCCGTCGATGATGCCGGCCCTCGCCGTCGGCGCCAGCATCATGCTGTGGTTGTCGCGGATCGCGGCGTAGGAGCAGAGACCCGGCACGACCGCCTTGGCGCCGCCGCTGAAGCCGGCGAAGTAGTGGTACTCGATATTGCCGGTGCAGATGCGCAGATCGGCATCCAGGTACGGCCTGAAGACCTCGAGCCGCGTACCGCGTGAGGTCGTGCCGACCGGCACGCAGCCGGCGGCGTCCAGGTCGATCAGCCGCGCGCCGCTCGCCGCCACTTCCTCGCCGACGAGCCGCGCCTGCTCCTCTGGCGTGTGCGGCCGGTGACCGCCCAGGGCGAACAGGATACTTATCTCCTCAGGGGCCAGAGGAGCGAGCTCCTCCAGCAGCGCAGGGAGAAAGCGGAACGAGGGGCACGGCCTCGTCACGTCGCTGACGACGATCGCGGCGCTGCGTGCCGAGGCCGCGAGCTCGGCGAGGCGCGGCGCACCGATGGGAGCCGCGAGAGCCCGCCTGATCTCGGCCTGCTCATCGAACGCCGACGGCGCGGCCGGGGGCGCCACTTCCTCGCCCAGACCGCAGCCGGGACTGATGACGTCGACGCTGACGTCGTCCGGGAGCTCAGCTTCGAGAGCGCCGTCTCCGTAGGGGATCGAGACTCTCAAGCCGCCACGGTCCCGAGTCCGTCAGCCGAAGCGGACGGCGGACTCCTTGAGCGCCTCGATCACCGGCATCGGCTTGCCGGAAAGGAACTGCACCATCGCGCCGCCGGCGGTGCACACGTAGTCGAAGTCGTCCGCCAGGCCGAAGCGGTTCATCGCCGCGACGCTGTCGCCGCCGCCGAGCGCGCTGAACGCGCTCGACCGGGCCATGGCCTCCCAGAGCGCGCGCGTGCCGTACTCCGTCTGGGGCCGCTCGAAGACGCCGGCCGGGCCGTTGGCGAACACCGTGCCGGCGGCGGCGATGTGCCGCCGGTAGTCGTCAACGGTCGCGCGCCCGATGTCCACGAGCTGCCCGGCCGCCGGCAGGTCCGGGACGCCGACCTCGACTCGCGCTCCCTCCTCGACGCAGGCGAGGTCGGCGGGCAGCACTACCTTGTCGCCGTGCTCGGCGAGGATCGCCGTCGACTCCTCGATGAAGCCCTCCAGCTGGCTGGTACGGATGAAGTCCATGGACGGCGCGCCGACGTCGACGCCGCTCGCCGCCAGCATCACGTTGGCGACCAGGCCGGCGGTGAGGACCGTGTCCACCACGCCGTCGGCAAGCGCGGCAGCCATCATCGGGAACGCCTCCTGGATCTTGGTGCCACCGAGAACGAAGACGCAGGGCCGGTCCGGCTGCTCGCGCAGGCGCGCCAGGTTCGCGTACTCGCGCTCGAAGAGGCGACCCATGGCGGACGGCAGCACCTGCTCGAAGCCGACGAGGGTGGGCTGGGAGCGGTGCGCGGCGGCGAAGGCGTCGCAGACATACAAGTCGGCGAGCGGCGCCAGCTTGCGCACCACGAGCGTCTTCGCCTGATCCTCCGGCGAGAGGTCGAGCTTGCGCTCGAACACGGTGAGCTCCTCGGCACAGAAGCGCACGTTGTCGAGCAAGAGGACATCGCCGCCTCCGAGCCGACCGATCGCTTCGCGCGCGGCCGGCCCGCAGACGTCGTCGATGAACGCCACGGGATGGCCGGTGAGCTCGCTCATCACGGCGGCGTGCGGCTCGGTGGAGGCGTAGTTGTGGTACTCGAGGTCGCCGCCCTGGTGAGCGAGCAGGACGACCCGCGCGCCGGCGTCGGCGAGCTCGCGCACGGTGGGCGCGCAGCCCTCGAGGCGGGTCACGTCGCGAAGGGCGCCCGTCTGAGGGTCGAGCGGCGCGTTGATGTCGACGCGGCAGAGAACGACCTTGCCTCTCCATGCGAAGTCGTCCAGGGTGTGGATGCCGTACTTCATCGCGGCCAGGCCCGTTGCGGCACTCCGTCTCAGGCGAGCCCGAGGTACTGGTTGGTCAGGCCGACAGCCTCGAGGCGGTCGGTCTGCATGCTGAGCGCCGCGCGGACCGCGTCCATGGTCTCCGGGATCACGACCGACTCCTGCGGGATGTTGATCGCGAACATGAACTCGCGGCCGCTCTTGGCGATGGTCTCGTCGAAGACGGCGATGTCGTACATGTCGGCGCGCTTGTGACCGAGGTCGCGGGCGTAGCGGAAGAGCGCCGAGTTGCTGTTGAAGCCGTCGGCGATCTTGACGGGCCGGATGCGCGGGTGCGCCGCGAAGAGCTCGAGCGCCCGCTCCTTGCCGATGTCGCCCTTGGTCGTGGCGATGACGTTGATGATGTGACCGTGCGTGGTGGGCACGTGCACGAGCAGGCCGGTGGCCTCGATGTGCGGCATGATGGTCATGAGGTCGACGGCCTGGTGGTTGGGGACCGGCTCGACCTGGGCGACGTCGACGAGGCCGCGGTGGGTGTCGCCGGGGTCGGCGACGCGGCGCACGATGGTGACGATGACGCGCTCCACGCCGACCTCACGGTCGAGGCAGTCGACGGCGCGGATGAGGCCGGTCGTGTTGCAGCTCGTCAGCTTGAGGTAGTCCTTGCCGACGCCCTTCTCGTAGTTGGCGTAGCCGTGGAAGAAGACGTCGACGATGTCGTTCTTCTCGCCGCCCTGGAAGACCGCCTTCACGCCCTTGGCCTGGTAGAGCTCCTTGTTCTTGCGGCCGATGCCGCCCGGCGAGGAGTCGAGAACGATGTCGACCTTGTCGAGCAGGTCGTCCATGGTACCGGTGACCGGGATGCCGACCTCGTCGAAGGCGGCCTTCTGACCGGCCTCGACCACGTACAGGTCGTAGGGCATGCCCGATTCGCACAGGGCGCGCGTCGAGAGGGTCGGCGCGACGTCGACGACGCCGACCAGTTCCATGTCCTCCTGCAACGCCACGCCGTCGGCCAGGCGCTGACCGATCACGCCGTAGCCGACCACACCTACTCTTGGCTTGCCCATGTCGCGCTCCTTCATGTTCTGGCTGGGTTCGGCGAGCGGTGCTCCTTCGGCGCCCCGCTCGCCGACCCACCTGCGGCGGTCAGTACCCCAGCTCCTTCTCGACCACGCCGATGGACTCGTCGAGGACGCCGACCACGGTGTCGATCTGTTCCTTGCTGATGATGAAGGGCGGCGCGACCGCGTGCACGTGGCCGCCGCCGAGCAGACGCACGAAGACCCCGCGCTTGAACGCCTCGTCGCGGATCTTCGCGGCAACGCCCTGCGCCGGGGCGAACCACTCGCGCGTCTCCTTGTCCGTGACGTACTCGATGCCGGCGACGAGGCCCACGCCGCGCACGTCACCGACGATCGGGTGCGCGAGCAGGGTGGCGAGACCGTCCTGCAGGTACGGACCGAGCTCGGCGCAGCGCTCGACCAGCTGTTCGCGCTCGACGATCTCGAGGTTGGCGATGCCGGCCGCGCAGCAGAGCGGATGACCCATGTAGGTGGCGCCGCTCATGAAGGCCTCGCCGGGGCCGCCGAGGAAGGCGTCGAACACGTGATCCTTGGCGCCCACGGCGCCGAGCGGCAGGTAGCCGGACGAGAGGCCCTTGGCGAGCGTGATCAGGTCGGGGTCCGAACCGAACTGCTCGAAGCCGAACCAGGTGCCGCTGCGCCCGAAGCCGGTGATGACCTCATCGTTGATCACGAGCACGTCGTTGGCCTTGCAGATCTCGTTCACCATCGGCCAGTACTCGGGCGGCGGCGGGATCACGCCGCCGGTGCCGATCATCGTCTCGCCGAGCATGGTGCCGACGTTCTCGGGCCCGTAGAAGGCGATCTCCTGCGCGACCTGGGTGGCGCACTCCATCTTGCAGTCTTCGCCGTAGGTCTTGTTCCAGGCGCAGCGGTAGCAGTACGGCGCCCCGAGCTTGATGAAGCCGGGCAGCAGGGGCTCGAACTTGGCGCGGTTCACGGTGAGGCCCTGGGCGCTGACGCTGGTCATGGTCGTGCCGTGGTAGCTGCGATCACGGAACATGACCATGTACTTGGTGCCTTTGCCCTTGTTGCGCCAGTACTGACGCGCCATCTTGACCGCGGTCTCGACCGACTCCCCGCCGCCGAGCGTGAGGAACACGTGGTTGAGGTCACCGGGCATATGCTCCGCGACCTTGGCGGCAAGCTTGATCGCCGGCTCGTTGCCGATCTGGAAGATGTGGTAGATCGCCATCTTCTGCATCTGCGCGTTGATGGCGTCGAAGATCTCCTGCCGACCGTGGCCGACGTTGACGGTCCAGAGGCTGGCGAAGGCGTCGATGTACTCGTTGCCGTCGCTG
Organism: Thermoleophilia bacterium; assembly: GCA_035686425.1. GTDB lineage: Bacteria > Actinomycetota > Thermoleophilia > UBA2241 > UBA2241 > CAIXSE01. The sequence goes on from DASRZL010000072.1 coordinate 88,284, forward strand.
TCGTAGACGAGCGCGCCCTCGGCGCGCTCCATGATCACCGGCTTGAGGCCCTCCATCTGCGTGAAGGGGGGCCAGAGGTGCCCGAGGAAGTCCTGCTGAAGCGCGCCACCCGTCTGCTGCTCTTGGTCCGTCATGAGTCCTCCCGTACCGACCGGTATCCACCCAGGTGGAAAACGCTAGGCTGTGAAGCCGCGGATGTCAAGCGCTTTCGACGCCGCACA
>DASRZL010000073.1:0-22501 GCA_035686425.1 Thermoleophilia bacterium
CTGCCTGCGCGCCCGGTGCGTGCTCCTCGGCGGCGAGACCGCCGAGCATCCGGGCCAGTTCCCGGACGGCGACTTCGACATGGCCGGCTTCGCCGTCGGCCTCGCCGAGCGCGACGAGCTCTGGGGGCCACAGCTCGACGAGGAGGGTGACGTCCTCGTCGGGATCGACTCCACCGGCGTGCACAGCAACGGTTTCAGCCTCATCCGTCACCTGCTCGAGGAGCACGCGATCGCCCTCGAGAGCAACTTCATCAGCGAGGGCGGGGGTGTCGGGCTGTGCATCACGCCCGGCGAGGGCTTCGGCCCGTGCTACGACCCGCGCGCCACGGTCGGCGACGTGCTCCTCACGCCGACGGCGATCTACAGCCCGGTGCTCCACGATCTCGGGCACACGGGCGGCGTGCACGCGGCGGCGCACATCACCGGCGGCGGCTTCCCCGACAACGTCGGGCGCGCCGTGCCGGACGAGCTCGCCGCAGTCATCGACCTCGAGAGCTGGACGCCGAGTCCGCTCTTCGGCTGGCTGCACGGGCTCGGCGTGCGCCGCGCGGAGCTGCTCAAGACCTTCAACTGTGGCCTCGGGATGGTCCTCGCCATGGATCCCGAGTACGTGCAGAAGAACCTGGCGATCGTCGAAAAGGCCGACTTCGCCTCTCGCGTGGTCGGCGAAGTCGTGGCGCGCGGCGATGGCGCCGCCGTCCGCTACCGCGGAGATCTGCGCGTATGAGGCCGGTCGACCTGATCGGCTGCGGAGCGCTCAATCTCGACCTCATCTACCGGCTCCCTCGGAGCTTCCCGCTGTGGGACGAGCTGGGGCCGCCTGGCACCGAGCAGATGATGGACGCCTCGGTGCGCAAGGCGGTGGACGAGGCACTCGCGCACGTCGACCCGGTGCGCGCCGGGGGCGGCCAAGCGGCGAACACGGTCAACGCACTGGCGCGCCTCGGCTACGCCGCAGCGATGGTCGGGCGGGTCGGCGGCGACGACGACGGCCTCTTCCTGCTCGACCAGATCGCCCCAGCCGATGCCCGGCTCGTACGCCGTGCAGGCGACACGGGCAGGGTCTACGTGCTCCTCGACGAGAACGGCGAGCGCCGCAATCTCGTGTGGCCGGCGGCGAACGACGCCTTTTCGCCCGGCGACCTCCCGCGGCGGCTGCCGCGTGCCCGCTTCGCCCTCTTCACGAGCTTCGTCGGCGACGGGCCGCTCGCGGCCCAGCTGGCGCTCCTCGAGCGGCTCCCTCCGGAGGTCGAGATCGCCTTCGACCCTGGGGAGATCTACGCGCGCAAGGGCGTCAAGCGCTTCCTGCCGATCCTGCAGCGCTGCGCCTATCTCTTCTCCACCGAGACAGAGCTCGAGATGCTCTGCGGGCTCTCGCTGCCCGAGTCCCTCGACTTCCTGCTCAATGCCGGCGTCGGCCTCGTGATCGTCAAGATGGGCGGCCGCGGGGCACGACTTGTCGGCCGCCGCGTCGACCTGTACGTGCCGCCGCTCCCGGCTGAGGTGGTCGATGTCACCGGCGCCGGCGACCTCTTCGCCGCCGGCTTCGTCGCCGCCATGATCGAGCAGGTCGGCCTCGAGAGCTCCGGCCGGCTCGCCGCCTGGGTGGCGAGCCGCGGCATCTCCGGCCTCGGGCGCAGCGCCTACCCGGACGCGAAGGCCTGGCACGAGCGCCTCGCCGAGGAGCGTGGCGACCAGGACGCCGCGATCACGCGCAGGGGCGGCGCATGAGGATCGGCTGGCTCTCCAGCGGCCGCGACCAGGCGGCGAGCAACCTGCTGGCCGACGTCGTCGCCCGGGCGCAGCGGGACGACGTCCACCTCGAGATCGGCGCCGTCTTCAGCGACCGCGAGCGCGGCGAGGGGTCCGAGAGCGACCGCTTCCTCGACCTCGTCGAACGCCTCGGCCTCCCCCTGGTGACGTTGTCCAGCGCCGCAAGCTGGGCCGAGGCGCAGAAGCTCGGCGTCTCGCGCGCCACGTGGCGCGCGGAGTACCACCGCGGCGTCAGCGACCTGCTCGTGCCCTACAGCCTCGGCGTGCTCGTCATGGCCGGGTACATGCTCATCTCCAGTCCGGCCCTCTGCCGCAAGTTCGCCATCCTCAACCTGCACCCCGCTCTGCCGGGCGGACCCAAAGGCACGTGGCAGCAGGTCATCTGGCAACTGCTCGATGAGGAGGCGGAGGAGACGGGCGCGATGATCCACCTGGCCACCGCGCAGCTCGACCGCGGTCCTGTGGTCAGCACCTTCCGGTTCTCGCTGCGCGGTCCGGACTGGGACCCGCTGTGGCGGCAGTTCCGCAGGAAGCGCGCGACGATGAGCCCCGCCGAGATCACCGCGGCGGAAGGTGAGGAAGAGCCGCTGTTCGCCGAGATCCGCCGCCGAGGCGAGGCGCGTGAGATACCGCTCCTCTACCAGACGCTGCGCGAGTTCGCCGAGGGCCGGCTCAACACATCCAGCGGCGCCGTGTTCGCCGAGTCGACGCGGCTCCCGCTCGACCTGAGCGACCTGGTCGACGCGGAGGTCGCGGAACGATGAACGCCCGTCCGACCGCCTCGGCCGATCCCGACCGCATCTACGTCACGGACTGCGAGGGCCCGCTCACGAAGAACGACAACGCCCAGGAGATCGCCGAGCGCTTCATCCCGGACGGCGCCGGGTTCTTCGCCCGTCTGAGCCGCTACGACGACTTCCTCGCCGACGTCGTCCACCGGTCCGGCTACAACGCCGGCGACACGCTGCGCCTTCTCCCGCCGTTCCTCAAGGCCTTCTACGTGACCGACGAGGACGTGGACTCCTTCAGCGCCGAGCGCGTCCTCCTCGTGCCGGGAACGCTCAAGGTCCTCGAGTCCGTCACCGCCCTGATGCCCGCCTTCATCATCTCGACCTCCTACACGCCCTACCTGAAGGCGCTGTGCGAGATCGCGGGATTCCCGATGGAGCGCGTCCGCTGCACGGAGCTGAGCCTCGACGCGTGGCAGATGCCGGAGGACGAGGCGGCGTGGCTGCGGGGCGTCGCGGACGAGGTGCTGGCGCGCCCCGTCATCGACATCCCGGACGGGGCGAGCTCCGCCGCCGACCTCTCGCCCGGCGGCCGCGAGGCGGTGGCGGAACTGGACGACCTGTTCTGGTCGAGAATGAGCGGCAGGGTGAGCGGCGAGATGGTGGCCGCCGTCCGCCCCGTTGGCGGCGGCCAGAAGCTCGCCGCGCTCGAGGCCATCATCGCTGCCGGGGGCGTCGCCGGCAGCGACGTCATGTACGTCGGCGATTCGATCACGGACGCGCCGCCGCTCGCGGCCGTCAAGGCCTGGGGCGGCGTCTCGCTGAGCTTCAACGGCAACGGCTACGCGATCGCGGCGGCCGAGTTCGCCGCCGCGAGCCCGGACGCCGAGGTGCAGGCCCAGCTGGCGCGGGCGTTCGCGACCGGCGGCCGGGACGCAGTCGAGGCTGCCGTCCGCGCCTGGCCGAGACCCAAGAAGGGTGAGCGCCCGCGCGGCAGAGCGCGGGCGACGGTCGGTGTCGTCGCCGAGGCCGGCGACACGCTCGCCGAGGCCTCCGCCGCCACGCGGCGGACCGTCCGCGGCGAGCAGGCCGCGAGCCTCGGCTGACCCCGCCGGCCCGATGCGACCGACCGATCCGCTCGAAGCTCCCGCGACCGCCGGGGCGGCCACTCCTCCTGCGACTGCCGGCGCGGCCACCCCTCCTGCACGCCCCGCGCCTTCGGCCCTTCGCCTCACCGGCGTCACCGTCTGGGAATGGGACGAACGCTCGCGGCAGCGCCAGCCCATCCTCACCGACCTGTCGTGGTCGGTCGGGCCGGGCGAGCAGTGGGCCGTCCTGGGGCCGAACGGCGCCGGCAAGTCGACGCTGCTAAACGTCGCGGCGGGCATGCGGCATCCCAGTCGCGGCGAGGTCGCCGTCCTCGGCGAGACCGTCGGTCGTGTGGACCTGCGCAGTCTGCGCGAGCGCATCGGCCACGTCGACGTGAAGACGGAGGAGGCGTTCTCCCCGCGACGGACCGCCCGGGAGGTCGTGCTCACCGGCGCGACCGGGACCATCCAGGTGCTGCAGGACCGCATCGACGACGACGCCCGGGAGAGAGCGGCGCGTCTGCTTGCGCAGCTCGGCTGCGCCGCCGTCGCCTCGCACCCCTTCGTCTCGTGCTCGCAAGGCGAGCGACGGCGCATCCTCATCGCGCGAGCCCTGATGCGCCGCCCGCCCCTGCTGCTGCTCGACGAGCCGGCCGACGGGCTGGATCTGCCCGGCCGGGAGGCGCTGCTGGCGGCGCTCGCGAAGCTCGCCGACGAGCGCCCGGCCCCGGCCGTCGTCCTGGTGACGCACCACCTCGAGGAGCTGCCGCCGACGATCACGCACGCGCTGCTGCTCCGGGGTGGGCGCGCTGTCGCCTGCGGCGCCGCGCCCACCGTCCTCGCCGAAGAGCCGCTCAGAGCCTGCTTCGGCGTGCCCGTGCGGGTGACGCGCGTGGACGGCCGCTGGGCCGCGCGCGCCACCCCCAGCTGGTAGGCACAGCACCCGAGATCCGCCTCACCGACTCGGCGGCCCCGATCGCCACCGAGAGAGCCATGGGGCCTGCGAACGCTGGTCATGCATGCCGTTGAGGACATCAAAGACCGGTCTGGATCACGCGTCCTCGCATCCCGAGATGACTCCTGACGGTCGTCCGCGCTCAGGCGCCCGCAGCCCTCACCCGTACGACTGTACGTTGACGGCGCCGACGAGAACCCGTACCGTACTTTGTAAGCCTTACTATGTACGTGCCGGCGTTCGCCAAGGAGGCCGCCATGCCCGTCGCCGAAGACACCCCGCCCAGGCGCGCCGCCTTGACGCGACCTCGGATCGTCGCCCTCGCCCTCGAGATCATCGACGAGGATGGTCTCGAAGCCTTGAACATGCGCCGGCTCGCCGCCGGCGCGGGCGTCAAGCCGATGAGCCTCTACCACCACTTCCCCAGCAAGCAGGCGATCCTCGACGCCGTCGGCGAGACGATCGCCGCGGCGGCGCTCGGAGTCTCGCCGCCGGACCCACGCTGGCGGGGCCGAGTGCGCCAGCTGTTCATGGGCCTGCATGCGCTCACGGAGGCACACCCGCGCGCCCTGCCGCTCATCTCGACGGCCGTCGTGCGCACGCCGAGCGGCCGCCGCTGGATGGAGGAGCTCATGACCACGCTGCTCGCGGCGGGCTTCACCGAGGACCGTGCCGCGACCGTGTACCACGTGCTCGGCGCGTACACCCTGGGCCTCGGCTACGCACGCATGCTGGGCGACGAGGTACAGACCACCGAGATCGTCGCCCAGCTCGTAGGTCACTGGGCCGACTACCCCAGCATGATGCAGGTCGGCATGCGGCTGGCGGTGTGGGACCGGCCGGGCGAGTTCGAGACCGGGCTCGACGTGCTCCTCGCTCACTTCGCCGCCCAGCCCGGAGTAGGAGCGTGAGCACGGCGCAGGCGCGCAGGGCCCCGCTGCGCCGCCCACCGGCCGGGCGGCCGCTGCGCGTCAAGATGATCAGCCCGGCAAAGACGGCCGCGGACAGCGTGTTCTGGCGCTCCATCAAGTACTCGCTCTTCCCGCCGCTCGGCCTCGCCACCCTGGCCGGGTACCTCGACCCTGACGACGAGGTCGACCTGCAGGACGAGCACGTCGAGAAGCTGTGCCTCGACGACGAGCCCGACCTCGTCGTCATCGAGGCGTACATCACCTCGGCCGGGCGCGCCTATGGCTACGCCGACCACTACCGCGCCAAGGGTGCCTACGTCTGCCTCGGCGGCCTGCACCCGACCAGTCTCCCCGAGGAGGCCGCCGGGCACGCCGACAGCGTGTTCTGCGGGCCGGGCGAGGACACCTGGCCTGCGTTCCTGCGGGACTTCCGCGCCGGCCGGCCCAAGCCGCTCTACCGCTCCGCCGAGCGGACGCTGGCCGGCATGCCGCCGGCGCGCCGCGACCTGATCAAGCGCGAGCGCTATCTCGTGCCGAACTCACTGGTGGTCAGCCGCGGCTGCCCGCACCTCTGTGACTTCTGCTACAAGGAGGCGTTCTTCCGCGGGGGCAAGTCCTTCTACGTCCAGGCGGTCGACGATGCACTTGCCGAGATCGACCGCCTCCCGGGTCGCCACCTCTACTTCCTCGACGACAACCTCTTCGGCAGCCCGCCGTTCGCCGAGGCGCTCTTCGACGGCCTCCGGGGGATGGGCCGCCTGTGGCAGGCGGCCGGGACGGTGGAGGCCGTTCTGCGCCCCGGCCTCCTCGAGAAGGCGGTCGACAGCGGGCTGCGCAGCCTCTTCGTCGGGTTCGAGACGCTGAGCGAGGCCAACCTACGCGGCGCCGGCAAGACGCAGAACCTGGCCGTCGGCGGCCTGCCCCCCTACGACGCCGCCGTCCGTCGCCTCCACGACCTCGGCGTCATGGTCAACGGCGCCTTCGTCTTCGGCATGGACGCGGACGATGCATCCGTCTTCCCGCGCACCGTGGAGTGGGCGGTCAGCCGCGGCATCGAGACGGCGACCTTCCACATCATGACACCGTACCCGGGCACGCGACTGGAGCGCCGGCTCGCGACTGAGGGTCGCATCGCGAGCCGCGACTGGGACCGTTACGACACGCGCCACGCCGTCTTCAGGCCGGCGCGCATGACGGCGCAGGAACTCGAGTCCGGCTACTGGGGCGCCTACCGCGAGTTCTACAGCTGGCGCAACATCTGGCGGGCGTCCTTCGCCCATGGCGACCTGCGCGAGCACGCCCGCCACCTGGCCTACACCAGCGGCTGGAAGAAGCTCGAGCCCATGTGGGACTGGGCGATCCGCAGCGGCCAGGTGCACCGCTTCCTGCCGCTGCTGGAGGCGATCCTCGACCGCTTCGGCAGCGGCGGCGGCGCGATGCCGGCGCGCTTGGCGCAGCGAACGAGGGTCTGCCCGACCGGCCCCTCCGAGCACGCCGCGCCTGGCCGCGCCACCCCGATAAGCGCCTGATCCGGCCGCACCACGGCCGCGTGCTTGAGCCACGGCCTTCGGCGGTACACTCCCAACAGGCTGTGTTCGGACTAGTACGAACTGGAGGCAATTATGGGAATCACGGACAAGGCGAAGCAGATGGCCGACGACGCCGGCGCCAAGGCCAAGCAGGCTGCGGCCGGCGCCAAGGAGAAGTCCGGCCCGGCGCTGGACAAGGCCAAGGCGACGGCCACCGACCTGAGCGACAAGGCCAAGGTGAAGGCCGGCGAGCTTGGCGAGAAGGCCAAGCCCTCGACCGACAAGGCGAAAGCCGAAGCGGCGGAGATCATCGAGAAGGCCAAGAAGCAGGGTGCGGCGCTGATCGAGCGCGCCAAGAAGGAGAGCCCGGATCTGTACGAGAAGGCCAAGAAGGAAGCGGCCGATCTGCTCGCGAGGGCCCAGAAGGAGGCCAACGCGCTCCTGGAGAAGGCCAAGGGCAAGCTCTCCTGATCTGATGCCCCAGACCGACGCCCTGGCGGCGGGGCCCGACGGCCGGCCGCGCTGTTTCTGGGCCGTCGGTGGCGCACCCGAGTACATCGCCTACCACGACGAAGAATGGGGGCGGCCGGTCCTCTCCGACGACGGTCTGTTCGAGCGCCTCACGCTCGAGGCGTTCCAGTCCGGCTTGTCGTGGCTCACGATCCTGCGCAAACGGCCGGCCTTCAGGGCGGCGTTCGCAGACTTCGGGGTCGCCGCCGTCGCCGCGTTCGGCGAGGCAGATCGCACGCGCCTCCTCGCCGACGCCGGCATCGTGCGCAACCGGCTCAAGGTGGATGCGGCGATAACGAACGCCCGCGCCGCTCTGCCCGTGATCGAAGCGCACGGGTCGCTGGCGGCGTTCTTGTGGCGGTTCCGCCCGAGTATCCACGAAGCGCCGCGTTCGCGGGCCGACTTCGTCGCCGCGAGCCCCGAGTCGGCCGCCTTGGCGAAGAACCTCAAGAAGCTCGGCTTTCGCTTCGTCGGGCCGACGACCGCCTACTCGCTCATGCAGGCGGCCGGGATCGTCAACGATCACGCCGACGGCTGCTACGCGCGCGGCGACGTCGAGGCGGAGCAGCACGAGGCCGCCGAACGATTCGCCTAGGACCGCCGCTCGCTGTCGTCCGCGGGCGGCCCGTCCGGGCGACCCTCGCCGGGGATGCGCTGGCCTTCCTCGGCGGGAGCGCTCTCCCTCTCGCCTCCCGGGCTCTCGCCCGCGCCCTGCAGCCAAACCGTCTGCTGCGGGAACGGAATCACGATACCGGCCTCGTCGAAGGCGTCCTTGAGGCGCGCGCGCAGCGCGCGCCCGACGAACCACTGCTCGCCCGGCCGCGTCTTGACCGCGAGTCGCAGGACGATCGCGCTGGGCCCGAACTGCTCGACGCCCCAGAGCTCGGGTTCCTCGATGATCGTCGCTCCGGGGGTCTGCGCCTTCCACTCCACATCGGCCACGCCCTTGATGACATCCGACGCCTGCGAGATGTCGGTGTCGTAGGCGACCTCGACGTCGAGCACGATCCGCGACCAGAGCTTCGACTTGTTGCCGACACGGCGGACTTCACCGTTCGGCACATACCAGACTGTGCCATTGAGGTCGCGCAGAGTCGTCACGCGCAGCGTCACACGCTCGACCGTGCCCGTGGCCTCGCCGACGTCGATGACATCGCCGACCCCGTACTGGTCCTCCATGAGCATGAACGCGCCGCTGAGGAAGTCCTTGACGAGGCTCTGGGCGCCGAAGCCGAGCGCGAAGCCGACGACACCGGCGCCGGCGAGCAGCGGTCCGATGTTGACGCCGAGCTCGGCGAGCACCATGAGCGTCGCGATCACAAAGATGGTGATCGTCGTCGCATAGAGCAGCAACGACCCGAGAGTCTGGGCCCGCTGCCCGGAGCGCTGGGCGGTGATGTCGAGAGCGTGCGGGCGCTCTGCGGCCTGCTGATCCGACGACGAGGGCGCATTGGCCGGCGGCTCCTGGTCCGGGGCACACTCCCGGCGCAGTTCCTGCGCTCGCACGAATCGCTCGACGAAGCGACGGATGCCGCGGCGCACGACGAAGTTCAGCACGACCGCGGCGACGATGATGATCACGGACGTGATCAGGGGTCCGATATTGTCCGCGATCCACGTCGAGATGGAGTTGAACAGCGAGCCCGTCGTGGCGAGAGCGCTTACGCCGGATGCGACCATGGCCGGAGTCTACCAGAGGCTCCGGAACCGTAGCGCCGCGCGGCCGGCCGCGGCGCCTCTCCTATTCCTCGGCTCGCGCCTTTCTTGTAGGCTTGCCACGAGGGGTATCCAGCGGAGCGACGGCGCATCGCCGCCCTGGGGAAGTCCATCCGAAGGAGCATGACAGTGAAGGTCAAGCGAGCCCTTATCTCCGTGTTCAACAAGAGTGGCGTCGAGTCGTTCGCCAGAGGCCTCACCGAGATGGGCGTCACCGTGATCTCGACCGGCGGCACGGCGAAGCTGCTCAAGGACTCCGGCGTCCCGGTCACCCTCGTCGAGGAGGTCACCGGCTTTCCCGAGATGCTCGACGGCCGCGTCAAGACGATGCATCCCAAGCTCATGGCGGGCGTACTCGCACGACGCGACGTGCCTGAGCACATGGAGACCATCAAGCAGCACGACATCGAGCCGATCGACATGGTCGTCTGCAGCCTCTATCCGTTCGAGGAGGTCGCGGGGCGGCGCGGGGTCGAGGACGAAGTCGTGATCGAGAACATCGACATCGGCGGTCCGAGCATGATCCGCGCCGCCGCCAAGAATCATGCCGGCGTCGCCGTCGTCACCAGCCACGACGACTACGACGCGGTCCTCGACGAGCTCAAGGCGTCGGGCGAACTCAGCTACGAGACGCTCCGCGAGCTGGCCACCAAGGCCTTCCACCGCACGGCGCACTACGACTTCGTCATCGCCAACTGGTTCAGCGAGGCCGAGGGCGACTTCCCGGACTACGTCATGCGCGACTACGAGAAGGTCATCGAGCTCAAGTACGGCGAGAACCCGCACCAGCGCGCGGCCTACTACGCCGAGGTTGGCCTGCGCCAGCACCTGCTCTCGCAGGTGACGCAGCTGCACGGCAAGCAGCTCGGCTTCAACAACCTGTACGACCTCAACGCGGCGCGGGCGATCTGCGCCGAGTTCACGCTGCCGTGCGTCACGATCATCAAGCACAACAACCCGTGCGGCTGCGCGCTCGCCGAGAATCTCGCGGCCGCCTACGACAAGGCGTTCGCGTGCGACCCCGTGAGCGCGTTCGGCAGCGTGATCGCCGTCAATCGCACCGTAGACGTGCCGCTCGCGGAGCGCATCAGCGACCTCTTCGTCGAGGTCCTGTTTGCGCCCAGCTACGACGACGAGGCCCTCGAGATCCTCACGCGCAAGGCCGACATCCGCATCCTGCGCAACGATGAACGCCGCCAGATGAACCCCGGTGAGTTCGACTACAAGCGTGTCACGGGCGGCATCCTCGTGCAGGACAAGGACGGCGACATCGAGGAGCGCGACGAGATGACGGTGGCGACCAAGCGCCACCCGAGCGAACAGGAGTGGGGCGACCTCATCTTCGCCTTCCGGGTCGCCAAGCACGTCAAGAGCAACGCCATCGTGATCGCCCGCGACCTCGCGACGCTCGGCGTCGGCGCCGGTCAGATGAGCCGCGTCGACAGCACCCGCATCGCCATCGACAAGGCGCGCAGTGACATCGCGGGCGCGGTGATCGGCTCGGATGCGTTCTTCCCGTTCCCCGACGCCGTCGACCTGGCCATCGACAACGGCGTCACCGCGTTCATGCAGCCCGGCGGCTCCAAGGGTGACGAGACCGCCGTAGCGGCTTGCGACATGCGCGACGCGGCCATGGTCTTCACCGGCCGACGCCACTTCCTGCACTAGGACCAGACGATCGAGTGACGGCGAGGGGCGGGGAGGCCGGCAGGGCCGCCCCGCCCTTCCGCGCTGGAGGCGGGATGCGGGATCTGACCGAGATCCAGACATTGCCACGGCTGACCGACGGCCGCGTCGTCCTGCGGCCCTGGCGGGCGGACGACGCCGCAGCCGTCGCGGAGATGTGCGACGACGAAGGCGTCAGCCGCTGGATGCCACTCATGCCGTCCCCGTACACGCTTCGCGACGGCGAGGAGTGGGTCGGTGACGCCCAGCGCAAGTGGCGCGAGGAGCGCTGGGCCAACTTCGCCGTCGACGACACCCCAACAGGCCACCTCGTTGGCTCCTGCGGTCTGCGCATCGAGCCGCAACACGAGTGCGGGGAGATCGGCTACCTGGTGCGCCGCGACCGGCGCCGGCAGGGGGTCGCCGCCGCCTGCGTCGCGCTGCTCACGAACTGGGCCCTCGACGACCTCGGGCTCGGACGCATCGAGATCCGCGTCGACGCGCGCAACCTCGCCTCGCGGCGCACGGCGGTCTCCGCCGGCTACCGAGCCGAGGGCGTCCTGCGCTGCGCCAGGATCGTCGGCAGCGAGCGCGTCGACGATGTGCTCTACGCGCTCGCGCCCGGCGACGCGCGGCCGTGGCGGGATGGGGCGGAGGCACCCGGCACGGCGGCGGCGGCGCCAACCCTCGGCTGGCCGCTGCTGACGGACGGCCGCGTGATCGTGCGGCCCTTCGAGGCGGGCGATGCCCCGGCCGTTCAGGCGGCCTGCGATGACCCCGACGTGGCGCAGTGGATCTTCGCGCTTCCCAGCCCGTACACGCTCGCCGACGCCGAGGCGTTCATAAACGACGCGCGGCATCGCCTTCTGCTGGGAGAGCGCGCCCGGCTCGCCGTCATCGGAGCGGATCACGGCGATCTCCTGGGCAGTGTCAGCCTTGACCTCTTCCCCGACCGGCGGGCGGCGGAGATCGGCTACTGGGTGAAGCGCGAGGCGCGCCGCACGGGCGTCGCCCTGGCGGCGGCGCGCCTCATCATTGGCTGGGCTTTCGCCGAGGTCGGCGTGGAGCGCCTCGAACTGCTGACGTACCCCGGCAACGAGGCGTCACAGGCGCTGGCCGGCAGGCTCGGCTTCACGCGCGAGTGCCTGCTGCGCGGCTTCCTCCCGCCGGAGGCGGGCAAGAGCCGCGAGGGGCGGGCCCAGCCGTCCGCGGACGGCAGCCTCCCGCCCCGCGACGACCAGGTGCAATTCGCGCGCCTGCGCTCGGACGCCGCCCCGGACGCCTGAGAGAGCGCAACAAAAGAGCCGCCGAACCTTGCGGCGCCGGCGGCTCTTTCGGGCCTCTCACCCGAACGCCTCTCTCCGATCCGGCAAGCCGTCTCGATGCGAGGTGAACGCATGATACGCCTCACCAGCGACGGCGCAAGGCCTTTCGGTCCCAGACTTCTTCAGGCTTCATCACACAGTCAGATCCTCAGGCTCATGACCGGTTGGCGGGGACGACATCATCTCTCAAAGTATCAACCTCTACCAGAGCTTTATACTTTGCCTGGTGGCCGTCGCTGGTCGGCAGCGCGACCAGCCCTCCGGCGCCCGGTGGTACAATCCGTCTCCCGGGCCGCTAGCTCAGTTGGTAGAGCAGGGGACTTTTAATCCCAAGGTCACAGGTTCGATCCCTGTGCGGCCCACCACAAGCCCAGTCGCCTCCTCCGATGGGCCCGTGCCTGTTCCCTGCCCAAGCCTGCGGGTATGTTCACGACAGGAGGTGCACCGTGTCTCATCCGCGACGCGTCACACCAGGACTGATCGCCGTATCTATCTTGTTTGCGTTGCTGCTGGCTGGCTGCGGCCAGAAGCCGACGGACTCTGGCTCTCCCGCGGACACCTCCGAGCAGGTCACCCAGCCCGACTACTCGGGCAAGGACGTAAAGACGATCTACGTGGCCGGCGGATGCTTCTGGGGCCTGGAGAAGTACGTCGGCCTGGTGAACGGCGTCGTCGATACCGAAGTCGGGTACGCGAACGGCGCCAGCGCCTCGGCAACCTATGGTGATGGCAGCGGATACGCCGAGGCCGTGAAGGTCGTCTACGAGCCGACCGTGGCCCCGTTGCCGTTCCTGCTCGACCTGTTCTACGACGCCATCGATCCGACGTCCGTCAACAGGCAGGGCAACGACGTCGGCACCGAGTACCGCACCGGCATCTACTACACGGACCCCGCCGACGAAGCCGTGATCGAGCAGTCGCTGGCGCGACTGCAGGAGAAGTACACGCAGCCCATTGCCGTCGAGAGTGGTCCGCTCACCAACTACACACGCGCCGAGGACTACCACCAGGACTACCTGAAGAAGGACCCCGGCGGCTACTGCCACATACCGCAGAAGCTCTTCGATGCGGCCGCAGCCGCACAGCCGGAGTAGACCAAGGAGTCCGCCACCACTCCGCGCTTTCCCTTCGCCCTGTTCGTCGACCGCGCGTGCCCGCCGCAAACGAGTACAATCCCCGGGTCGACCTGAGGAGATCCACGGTGAGCCACCACGACGTTCTGGCGACGCGCCGCGTCCCCGACTCACTTCTGCGCGCCATCATCCGGCGGCGGCTCCGCGACCGCCTCGCGGAGCTCGACGCGGTCGCGGCCGGCGACGACGCGGCGGCGCTCGGCAGGTACGCCGCCGCCCTCGCCGCCGGCCCCTTCGCGATCCACCAGGACGCGGCCAACCGGCAGCACTACGAACTGCCCACGGCCTTCTTCCGGGAGTTCCTGGGGCCGCGCTTCAAGTACAGCTGCTGCTTCTGGCCCGACGGGACCGACGACCTCGCCGCCGCCGAAGAGGCGATGTTGGCGCTCACGTGCCGGCGCGCCGGTGTGGAGGACGGTATGGACGTTCTCGATCTCGGCTGCGGCTGGGGCTCGCTCGCGTTGTACATCGCCGAGAAGTACCCAGCCTGCCGGGTCACCGCCATGTCCAACTCCCGCACCCAGGCCGAGCACATCGCCGCCGCCGGCGCCGCCGCAGGCTACGAGACCGTCACGCCGGTGACCGCCGACATCGCCACCTTCGACCCCGGACGCCGCTTCGACCGCATCCTCTCCGTGGAGATGTTCGAGCACGTGCGCGACTACCGCGAGCTCTTCGCGCGGCTCCGCGGCTGGCTCCAGCCCGACGGACGCGCCTTCGCGCACGTCTTCAGCCACGCGCGCTTCGCCTACACGTTCAGCGCCGACGACCCGAGCGACTGGATGGGCTCGCGCTTCTTCAGCGGCGGGCAGATGCCGGCGCACGACCTCTTCCTCGGGTTCGACGACGACCTGGTCGCCGAGGAGCGCTGGTGGCTCGACGGCGGGCACTATGCACGCACGCTGGAGGCCTGGCTGGGACGCTACGACGAGCACGCCGCGGCCATCCGGCCGATCCTCGCCGCGACCTACGGCGAAGCCGCCAAGGAGTGGTGGGTCAACTGGCGGCTCTTCTTCCTCGCCTGCGCCGAGACGTTCGCGTACGATGGCGGCCGGGAATGGGGAGTCTCACACTACCGCTTCGTCCCGAGGTGACCGGCCGGGCCGGCGCGGCGACGATCGCGATGAGTGCAAGGGAGGGCGTCAGTGACTGAAGGACCGCGTCGCGTGGTGATCACGGGAGCGGGCATCGTCTGCCCGCTCGGCAACGACGTGGAGACGACTTGGCGCCGGCTGGTGGCGGGTGAGAGCGGCATCGCCCGCATCACCCGGTTCGACCCCTCGCGCTTCGACTCCCAGATCGCGGGCGAGGTCAAGGACTTCGACCCGGCGGACTTCATCGACCGGCGCGCAGCGCGGCGCATGGACGCCTACTCCCAGTTCGCGGTGGCCGCGGCGCGGCAGGCGGTGGACGACGCCGGGCTCGACGTGGCCGCCGAGGCCGAAGATATCGGCGCCGTGGTGGCGAGCGGTGGCGGCGGCCTGCGGACGTTCGAGGAGCAGCAGCGCGCGCTGTTCGAGCGGGGTCCGCGGGCCGTGAGCCCCTTCTTCGCGACGATGATGATCCCCAACATGGGCGCGGCGCACGTCTCGCTGCACATCGGCACCAAGGGCCCGCTGCACGCCGTGACCACCGCCTGCGCCGCCGGCGCCAGCGGCATCGGCGACGCCTTCGAGATGATCAAGCGCGGCGCCGCCGTGGCGATGCTGGCCGGCGGCGCCGAGGCCCCGGTCAACGAGACCGGTCTCGCCGCCTTTGGCGCCATGCGCGCGCTCAGCACGCGCAACGACGCGCCCGAGGAGGCGTCGCGGCCCTTCGACGCCGGCCGCGACGGCTTCGTCATCGCCGAGGGCGCCGCGATCCTCGTGCTCGAGGACCTCGAGCACGCCCGCGCGCGCGACGCGCGCATCCTCGCCGAGATCACCGGCTACGGCATGAGCTCCGAGGCGTTCCACGTCGCGCTTCCCGACGAGAGCGGCAAGTCGCAGGCGCGCGCCATGCTGGCGGCCCTGCGCGAGGCCGGCCTGACGCCGGAAGACGTGGAGTACGTGAACGCCCACGGCACGGCCACGCCGGCCGGCGACGTGGCCGAGACGCGCGCGCTCAAGATCGCCTTCGGAGCGCGCGCGGTCGAGCTGCCCGTCTCGTCGACGAAGTCGATGACCGGGCACCCCCTGGGCGCCGCCGGTGCGATGGAGGCGCTGTTCTGCGTGCGCGCCATCACCGACGGCGTCGTCCCGCCGACGATCAACCTCACCGAGCCGGATCCGGAGTGCGACCTCGACTACGTGCCCAACGTCGCGCGCTCCCTGCAAGTCGGCGTCGCCATGTCCAATTCGTTCGGCTTCGGCGGCCACGACGTCTCGCTGATCTTCCGCCGCTTCGGCGACGAGGCCGCGGACTGATGGGCCTGTTCGACGGCAAGACGGCGCTCGTCGTGGGAGTGGCCAACAAGAGCTCCATCGCCTGGGGCATCGCGCAGGCGCTCCACGCGGAGGGGGCGCGGCTCGGCTTCTCCTACGCCGCGCCCGGCCTGGAGCGCCGTGTGCGGCCCTTGGCCGAGAGCGTCGGCGCCGAGCTGCTCGAGGAGTGCGACGTCACCGACGACGCCGCACTCGACGGCCTCTTCGCCCGCGCCCGCGAGGTCTTCGGCTCGCTCGACGTGCTCGTCCACGCCGTCGCCTATGCGCCACACGAGGAGCTCGCCGGCCGGTTCGCCGACACCTCGCGCGCCGGCTTCCACACGGCGCTCGACGTCAGCGCCTACTCGCTCATCGCCCTTGCCCATCGCGCCGCCCCGCTCATGCCTCCCGGCGGCGCGATCCTCACGCTCACGGCCATCGGGAGCACCACGGTCCTGCCGCAGTACAACGTGATGGGGGTCGCCAAGGCCGCGCTCGAGGCCTGCGTGCGCTACCTCGCCGCCGACCTTGGCCCCAGCGGCATCCGCGTCAATGCCCTTTCGCCCGGAGCCGTCAAGACCCTGGCCGCGAGCGCCGTGCCCGGCTTCCGCGACGCCTACCGCCAGACCGGCACCATCACGCCGCTGCGCACCAACGTCACCCAAGACGACGTGGGCCGCACCGCGCTCTGGCTGTGCTCGGACTGGGCGCGGACGGTGACCGGCGAGATCGTCTACGTGGACGCCGGCTACCACCTGCTCGGGGCGGCGACCCGACCAGACGCTGGAGCCGGCGAAGAGACAGCCCGACCGGATCCGGACGGCGGCACGCCGGCGGGCCCGGACGAGCCCAAAGGCTAGGCCTTCTCTCCCACCAGCTGCCGCTTGATCTCGCGCTTGAGCACCTTGCCGACGGCGTTGTGCGGCAGGCTCTGCACGACGACCAGCCTCTTGGGCAGCTTGTACGCGGCGATGTCCTTCTGCTTGAGGAACGCGGTGAGGTCGCCCAGCGTGATCTCGGTGCCCTCCTTGGGCACCACGATGGCGGTGATGACCTCCTCGCCGAGCTTGCGCCCGTCCGGCACGCCGGTGATGGCGACCTCCTCGATACCCGGGTGGTCGGCCAGCAGGTACTCGACCTCCTCCGGGGCGATCTTCATCCCGCCGCGGATGATGAGGTTCTTGAGGCGGCCGACGAACCGGTAGCGATCGTCGCCGTCCCCGGCGATGGCGAACAGGTCGCCGGTCAGGAAGTAGCCGTCGTCGTCGAACGAGTCCTCGGTGAGCCCGGGCCGCTTCCAATAGCCGGAGAAGACGGTGGCGCCGCGGATGGCCAGCTCGCCCGGTGCGTCCGGTTCCGTGACGACCTCGCGCGTCTCCGGGTCGAGGAGCTTCGTCTCGATCATGCCTGCCACGCGGTTGGACCACGCGTGGCCCGGCACCCCCAGGCGCGGGAAGTAGAGCGCCCGTTCGGCCGGGTCGGGGATATCGACGGGGTCGCTCGCCAGCGCCGTGCCCTCGTTGGCGCCGAAGAAGTTGAGGATGGGGATGCCGTGGCGCTCCTGCCACTGCTCGACCATCCAGGGCGAGAGCGGCGCCGAGCCCGAGCCGATGTTGCGGATGTGGCTGAGGTCGGCGTTCTCGAGCAGGCCGGGGCGCAGCAGGAGGAGGCTGAGGAGGACGGGCGGCGCGACCGTGTAGGTCACTTGTTCGCCGCCCAGCTGCGCAAGGAACACGGGCAGGTCCAGGGGCTGGTGCATCACGAGCTTGCCGCGGGTCAGCAGCCAGGGCACCAGCATGCCGCCGATCGCCGACATGTTGACCAGCGGGAACGGATTGAGCAGCGTGTCGCCCTCACGGAGCCCGGCGGCGTCGACGGTAGCGTAGGCGATGGCGATCCAGAGGTTGTGACTGCGCGGCACCCCCTTGGGCTCGGCCACCGTCCCTGAGGTCCAGCAGATCGTGAACACGTCGTTCGCCGAGACGGGGTGGGCGGCGACGTAGGCGTCGACCGCGCTCGTGTCGGTCGCCGTCGCGAGGATGCCGCTGAGCGACGAGACGCCGTCCGGAAGCTCGTCGCCGAGCGCGAAGACGTGCTCGACCGACGGGAAGTCCGGGCGCAGGCCCTGCACCATGGCCACGTAGTCGTGGTCACCGAAGGAGCTGGTGGTGATGAACGCCTTCGGCTCCGTCAGCCCCATCGCCTGGCGGAGCTCGTGGGTGCGGAACTGTACGGGCAGCGGCGTGAGGATCGCCCCGATGCGGGCGCTCGCCAGGTAGACGACGACGAGCTCGGCGATGTTGGGCAGCTGCACCATGACGATGTCTTCTCGGCCTATGCCGGCGTCGAGGAGGGCGTTGGCGAGCCGGTCCGTGGCGGTCTTGAGATCGGCGTACGTCAGCCGTTGCTGATCGCCCGGAGCCAGCGCAGCGCGATTGGGCGGATCGACGACGGCGACCGCGTCCGGCGCTCGCGCAGCGGTCTCGAGGAAGAGATCGATGAGGGTGCTGTCCCCCCACCAGCCGTGCGCGGTGTACTCTGCCACGCGCTCAGGTGACTCGAGGATCATGAGACCTCCTGCAGCAGCCGGTCCCCCGGCCGGTAGGCATTCGACTGTCTGAAGCATCCGTTGGGGAAGTTTTGCGCCCCGGCGGGGACTGCCAAACATACCCGGCGCGCCGAACGGGTGAGAGCGCAGGCCCGACCTCGAGGGCCGGGCGCGGACTCAGGCGCCGATGCCCTCCAGGAGCTCGCGCACCCAGGTCGGCAAGCGAAGGGCGCGCCCGCTATCGGGATCGATCACCACCATGCGCGTGAGGCCGGTGGCGAGCAGCAGGCCGTCGCGGAGGACCTCGTAGTCGAACGAGAACGATGCCGGCCCGATGCGTTCCAGGAACACGACCACCTCGAGCAGGTCATCCAGGCGGGCGGGGCGCAGCACCTTGACGCCCGCCTCGATCACCGGCATGGCCACGCCGCGCTCCGCGAACTCCCCGACCGGCACGCCCATGCCGCGCAGCGCCTCCACGCGCGCCACCTCGAAGTAGGCGAAGTAGGTGGCGTGGTGCACCGCGCCGGATGCGTCCGTGTCCGCGTAGCGCACGCGCACGGGGGTCGTGAAGCGATGATGTGACCGCTCTGGTGTGCTCACGCCGGGCAGTCTAGCATCCGCAGGTGCACGCGGGCCGCGGGCCGAGGCGTCGCGCGCAGGCGCGGCGGCCGCGCGCAGCGATCTGCCGTCACCCGCGCTTGAGTCGCTCGCGGTACAGCCGCGCCTTGTTGCGGCTGCCGCAGACATCCATCGAGCACCAGTGACCCGATCGGTTCTTGGAGTGGTCGTAGAACGCCCACTGGCAGGTATCGTTGCGGCAGGCCTTGAGTCGAAGCCAGGTGTCGTGCTCCATCGCACGGTAGACGATGACGAGGAGGCGGCCGAGAGCCGCGTCGACGCTCGTGCCCTCGGCCTCCAGGCGCGCCGTGCCGTCTGCGCCCACGCGCAGACGCGGGTGCGCACGGGCGGCCGCGTCCTCCAGCGCCCGCACGGCCTCGGGCGGCACCGGCCGGCCGTCGTTGTTGCTCAGCAGCAACTCGCGCAGTGCCTCGCGCAACGCGACGGCCCGGCGCACGTCGGCGGGGCGGGCCGCGGTCCCCTTCTCGAGCAGACCGTGGGCGGTCAGCCAGGCGCTCAGCGCCGCAGCATCCGCGAGCGCTTCCGTGCCCAGATCGATGTCCAGGGTGTTCACGAACGCCCGGACCAGATCCAGCTCGCCGGGCGCCTCTTTCGACTGTGTGGCCATCGTCTCCACCTCCCGCTCAGATCGCTTGCATTTTACCACCAAAAGCAGTTTACTAGTGATGCGTTACCGGTATAATGTCTTTAGTGGTGATGACCCGGTCGCCACGAAGGGACGGCGAACAGGCGAGAGGTGAGCGGCGATGTACGACATGACCCTTCTGGATCTGGTGAGACTGCGGAGAGAACAGACGGAGCGCAACGCAGAGCGGGCACGACTGGTGCGCGAGGCCAGGCCCCAGCGGTATCTCGGCCGTCAGACCCAGGGCAGGTGAGCGGCGATGACTCCGAGCAAGAGGAAGAACGTGTGGCGCCTGGTGCTCGGCGCGACCGGCGACCTGGGAGACGCGCTGGCGACCCCGCGGGGCGTCGCGCCGGACAGGGCGCTCCACCGGGCGACAGCTCGGCGCGAGCGGGCGTGACGAGGAGGCGCGGGCGGGCGCGAGACGAGCGGCGAACGGGGCGGCTTCCCGACGGGAAGCCGCCCCGTTCGCGTAGCAGGTATACTGCCCGGAGCGCGCCAGCGTGCCCCCATCGTCTAGCGGCCTAGGACACCGGCCTTTCAAGCCGGCGGCACGGATTCGAATTCCGTTGGGGGCACCACTTCCCGCTCTCTCAAGCGCCCAGCGAGTGCAGCACTTCGTAGACGAAGTACGCCGGCCAGAAGACCGACTGAAAGACCCCGTAGAGCCCGTCCCAGAATGACGTCGCGCTGCCGATGTAGTAGACGAGCGCCCCGATGAAGCCGAGCCCGTAGACGGCCCCCCCGACGGCTCCGCCCGCGTTCCCTGTGTTCTGCGCCATGTCCCCTCCCTGTCTCCCCGGTCCGTCCCGCTGATTGATAGCACTCTGCGCCGGCGATGGACAGGGCGCTCGCGGACCCGCGCCTCGCGCACGCTCGGGCTGGTGCTACGATCGTGGCCGGAAGCACACGGGAGGAGCGGGTCATGAGCGCAGCGCCGGTCAACTGGCGGGACGTGGACGGCAGGCGAGCCACGGTGGGGCCCATCGACGCCGTCTGGCACGACCTCGGCAGCGCCGCCGGAACTCAACGACTGGGCCTGCGCCGGATCGAGATCGAGCCCGGCAAGCGCTCCACGCCGGCGCACACGCACAGCGGCGAGGAGGAAGTGTTCTACGTCCTCGGTGGCTCGGGCCTCAGCTGGCAGCGTGGTTCGACGTACGCGGTGGAGTCCGGCGACTGCCTGGTGCACCTCATCGAGGGGCCGGCGCACACGCTGATCGCCGGCCCGAACGGCCTCGACGTGCTGGCGTTCAGCGAACGCACGGCCTCGGAGGCGTGCTTCCTGCCGCGCGCGAAGGTGTCCTGGCTCGGGAGCAGCTGGGTCAAGGCCGGCGACACGCCACACCCCTTCGCCCAGGAGGCGGCGGCGGGCGACCTGGAGGTCCCGGAGCCGACAGACCGCCCGCCGACCATCGTACGCGCCGATGACGTGCCCGCGCGCGCCTGGGCACGCGGCGAGTGCGTCAATTCGCGCCGCGCGCTGGGCGCGGCGGCCGGGGCTCGGCGCACGGCCCTCCATCACTTCGTTCTGGCCCCCGGCAAGTTGAGCGCGCCGCCGCACTGCCACAGCGGCTGCGAGGAGCTGTTCGTCGTGCTCGAGGGCGGCGGCGCCTATCTCGAGCAGGCAGCCCGCGCGGGCGGCTGGGACCCGCACGAGCACCCGGTCTCTGCCGGGGACGTCGTGGCCGTGCCCGCCGGCACCGGAGTCACGCACGCCCTGCGCGCGGGACCGGCAGGACTCACGTATCTCGCCTTCGGTAACCGCGATGGCGACGACGTGGTCTGGTACCCACGCTCGCAGAAGATCGCGTTCCCCGGGCTCGGGATCGTCGGACGTCTCGAGCGCGCCGAGTACTGGGACGGCGAGGAGTAGTCTGCTACCGTCACGCAGAGCGGGCCCGGGAGACAGCATGCTCGTCGCGACGTTCGGCCCGACTACCGCGTGGGAGGGCCGGGAGATCATCTGGGACGTGGACCGGTTCATCCTGGTCGGGCACGGCGCCGTCCCGGCCGCCGGCGTGCTCGACTACGACCGGCTCGGGCAGCTCGTCTGGGCCTCGCCCGAGCTCCGCGCCTGGGTCGCTTCCGTCGCACAGTGGGAGGCCGGGGTGCAGCCTGCCTCGCCCGGCCGGCCCGCATCGTACGCTGGCGGCGCGGCGGCAGCCGGCACGGCGGCCTCGGGCAGCCGGCGGCTCCCGACGTGGGCTGTCGTCCTCATCATCCTCGGCGTGTGCGTCGTGCTGCTCGGCGGAGTGCTCGCCGTCCTCATCCCATCGTTCGTCGTCCGCACCACGGAGACGCTCGCCAGCGACGCCGTGGTGCGCGCCGGCGTGCACACCATCCGGACCGGCATCGAGGCATACGCGGTGGACCACAACGGCACCTATCCCGCGGCCGACGAGGTGAACGGCGTCGGCCTCAGCCGCTACATCGCGTCGTGGCCGACGAACCCTTACACCGACCTGCCCATGGCGAGCGGCGGCGGCGCGGGCAACTTCGACTACCAATGGGGTGCAGGGGGCGCGACCTATCGCATCGTCGGGTTCGGCCGCGACGGGGCCACCGTCATCGATCTCTGGGGCGGAGGCGACAGCCCGCAGACCTACTGACGCGGCGCCGTCAGGCGCGCCGGCGGACGAGGAGCGCGATCATCGCGAGCACGATGCCCACGGCGCCGACGGCGATGCCTGCGTAGCCCATCGTCTTCGCGCTCGAGACCTCGCTGCTCACCTCGTCGGCGACCGCCAGGCGCGGGAGCTGCGCGTCGAGCTTCTGCGCGACCTGCTCCGGCCCCGGGACCTTGACCGGGAACTGGACCGCGGATGCTTCTTCGACCGGCGAGAACGTCTTCGGCGAGCTCTTCACCTTCAGCGCGACCTTGACGCCCTCGATGCTGCCCGTCACGCGGAACGTGTAGTCGCCGGGAGCCGTCGGGATGACCAGGGCGG
>DASRZL010000074.1:0-5235 GCA_035686425.1 Thermoleophilia bacterium
CCGCCGAGCTCGCCGGCTTGCCGGTCGACGAGGCGCTCTACGAGGAGCTGCGGGCCCTGCGCAAGCGCCTCGCCGACGCGCAGAACGTGCCGGCCTACGTCGTGTTCAGCGACGCCACTCTCGCCGAGATGGCGGCTCGCCTGCCGGCGACGTCTGCCGAGCTGCTCGACGTCAACGGCGTCGGACAGACCAAGCTCGAGCGCTACGGCGACGCGTTCCTCGCAGTGATCGCCGAGCGCGGCTCCGCCGGCTCGGCCCCCGGCGCGCTCATCTGAGAGGCGGCCGCTGTCGCCGGGAGCCGGCGCGCGCTGCGGACCGCACAGAGGTGGTGTCCGGCAGCTTGACCGCCGACGGTGGGCAGGCGGCGGCAGCGTGGTAGCCTTGCGTGATGACCGCCCCCCCTCTCCCTCTCTTCGCCACTGTCCCGCGCGGCCTCGAGTCGCTGCTGGCCGGTGAGCTGCGCGGGCTCGGCGCGGCGCACGTGAAGCAGGTCCGCGCCGGCGTCTCGTTCAGCGGCTCGCTCGAGACGGCGTACCGCACCTGCCTTTGGTCCCGCGTCGCAGGACGCGTCCTGCTGCCCCTGGCGAGCGGGCAGGCGAGCGACGGCGACGAGTTGTACGCCACGGCGAGCGGCGTCGACTGGAGCGAGCACCTCGGCGCCGGCGACACCCTGGCCGTCGACTTCACCGGCGTCAACGACCGGATCCGGGACACCCGCTTCGGGGCCGTGCGTATCAAGGACGCGATCGTGGACCAGTTCCGGGCCGCGAGCGGAACCCGTCCCTCAGTCGACGCGCGAGCGCCCGACGTGCGCGTGAACGCGCACCTCGCGAGCACGCGCGTGACGATCTCGATCGACCTGAGCGGGCAGAGCCTGCACCGGCGCGGCTACCGCGCCGACAAGGTGCAGGTCGAGGCGCCGCTAAAGGAGAACCTCGCCGCCGGCATGCTCCTGTATGCGGCCTGGCCGCGCGTTGCTGCCGCAGGTGGCAGCCTGCTGGACCCGCTGTGCGGGTCGGGTACGCTGCCCATCGAGGCGGCGCTCATGGCGGCCGACGTCGCGCCGGGACTGCTGCGGGCGGAGGCGAGCGGCGGGGGCGACGCAAAGGCCGCCGCCCCGGCGTTCGGCTTTCTGCGCTGGCGCGGCCACGAGAAGGTCCTCTGGGACGCGCTGGTCGCGGAGGCACGTGAGCGGCGCAGCGCAGGGCTGAAGCGCCTGGCGGCCGCACGCCCGCAAGCCGTCATCCGCGGCTCCGACCGCGATGCCCGGGCCGTCAAGGTGGCGCGGGACTTCGCGGCTCGCGCCGGTCTGCACGGCCTCGTGGCGTTCGAGCAGGCCGACGTGGACCAGGCCGCACCCCCTGCGGCGCACGGCCTGCTCGCCACCAACGCCCCGTACGGCGAACGGCTCGCCGCCGACGCCGAGGCCGTCTACCGACAGCTCGGAGAGCGCCTCCGGACCGCCTTCCCGGGCTGGACCGCCGTCGTGCTCGCCGGCGACCGCCGGCAGCTGGGCGCTCTCGAGGTCGCCGTCAAGCGCGAGACGGACCTCCGCAACGGCCCGCTCACCTGCGTGCTCGCCTACTACGAGGCCGGCGCCGCGGCCACCGGCTCGGCGGCGCCGCGCACGGCCCGCGCCGCGGCACGGTCGGCGGCGCCCAAGGCAGGGCCGCAGGCCGACGAGACGCCGGCCGCAACGAACGACCGGCCAGAGGCCCCTCCAGCGGCGCCGCCCCAGCCTGAGGCCTCCACGGCGTTGCAGCCTGAGGCCGCTACGGCTCCGGCGCCCGCGCGACCGGGCATGCTCGGTGGTGGCGCCGAGTACCTCGCCAACCGGTTGCGCAAGAACCAGCGGCGCCTTGCGCGGAGGCTCCAGCGCGAGAGCATCACCTGCTACCGGCTCTACGACGCGGACCTGCCCGAGTACAACATCGTCGTGGACGTGTACGGCGACTGGGTCCACGTGCAGGAGTACGCGGCACCGCCCGAGATCGACCCCGCCAAGACGGAGAGACGCCTCGCCGAAGCGCTCGAGGTGATCGGCGCCGTCCTCGAGACGCCGGAAGACCACGTGGTGTTGAAGCAGCGCCGCCGGCAGCGGGGAGCGGCGCAGTACGAACGCCGGCCCGACCGCGGCGCCCTCATGCCGGTCGTCGAGGACGAGCTGACGTACCTCGTCGATCTCGGCACCTATCTCGACACCGGCTTCTTCATCGACCAGCGAGTCACGCGTCGCCTGCTCCGCCGGCTGGCCGGCGGGCGACGGTTTCTCAACCTCTTCGCCTACACGGGCGCCATGACCGTCAACGCCCTCGCCGGGGGCTCGCCGGCCTCCACGACGGTCGATCTCTCGGCGACCTATCTCGACTGGGCGACGCGCAACCTGGCGGCCAACGGCTTCGAGAGCGCGACGGAAGAGTGGCCGCCCGCGGACGGGAGGACCGCGGGCGCACCGGCCTCGGTCCCGGCCCCGGCGCACGCCCTCGTGCAGGCGGACTGCCTGCGATGGGTCGCGGAGACCGGCGGCCAGTACGACCTGGTCTGGCTGGACCCGCCGACGTTCAGCAACTCCAAGCGCATGGGTCGCGCCACCTTCGACGTGCAGCGCGACCACGCCGACCTCATCCGCCTGACCGCCCGCCGCCTGCTGGCGCCGGGCGGGATCCTCCTGTTCGCGACCAACCTGCGGAACTTCCGCCTCGACCGCGCGGAGCTCGGCGGCCTCGAGGTGAAGGACCTCTCGCGCTCGACCCTGGCCTTCGACTGCGAGCGCGGCGCCAACCGCCACCACGTCTTCCGCATCGAGGACCGCCGCCGGCCGCGCGAAACGTGAGCAGCGCCCGTTCGGCCTGAGACCGCCGGCGGCGGCCCCGCGGAACGATCACCGGGCGCCCAACGGCCGGGACCGCGCCAACGAAGGTCCCTTGTCCCCGGCGTCCATTCGTCGGATACTGGTCCACACGTAGTCTTCTGGTGGGGGTGCACCGATGAGACGCTCTGTGATTCTGCTCGGCATGGGGCTGGTGGCAGTCGGCCTGCTTGGGGCAGTGCCCGCGAACGCCGCGCCGTTCACGCCGGCCCAATGCATCGCTTGCCACACGGACCTCTCACCCGGGCTCGTCGCCCAGTACGACCAGGGGGCGATGTCGAGCGCCGGGGTCACGTGCGTGTCGTGTCACGGCGACGATCACGAGGCCATCTCAGACGCCGAGGGCAGGGTTCCCGCCAGCACGTGCGCGCAGGCAGGTTGCCACCCAGAGCAGTACGACGAGTTCGCGCACAAGGACGCCACCGGCGCCTACGTCAACAAGCACGCCATAGGCTGGACGCGCATGACCGCCGCGGCGCGATACAAGGTGATGCCCGAGGCGCAGCGCTACGAGATGTGCGAGCGCTGCCACAACGTCGGCTACGTGAGCCCCGACGGCTCCGTGGGCAAGTGCGACAGCTGCCACACGCGTCACGTGTTCTCCGCCGAGGAGGCGATGGAACCTCCGGCGTGCGGCACCTGCCACATGGGCCCTGACCACGAGCAGATCGACATGTGGGAAAAGAGCAAGCACGGCGTCGTCTACGGCACGGAGAAGGAACGCGAGGGCGGCGACCCCGGCCGCGCTCCGACCTGCGTGACCTGCCACATGCCCGAGATGGAGAAGGGCTCCGGGCAGCCGCTCACACACGACGTCTCGACCAATCTCACGATCGGCACGGTCGGCCAAGGCGCCCGTCTCTCGGGCATACCGCTTCCTGTGCCCATGCGCGTCATCACCCAGTCGGACTTCGACGGGCGCCGGAACAAGATGGTCGCAGTCTGTGGTGAATGCCATGCACGCTCGTTCGTGCTCAAGAACCTCGAGGGCGCCGACGCCATCAAGGCGGACGTCGACTCGCTGCTCTGGGACCCGGTCATGCGCATCCGCGGCCTGTGGTGGGACGGCCTGCTTGACCCGATGCCGCAGAACCGCGAGCCAAACCCCAACTTCGGGCAGGCCCTGGTCCTCGGCGGCCAGCAACTGTACGGCGGCACGTCGGCCATCGAGCAGCTCTTCTTCTACACGTACAAGTACGACCACGTGAACACGTTCAAAGGCGCCTATCACATCAACCCCGACTACAGCCACTGGTTCGGCTGGTCGGAGGTCAACCAGGACCTCGACCTGATCAAGGGGGAGGAGTCCAAGCTCCGCCGCCTCGCCCTGCCGTACGACCCCGGCTTCTTGGCGACGACCAAGCGACCGACGGTCGGCGCCGCCGTCGTCTTCGACGCCTCGGCGCTCACCGGCTGGGGCAACGCCTCCGCCAACACCTACGAGTGGTGGACCGGCGACGGCGATCACGCGATGCCGTCGGCGACGGCTGCGCTCTCCTACACCTACGAAGCCGCGGGCGTGTACACGGTCGAACTGACCTGCTCGGACGGCGACCTCGTCAACAACGCCGCGGATCCCAGCGCGAGCTCCGGCAAGCGGACGACGTCGCTGAGCGTCACCGTCAAAGACCCGGCGAAGCTCACGCTGGCCGCCCCCAAGCGCGTCAAGGCGGGCAGGACGCTCACGCTGAAGGGCAGGATCACGACAGGCTCTGCCGGGAAGCGCACGGTCCGCCTGCAGACGAAGACCGCGTCGGGCGGCTGGAAGACGGCCGCCAAGAAGACGGTCGCCGTCGCCGCGGGAACGCCGCAGCCGGTGACGTTCAAGTACAAGCTCAGGAGGAGGACGACGTTCCGTCTGACCTACGGCGGCAACGCATCCACCTGGAGCGCGCTCAGCCAGACGCGCAAGGTGAGGCCGCGCTGACGAAGCAGGTCTGAGCGGGCCGCGCTTGCGCCGGGCGCGGCGCGAGAAGCCCCGCGGGCGGGCGCCGGTGCCCTTCCGGCCACCGGCGCCCGCCCTCTTCTCCCCGGGTGTACGATGCTCACCAGAACGGCGGTGCCTTGCCGCCGTGCTTTCAATGTTGGGAGGGGTCATGGCGTCTGCGTCCTGCCGAGCCGCGAAGCGGTCGGCGCCGTTCATCTCACTGCTGCTCGCGCTGATCCTCCTCCTGGCGCTCGCCGCGTCCGCGTCCGCGGCGCCTCCCGAACCGACAATGGATCTTGAGCAGCTCGCCACGGCGCTCGAGTCCGGACCGCTCAGCGGCCACCTGCTCACCACCATGAGCGGCACCGCGCCGGAGGAGATCCCGGTGCAGGTCGAGAGCCTCGTCGACTACTCCTGGGGCTCGCTCATCCTCTTCGAG
>DASRZL010000075.1:0-4368 GCA_035686425.1 Thermoleophilia bacterium
GTTCTGCTCCCGTTCGGCTGGGGCACCATCCCGGTGACAGAGGAGGCGCGGCATGAGACTCACGGCGACGACGTTCCTGACGCTCGACGGCGTCATGCAGGCGCCGGGAGGCCCCGATGAAGACCGCGGCAGCGGTTTCGAACACGGCGGCTGGTCGTTCCCCTACCCCGACGAGGACTTCGGCAGGCTGGTGAGCGGCTGGTTCGCGCAGGCCGATGCCTTCTTGCTCGGGCGCCGCACCTACGAGATCTTCGCCGCGTTCTGGCCGCTGGTGGCCGACGCCGCCGATCCCGTCGCGTCGCCACTGAACGCCCTTCCCAAGTACGTCGCCTCGCGCACTCTTGAGTCGGTGAGCTGGCAGGGCTCGACTCTGCTCACGGGCGATGTGGCGGAGGAAGTGGGGCGGCTCAAGACCCAGCCCGGCCGGGAACTGCAGGTCCACGGCAGCGGCGAGCTGCTGCAGACGCTGATGGCACACGACCTCGTCGACGAGCACCGCCTCTTCTTCTATCCGGTCGTGGTCGGCAGCGGCCAACGCCTCTTCCGGGAGGGCGCGGCGCCCAGGTCGCTGAAGCTCGTGGACACGACCACTACCGGCACCGGCGTTGTGGTCGCTACGTACCAGCGCGGCGGCCCGCTCTTGACCGGGAGCTTCACGATCGAGGAGCCTTGATCCTCCGGCCCGCGCCGCCCGGGCTCGCGGCGCGAGGTGTACACCGGACGCCCGGCGGGGCAGTATGAGCGCGTGAAGTACCTCGCCGATCTCTTCGCACACAATCGGGCCTGGGCCGAAGGACGCGTGGCCGCCGACCCGGATTTCTTCTCGCGCCTGGTCCACCTCCAGCGTCCGGACCTGCTGTGGATCGGATGTTCCGACAGCCGGGTGCCGGCCAACGAGATCGTCGGCCTGGCTCCCGGCGAGCTCTTCGTCCATCGCAACGTGGCCAACGTGGTGCCGGTGACCGACCTCAACGCCATGGCGGTGATCGAATACGCGATCTCCTCCCTCGGCGTGAGCCACATCGTCGTCTGCGGTCACTACCGGTGCGGCGGCGTGCGAGCGGCGCTCGAGGGCCATCAGGCGGGAGCCGTCGCGCTCTGGCTGCAGCCGCTGCGCAACCTCGCGGACGAGCACCGCGTGGAGCTCGACGCGCTGGAGACGCCCGAGGCGCGCTGGGACCGGCTCTGCGAGCTGAACGTGGCCGCGCAAGTGCGGGCGGTCGCGGCGTCCGAGATCGTCGAGTCGGCCTGGGAGCGCGGCATTGAGCTCGCGGTCCACGGCTGGATCTACGACCTCGAGGACGGGCTGCTGCGCGACCTCGAGGTCACCGTCGGGAATATCGGGGCGCGTACGTGAGGCGCTCGAGAGCGGCGCAGCCGGCCGGAGCGCCTGAGTTCGACCGGCAAGGCTTGCGGAGGGCGCCATGCCGGGTAGGAACGCCGTGTGAAGAAGTCTGACCGCAACGCGCTCGTCTCCCTGCCGATCGTCGTGCTGATCGGCGCCCTGGTTGCCTTGGCCGGCAGCCAGGGCGGCGCCACCGCCGGAGGCTTCCCCGTCTTTGCCCTGTGCGTCTTGCTGGCTTTCGTCGTTCAATGGGTGGCGTTCGTACCGGCGTACCTGCTCCAGACCGAACGCTTCTACGATCTCACCGGCAGCGCGACCTACATCACGGTGACCGCCGTCGCCGTGGTACTCACGCCGGACACCGACGCGCGATCCATCCTGCTGCTCGTCATGGTCTTCGTCTGGGCTTTGCGTCTCGGGTCCTACCTGTTCCGCCGCATCCGCAAGGCCGGCGTCGACACCCGGTTCGACGCCATCAAGCCCTCGTTCCCACGCTACCTGAACGCGTGGACCCTGCAGGGGCTGTGGGTGAGCCTCACGCTTGCGGCGGCGCTCGCCGCGATCACGGCCACGGAGCGGGTGGACCTGGGTACGCTGACCGCCATCGGCCTGCTCGTCTGGGTGCTGGGCTTCGGCATCGAGGCGACGGCCGATGCCCAGAAGAGCCGCTTCCGCGCCGACCCCGCCAACAAGGGCCGTTTCATCCACACCGGACTGTGGGCGTGGTCGCGGCATCCCAACTACTTCGGCGAGATCACGCTCTGGATCGGCGTGGCGATCGTCGCGCTGCCCGTGCTGCGAGGGTGGCAGTGGGTGACGCTGATCTCACCGCTGTTCGTCATCCTGCTGCTCACGCGGGTCAGCGGCGTGCCGCTGCTGGAGAAGAGCGCCGACGAGCGCTGGGGCGGCGAGCCGGACTACGAAGACTACAAGGCGCGCACGCCGGTGCTGGTTCCGCGAGCTCCGCGGCGCGGCACGGAGGGCAGGCCGGACCGGCAGTGAGCCGGCCGATTGAAGGAGACCGTGGTGTTCCTGACCGGCGGTGACGAAGGGTACGTGGAGGTCTTGCCCGGTATCCGCCGCAAGACCCTCTGTTTCGGCGCCGCGACACTGATGAGCGAGTTCCGTCTGCGGGCCGGCTCCCCCTTGCCGGCGCACGATCATCCCCAGGAGCAGACCGGCTATCTCGTCAGCGGCCGTCTCCGGCTGACGATCGGTGACGAGACGCTTGAGCTGGCGCCGGGTGACAGCTGGTCGATCCCCGGCGGCGCGCGCCACGGCGCGGAAGTGCTGGAGGACGCCGTGGCGATCGAGGTCTTCTCGCCGGTGCGCGAGGACTACCTGCCCGTTGCGTGAGGCAGGCCAGTTCGCGCCGCCGCTGCACGGGGAGTAGGAGCGCGATCGGCGCTCGCGGTCGCGGTCACCGGCCGGCTCGCCTACGTCGAGGATCCGTACGGTGACATCCTCGGGCTCCACGAGACGGACCCGTTGGCTGCCTGAGCGCATCGGCGATTCAGGCGCGGCGATCCCGACCCGCGCGGCGCGGGGGAGCGCCCGCCGCGCGTCGAATATGGCCGCGGAGGTGCGTATGAGACAGGTGCTGTGCTACGGAGATTCCAACACCTGGGGCTCGGACCCCGCCGACGACGAGCGTCGCTTCGAGTGGCCCGTCCGCTGGCCGGGCGTGCTCCAGCGGGAGCTCGGGGCGGCGTACCACGTGGTGGAAGAAGGACTCGGCAGTCGCACCACGGTCATCGACGACCCGCTCATCCCGCATCGCAGCGGCCTGAGACTCCTGGCGCCGGTCCTCGAGACGCACGCGCCGCTGGACCTCGTGATCGTCATGCTCGGCACCAACGACATCAGCTACGCGTGGGCGACGGCGGCGGATGCCGCCGACGGCGCCGCCGCCATCGCCCACCTCGTGCTCCGCAGCGAGATGGGACCGGGCGGCGCCGCACCGAAGGTGCTGCTCGTATGCCCACCGCCGGTCGGTCCCTTCACGAACAGCGAGAACCCCGAGCTGTGGGATGGAGCGGAAGGGAAGTCGCGCGCGCTGCCTCGCGAGTTCGCGCGTGTCGCCGCCGCCCTGCGCTGTCCCTGGATGGACGCTGGAGGAGTCATCGTGACGAGCGCCCTCGACGGCTGGCACTTCGAGGCCGCGCAGCATGAGCTGCTCGGCGTCGCAGCGGCGGCGAAGGTCCGCGAGTTGCTGGAGTAGGAGCTCATCGCACCGCGGCGTCAGCTGTGGCGCGAGGCGTCCCATTCCGCTTCGCAGCCCCGGTCGAGCGCGTGGCGCACCATGTACTGCTCGCGCTTCCCGGAGGCTCCGATGACGCAGACCTTCATCGCCCGCATCCTCTCGTACGCTGGATTTGCCGGTCTACCGGTCGCGAGCGGCCTTTGCGAGATTCACGATCGATACGATGGCGAACGCCAGCACGATCGCGAACATGCCCACGAGCGGCCACTGACCCTTCTGCGCGAAGTATCCCGGCGAGACGATGACGGTGTAGACCAGCATCCCGTTGGCGACGAGTCCCAGTGCGATCGCGCTCCTGCCACCCCGCAACAAGGAGATCCCTGCCGCGATCAGGGCGAATGCGGTCGCCGCCTCGGCGGCCAGGTGGAAGCCGATCCGGATGGGCTCCGTCTCCAACTCTGAGACCTGACCGGCGGCGATGAAGAACGTCCATTGGGCGAGCATCAGCACGCCGATTATGAGCGAAGACCACGCTGCGAACTTCATCGGGACCTCTCCCTCCCCGGTCTGCCCGACCTTGCCACACAGCGACGGCAGACCGCAACGGCCTCCGGCGATTCCCGCTCTGCTCAAGGATAGAAGTGAGGACGCCCGCTCCTCGCGACAAGGCGCGGGCGCGCGTGCGTTCGTCACGGGACGCGACCGTGCCCGGCGGCGGCTTGGCACTGCCGCGGGCGGGTACGTCCCAGTCGTGAGCTGAGAGGACGCAAATCTCCAGCTTGCATCATAGGGTCCTGGAGTCATCCCAAAGGAGGCCGTA